>NZ_JCACET010000009.1:0-402733 GCF_059502485.1 Paraflavitalea sp.
GAAATCAGGCCGCTTAAAATCTTAAAAAAAAGTCCAACTTTTTGGGGTCACTTCAAAAATCAGGGCTTTTACTATTCGTTTACTTAGCAATTTCTGTTGACGACTTCCGCCAGAGAACGTTGCGATAGCAACTTTGTGGGCGGAGAGAGAGTTGTAAACCCATGTTTTAGTAGCTGAAAATCAATTGTTATTTACCTGCAAAACCTCGTAACTCCACGAATGACGCACAAAACATATTTACTTCACGAGAACTATTTACCTAAATAAAGATAAGTAAAACAGCTTGAATGTATGTTTGTCTTTTAATTAAGTTCCTTAACAGGTGCAAACACGCAACCTGGCCTATAAACAGGTTACCCTATTATATCTTGTTTCAAAACGAAAAAATAAATAGTAGCGTGCTTGGAATATTTTCTGATTCCGTTGTAACAATTATCCAAAAGTCAAATGTCCCTTAATGGCACGTTATCTGGTTCAGACCTTTAGCACTACAAACATGCTATCAACACCTGAAAAAATGGATATTACATCCAATATCCGGTAAAGCAGGATAAGAGAAATTCGTCTGAAACCTTTTTAACCCTCGGTTGGGCACTTTTTTATTGCTTTACTGGCGAAGGTATTCAGCCAAGCATTTTCCTTTACCTAATCATTAGACGAACAATTCGTTGCCTGTTTAATACCCTTCAATTTGCTTTGTGCAGAATTGGCAGTAATCTCCTGGCAGGATACAGTGTTAGCCCACACGACATCAACGTAGGTGGTCTGGCCTTCTTTCACTTCAACTTCAAAAGGTGCTGATTTTTTGTGACTGGAAAGACCAGTATTCGCGGCTCGCACAGTATGCTTACCAGCCTTGACGGTATGCACAGAATACGTTTTGTTCTTTAGTTTGCAAACAAGGGAATCATCAAGATATACCCGGAAGTTGACCGCACTGCTCACATAACCGGTGGCACGGATAAAATATACCTGGCCTGTTTTTTCCTGGGAAAAACAAACTGAGGAAATCAAAAGCAATACAGTAAGTAAGGACAATAGGCTGATTTTTTTCATACAGGGATAATTTAATTGGTTTAATAATATATTCGTTTACTTACCATCATTGATAATATGAATATCTTGTTGTGGGAACGGCACCGTGATGCCTTCCCGCAAAAACGCTTCATTCACCAGCGTAATCACGTCGTTGCGCAGACCCAAAAAGTCCCGCACATGACCCACCCAGAAATAAAGATCGATATCGATAGAGCTATCCTCAAAAGCTTTCACAGATACAATGGGTTCAGGAAACTGCAACACCTTCTCATGACTTTTTAGCACGCTTTCCAGTACGGCCTTCACCTTTTTCAAGTCACTGCCGTACGCTACACTGATCAATACATTCAGCCTGCGTCTGTTATGCCCCATCGTCCAATTGACGAGGTGATTACTTAATAAGTCACTGTTTGGTATGATCAGGCAGGCGCCGTCGATTAGGCTTACCACACTGCTCCGGAAGCCAATAGTTTTCATCGTACCCAGTTGGCCATTCACTTCGATGATATCACCCACGTTCACAGGCTTCTCAAAGGCAATGATAAGTCCACTCACCAGGTTGCTCACAAGCCCTTGCAATCCCAATCCGATACCTACGCCCAACGCTCCCAATACAATGGTCAGTTTGTCGATAGGAATACCGGCGGCGGCAAAAGCAAAGAACAACCCAAGCGCCAGCACGAAGATCCTGATAAGCAGCAGCCAGCTTCCTACGCCAGCCCGGCGTGTCAGTTTATCCTTATTGCGTTGGTCGCCCGGATCACTGGCAAAGAAGGAGATGACCTGGGAAAGAATGACGGAAACCAGAAGAATCACAACGAAAATAAAAATGCTATTGATCGTGAAAGTATAATTGCCCAGCACTCTTTCTGCCGTCAGAAATTCCATAAAGGGCGTAGCCGCTTCCTGGAAGGCATAAAAGTTCCGCGCCACGAGGATGAACCAGCCCACTACAAGAAATACATAAAAGAAACGGGGCACACGTTCACCTATCCGGGTAAAGTCAATGTAAAACAACTTTCTGTCAGGATGTTTATAAACATTTGAGATCATCACCAGCCCCTCATTGATCAGCCTCACCGTCCATAAGAACAGGATCGCAATCACCAATCCGGCATAGCCGCTTACCAGCATCGTCTTGGCAAGGTTATACCTGCCGGTTAAGTTCAGCAGAATGGACACCCCTTCAGCAAATACGACAAAGCCGATGAAATATACAATGCCTTTTTCCTTTAGCTCCTTACGCTGCGGACTGCGCAACACATATATGCTATAGGAAACGCCGGTTAGCGACAACAATAACATCCACCATCTTTCAGGCCGGGAAGCCTGCAGCTGCATATTGGTCAGCGCAGCCAGCACAAACAACAAGACCATCACTACCCAAAAGCGCATCCAGAATCCAGCAATGAATCGGTAGAACAGGATGCCAAGACAAATCGCACTGATTAGCCAGATGCATGCCCCAAACACAAAAGGCGGTTGCAGAAAAAGGAACTGGAATATGTTCAGCACCAGTAAGATGGCTGATAATAACGGATAACGTACCACCAATTGTCCCTTGAATTGCGGATCAAGCCCTCGTTCCTGTACCCATTTCTTTTTCAGTGAATGTAAAAAATACCAGGACGCAAGGATCAGCAGCAACACAATCACCAGCCGCCCCCGGAAATCATGCAGATAATAAACAAGCGCCAGCCTTTCCTTGGCGGCTGATACGGCCACAATCTCCCCGAAAGCCCGGTGTCGCAACGGCGCTTCCCATAATGCAGGAAACTCGGCATCGAAACTATGCTCGATCTGTTCACCCCGGTATCGCTCCACATCTTCCAGGTTCGAGCGGATTTCCACCACCATCATGTCGAGGCCGGTTTCTAACACCTGTAGCGAACCGACAGTTTTGCGCAAGGCGGTATCGGTAGGGCCCAGTTCGCGGGCCAGCACAGCCAGCTTACGCACATATTGTATCGTCTGCAACGAATCGCCGGCAAAGGTATACAACACTGAATCCGCCGATACACTGTCTATATGATCTACAATATCAGTTAGCGTATTTACATAGCGCCCCAGTTCATTCCGGCGCTCCGTCATCTTCAACAACAACTCGCTCAGTATACTCGATGTCACGGCAAGGTTGCGCGTCGTCTGTGCACTGCCCGGATGCTCGAATATGCCATCGCGCACCAGTTCCAATTCCGAATGTGTAATCTTCAATTCGGTTTGATAAAAAGCCGTATCGATCCCTTTGCGCAACAATAATTTGGCCCGCTCCACAGTGTGCCGCAACTCCTGCAATAGCTTTTCCTGCTCGATGGCCAGATGCCCTACACGGTATTTCTCGATACTTCGAATGGCCTCTGCCTGACCAAACGCCCTTGCTTTTTGTAAAAATTGACCTGCACGCGCAGGTAACCGTTGCGTAGTGTCGGTCTGTTGCGCCGGCACAGTGATGCACAGGCAGCAAAAAAATAACCATAAACAAAAAACGCTACAGGAAAAGAAGCGATATGTCATGAGCAAGGATCATTATTTCGTGTAAAGCGGAGAGCGCTTCAGCAGGTATTCCAGCGTATTCTTATACGCATCCTGTGTGTTCCAGAACGATGTGCGGTTTTGGCTGTACACACTGCTACCCTTATCATTATACATATTCAACGTCAGGTTCGTTTGATAATTCTGCCTGGCTGTACCATAAGAATAAGAATTGTATTTCCTGTCCCTGTTATCATTCTTATTGTTATCCTTAGTAGTGGAAGAGCCGGAGTTCGATTGATAGTTTGTTTGGGTTGTCTTGTTCATCGATACAACGCCATCTACTACATATTCCACGCCGAGAATATTACAAAGATCTTCCATCGTATATCCTTTGATAGTTTCCTTATCCACGCCCGCTTTGATCAGCAGCGCATTGCTGGTGCGTGGGTCGAGGATGGAAAAAATACCCGAATGCTTGCTCATGAAAGCATAACACTCATTTTGAACCTGGTCGCTGATGGCATCGGCGGCAGATTGACCATCGCGAATAAAAGTAAAGGGAAGAATAGCTACCTTGTTATGATGGTCTTCCAGGCCCGGTCCACTTTTAGATACGCCAGCTGCCGGTTCGTTTTTTGTCTCAGAAGGTAATGCGGGCTTGTTGAATACCTGGATGCGGCCGCTGCTAAAAGTGATCTTGATAATGTCGGTCTTTTTGATCGTATAACTTAGCGTTTCTCCGGCATAAGCAAACTCGATGTCGCCATCATTGATCTTAAGCACCTTACCGGTAAGCTCTTCACCGTCCATTTTTAATACCACATCATTTTTAACAGTAGTTTGTTGTGCAAAAATGGGTAAACTGCTCATCAGCAGTAAACAAAACACAGTTAGCTTTCTCATGATAGGTAATATTTAAAAGTTTAACAGCAGTTAACTAAAGATAAGCAATTCGTTACATTTTAATATACAAATACAGCTCGCAGTGCCTTCAGGCCGGTAACGTCAGGGAGGTCTTCCAGCTCCAACGTTTCCCAGCCCTTCTCTGTCCATCCAGCCCGGTACAGTCTGTTTAGCAACTGACCATAAGCCTGTTCATCCTGTGCACCGGCATATACGATCGTAAGTCTACCCGGCATAGTTATACGCTCACCAGTTTGTTTGACCGTCGCTTTGTCAATACGCTTTTTCAATACTTCAAACTTTACATTATAACTTCCGTCTACATCGAAATGCTTTTCGTCTGTGCGAAAACGGAGCGTGAGCGGATGCTGCCAGGCAAGCACGAGGCAAGTGACATCCAGCGGATAAGGCAATTGGGGCATCAGTGTATGGTGTGATCGCTCCATTTTGCAAATCGTTTCGAGTTGCCAGTATCGCAACGCCTCAATTGTATCGTGGCTAAAGGGCAAATGCGGGGTTATCGCCCGGCCAGCGTATAACACATGCTCCAGGCCATCAGTCTTGTAAAATTCACAATAGTGTGGCACGATCTGCTGGGCTGCTATCTGCGCTTCGTTCAGCACTGCCACCAGGTTGTTATTTACCGAGGCCACCGTGTGCAGATAGTCCCTTCTCCGGCGGTGGAAAGCGCCTTTTTGCGGGTCGCAATCTGTCAACCAGGTCGTTATCGCTGAGTCCTTTCGCCCACCCTTGACCATCGTAACAAGTTCCCGTTGTATGATTGCCAGGTATCCTGCAATACTTTCTTCAGTATAGGCTGCGTAGACTGATTCGATCTGCTGTCGCGACTTTTCGATGACCTTCCGCTGCTCCGGAAGCAAGCCTGTATCATGCAGTAACCGCAGCAGCGCGTCCATTTGTTGCAGCAAATCCAGTTGCACACATTCATTGCGCTGTCGCGAAGATCCCCTCAGATCCACCTGCCCATAAAATGGCGTCACATCTTCAAGCACAATTTCGGCCATCGGAACCGGTTTACCCAGTTCCTGGCTGTACAACCATTTTTCTACTTCCTGCACAAATCGCCATTTTACACTCGGATGTATAGCTGTATAGCGTTGTTGTATAATCGCATCCGCCTGTAATTGAAAGCGGGTGATCAATCGCAGGATGGCATCCGCCAGGAAAGGCATCACAACGTCCAATTTCTGAGCACCGATCGAATGCAGGTCGCCCCGTCCGGGCGCCACCACCTCCAACAGACCTGCCACCTGCCCATCTTTCACCACGGGTGCAAGGATAAAGCTTTGCCATCCCTGTCTGCTGAACAGCCGGGCAGCACTGCGGCCGATAGCACTTTCGGCAACCTGCTGTGCATCAGCCACCACCCACTTTTTCCGTCCATGGATTAATTGTTGGTATTCTTCCGGCCCCAGCACACGCCTGCCTGGCAATTCCTTCGCATCCGGCAGTAGAAAACTAAGCTGCTGACCATTAAATATTGCCTGCCGCAATCGCCGGGTCATCGGATCAAATAGCGTGAAGCCTACTTCAATGCCTGCCAGTCCAAAGACCGAACGAAAGATGGAGGTTACGCTGTCGCGAAAATTGTCGGTATGCAGCGCCAGCAGTTTTTCTTTGAACACTGATACGGCATTCTCTACAGTTACGTCAATTAATGTAAGAAATGCAAAACCTTTCAGCAGCCAGCTTTCTTCGGGAAAAAAAAACTTCCACAGATCCAGGTCATCGTAGCTATTAATCAGTCGTTCAATGTCCTCGCTGTGGATGGCCATAGCTTTCTCAGTAGGCGCTACTTCAATAAAACGGGTATTGTACAGCACCCGGTAATATTTACTGATGCCATCAGCGTCAGGTATTTCGTAGAGCAATGGCTTTTGAAGGTCAATGTGGGTACCGTAATATTTGTTGAGAATAAGGCAGCAGCAGGCAATGTAGCTGTGATGCGGATCTGGATCTTTAATGGTGAAATGAAATGCAGGACCGGCCTCTTGCAGCAGCCTCACAAAACGTGGCGTGTGATTGAATAAGGCATCGCTGAATGGAATACACACGGCACGGATATCACTTTCACCCAGTTCAGGTGGAAAAAACCTTTCGATCAGCCGGCTTATATCGGCAGCATCAGGTGTGCCATGATCCGCTGAGCCTGTCAGGGCGTCAAATGACCATTCAACCCGGAAGGGCCATTGATGATTGGATATAGTCGGAAGTACTGCCATGCGTTAGTCGATGCCGATTATTTTGCCGGCTTTCTGGACGGGCTTGGCTATCCAGCGCGGTGCCCGCAGGCGATAGCCAACAAATAACTGCCACGCAGTCCGGTCGTCTTCTGTGTTCACCCTGGTATGCTGCTGGTTGAAGGCGGATAGACCGAGATCGGCATAAAGGCCTGCAAAGAAGCGGCCACCATTATAGCCCGCACCGGCTCTGCTATCCAGGCGCCACACTAAGTTGTGTTGGTTGCCTTTCATTGTTTCTGTGGCATAGCGCGTAGCAATACGCGAATAAAGGTAACCTACCCCCGGTGTTAGGGCCAGCGAAGCATAAAAACGCTCCCGCGCTACAAATGTATAGTGATAACCAGGGCCAGCTATTATTTCCAGGTTGCGGGCTTTTTGGGTGAAGCCGTTAGGCAGGGGGATTGACTGATCATCATTAATAAAATAGCCGTAACGTATTCGGGGAATGAAGCTGCCAGCGCTCCGTAGCTGTCTTTCGGTTTGGAAAGTGACTGCGCTCAGGGAATATTGCATATTGAAATTATAGGCCGTTATTCCCTGGAATTGCGTCAATACAAGTGCAGGAATTTGGACATACGGCTGTCCGGATGTCCAGTTGGTGTTGAAGTCTCTGGTGTTTGTGAGGTAATATCCGCGGGTTTTGGCATACGTAAACTCATTGTACCAATGCTTGCCTCCCAAACTGAAAACCAGACCTGTGTTGCGCGTCCTTCCTTTTTTGATATCATCGTTGTTGCCTGGCAAAAATCTGAGGACGGTGCTGATACCGAAGTAGATATACCGGTAGCTAAAGGAAAGGCCGGTAATGGACGCTGCATTCGGGCTCAGGCGAATGTCCCGGGCGCCGGTTATCACCGCCAATTTCTCCACGTCTGTACTTTGTGTAACCTTCAATACGATTAGATGGCTAAGCTTTTCGAGACGTAACCTTTGAATACCCGGCGTATCGGCCTGCGCATAAGCACAACTTGCAAATGCAATAATTATAAATACACTATTGCGTATAGGCCCCATACAATTTATTTATATAAAAATAGGAAATTATTATCCCACGTATTATTCCGGGGCTACAGGAGATAGGCACGAACAGTTCAAAAGCTTTGTTGAAATGAAATGTTAAACCATCATTTTCGGGTTGTTTAGACAACCCGGCGGGAAGAGTCGTCATTGCCTGCCCTCATTGTGTCGGATAGTTTTGTCCGAAACAAAATAATGATGAATAAAACAATTATCCACACCGTACTGGGCGCCGGCATCCTGCTGGCAGCAACAGCCTGTAAGAAAGACAAAGAAGAAGAGATGCCTGCATCCGGCGCCATTACCATTGAAAACGTATTGCAATCCAAACCACTCGTACAGTCGGGTACTTTTCAGGGTGCTGGTACGCCCGCAGTGATACTGCCCGGTCAATCGACCACGATCCGTTTTGCAGGAGCCAAAGGCGAAGCCCTTTCCTTTGCTACGATGTATGGATGGTCCAACGACCTGTTCTTTGCACCGGAAAACCCCGGCATCACGTTGTATGATGCAGGCGGCAACCCCATCCAGGGCGATGTGTCTGCACAGATAAAGCTGTGGGATAACGGCACGAGAATTAACCAGGTGCCGGGCATGTTGGTAAACCATCCGGGTACTGCGGACAATAAGAACATCACAGAGGTAAACGGTACAGATGCACAAGGCAATACCTACCTCGCAGCCGCTAAATTGATGAAAGCTACACTGGCTTATGAAGGCAATTCTTATTTCACCCTCACGATCACAAACATTTCCGGAGGCACGGCTAACGAAACACCTTTCAGCCCGGGCGTGTGGGCAGTTTCTTACATCGCAGGAGGAACCCTCCTGAACGCAATGCCATTGTATACTAAAGAGATGCCAACATCCAATGGGCTGACGTCAATCGCGGAAGCGGGCAACAACGGTCCACTGAGCACTTATGTGTCGGGCATCACGGGCATATTCACACCGCTGTCACCCGTATTGGTAGTCGTTTACAATGGTATCGACAATCCGGTATATAAAATTGGTGAGAACGACCGGGGGCAGGGATTGAAAGAATTGGCGCAGCAGGGCAATGCAGACATACTGGCGGCCGCGCTTAAAACAATGAAAGGAGTGAAAGAAGTATATGTATTACCGGCGCTTGGTACCAGAGTATTGTTACCAGTGATTGGTGAACAGGTAGGCGGTAAGGTGTCACAATCCATTATGTACACCAAAGGCGACAGGTTGGCCATCGCCACTATGTATGGTTTTTCCAATGATTGGTTCTTTGCTACCCCGGCAAGCGGGATAGATCCTGCAGTCAAAGGGGATGTGTCCACCAGTATCGGGCTCTACGACAATGGCACGGCCATCGACCAGTTTCCGGGCGCCGGCATCACCCAGTTCAATCTCGCTGGTACGCCATTAGCAGAAAGTAAACCCATACAGGCAGTGCCCAATCCCAACCCATTCACTACGTTGCCCCCTATTAAGGATATTATCCGGGTGACGATTAATTAAGTCTGGACAGCCACCACTTGGCAACGCTCATACAAAATATTAAGAGGCCGCCTCGATTTAGAGACGGCCTCCTCATTGATAAAAGAACCATTGAAAAACACCTATGTAACCTATAAAACCGGTAATGATGTCATTTATTCCTCATCCAGCTTTTTTTCAAGAATGGCAATATATTGTTTGGCGTCCTGGTTGGCAGGGTCCAGTTCCAGAATGTCATTAAGGTGATCCAACGCTTGCTCATAATTTTGCTTTTCATTCGTTTGATAAGCTGCCAGGTAACCATAAGCCTCTACCAGCCATTTTTTATGAGTCGCTGAAGCTGTATCTGCTGTTAATACATCCACCAGTTTCTCATAGTGTGCAACAGCCAATCCCTTTTCCATCGCAGAGTCCGGCAAAGGCCACCACACCCACTAATATGTTTATTATCTTTTTCATTGTTACTGTTGATTATACACATAGCTATATGCGGTTAATAAATTGATTTCTTTTGGATGTCTTAAAATTACATCCGTACTATTAGCAGCCCGTTAGCCTTGTATTAGAATTACATTAGAGCGGGTTTTAACATATTTTTGGCACGGCTTTCTCTGATTGTTGTATATCGATAACAATTATTTTAGATTATGGAAGAGCGAAAAGTTTTGATTGTAGAAGATGAACACAAGATCGCGGATACATTGAAAACTGGTCTCATGGAACATGGATACCATGTAGAAGTAGCTTATGATGGAAAGCTCGGTGAGCGATTATATTTTGCGCATTCATTTAACCTGGTTGTTTTAGACATCAACCTGCCAGGTGTCAATGGTTATGAGCTTTGTCGCATTATCCGCAATCACAATGCCCAAATGCCGATCATTATGCTAACAGCACTGGGCAGACTCAATGATAAAATTGAAGGCTACGATTCAGGAGCAGATGATTACCTCGTAAAACCCTTTGAATTTCAGGAACTGTTGGTAAAGATCAGGGTATTGCTCAAGCGCACCATGTCTCAGCATTTGCCGGTAGGCAATCTCTTGCAGGCTGATGACCTTACCATGAATCTCGATACCAAAGAAGTAAAAAGGGGAGAGGATATCATTATCCTGACAGTTAAAGAATTTCAGTTACTTGAATATCTCATTCGTAACAGAAATAGGGTCGTATCCCGCGCCGATATTGCAGTCAATGTCTGGGATATTGACTTTGATACCAATTCCAATGTCATTGATGTGTACATTAACTACCTTCGCAACAAGATTGATAAAAAGTATGAAAAGAAGCTGATCCTCACACAAACAGGTATGGGATATATGTTGAAAGCTTCATAATAAACGATCGTATGAAAGATAATAATTCCTATAAGGAGCGGCCCAAATTGATCCTGCTGGATGTATACGAAACATTGCTCGATATGGGCGAAGTACAAAAAAAGATAAATGCCATTTACAACAACAGGCATGCCTACACCATCTGGATGGGCCAGTTTATGCAATACTGCTTTGTCGATAACTGCATCGAGCAGTTCAATGACTTTCCGGCCATAGCCGCAGCCACGATGCGCATGACCGGACAAATATTGTCCAAAGAAGTTACAACCGTCGATATCAACAGGATTTTGGAGCTGCTGAAGCACCTGCCACTCAATCAGGGAGTGCAGGAAGGGCTCTCCCTCCTTAACGATGAAGGGTTTCTGATGGCCGCATTGACCAATTCACCCCAAAAAACCGTGGTTGATCGCATGGAGCGCACGGGATTGATCTCCTATTTCAGCAAAGTAATGAGTGCTGAGCACGTTGGCAAATACAAACCCTATATGGGTGTATATACTTGGGCGCTTGAACAAATGAAGGTCCGTCCCGAAGAAACACTCCTCGTTTCAGCCCATGGATGGGATATTGCAGGTGCAGTAAATGCTGGAATGCAAACAGCATATCTCCTGCAGTCCGAACAAATTCTATATCCTTTAGCGCCCGAGCCGGATTATACCTGCAGTAATCTGTTGGAACTCGCCAACATTTTTACTACATCCACAAAAACGTGGATGGACTGATATGTTAACCAGATTCTAATATTATACTAATACATAGCTTAACAGAGTGCAGCAAATTGCAGGTTTGTCACCAAAAATTGTTGCTATGCCAATATTATTTACCATCGCCTGGTGGGCAACGTTGCTGATGCCCGGTAAAACAGGGCAAAATGCCATTCATCCAACTCAAAGCATTGAAAAGCAAGGCACCTTCCTTTTTGTAATAAAAGATACAACCCTCACCTCAGGCAAAAGCGTAATTCATTCCTTTTCAGTTAATAACCTTGTACCTCCTAAAATCCTGGAACTGAAATTGAACGAATTATCTTCCATCAGTTTTCGCAACAATACCCGCCAGGAATTGATCCTGATGCTGCCCACTGTGCTGATGCCCGAAAAACCACGAAGGGATTGGGTCACCATCACAGCCGGACAAACCTTTGCAGCACCATTGCAAAAGAACAAGACGGGTGTGTACAAATACCACATTACGCGTATGGAACAGAAAGACAATGGTGTAGTAGGGCTAATGGTGATCAAAGCAAAGTAATAAACCCTGTCACAGTCCAGGCTGCTTTCTAATCTCATTCTAATATAACTCTAATTCACTCCTATGATCGCAGGTGTAGTTTGTGAACATGGAGAAACGATTATTCATTGTATCCAACCGGTTGCCCGTAATGATTGATGAGGAAAAAGGCATCCGGCCAGTGTCAGGTGGTTTGGTCAGTTCCCTGGGCAATTATGTGCAAAACGTAAAAGATAACACCTATGCAGAAGTGTATTGGGCGGGTGTACCGGGCTGTCAGGTGAATACTTGGTTTGCACACAGTAAACAACTTGCACCAGGTTCCTTCACCTATTTGCCTGTTTTTGTCCCCCCCGTTGAGTACGAAGATTATTACAGTGGCCTTTCAAATGCTGTCATCTGGCCCTTGTTTCATTATTTCCCGTCCTTTGCAGAATACAATGCAGAGTCTTATTCGGCCTACGAGCAGGTCAATCAACGGTTTGCAGAAACTTTGATAAAGCATTTGAGGCCCGGCGACAAAGTGTGGATACATGATTATCATCTGTTGCCCTTAGCCGGTATGCTGCGCAGCGCCATACCGGAACTGACAATCGGGTTCTTTTTACATATACCTTTCCCTTCCTTTGAATTGTTCCGTTTGTTACCCAGGAAATGGCAGGCAGACCTGTTGAAAGGGATGCTGGGTGCAGACTTGATCGGGTTCCATACGATCGACTATGCATCCCATTTCCTGCAAAGCATCCTCACCGTACTGGGCCTCGACCACGAGCGGCATATCATTAACTATGAGAACCGGCTCGTCAAAGTAGATGTGTTCCCCATCGGCATCGATTATACAAAATACAATAAAGCATATCTGGATGTTGGCATTGCAGCCCACCGCGATAGGTTGCTGGCGCAAATGAACAACCGTAAAATTATTTTTTCAGTAGACAGGCTCGATTATACCAAAGGCGTGCACAATCGTCTGCGGGCATTCGAGTATTTTCTGCAGCGCTATCCGGAGTATCACAATAAAGTAGTCTTTATACTGGTCATTGTTCCATCGAGAGATAACATACCCAAATATATAGAACGCAAAAGATTGATTGATGAGCTCATCAGCAATATCAACAGCAAAACAGGAAACATCAATTGGATTCCTGTCATTTATCAATACAATCACCTGGAGTTTGAAGAAATGATGGCCCTCTACAGCGCTTGTGACCTCGCTTTGATCACACCCCTGCGCGATGGAATGAACCTGGTGGCCAAAGAATTTGTGGCCAGCCGGCAAGATAAAAAAGGCATACTGGTACTCAGCGAAATGGCAGGTGCTGCACGTGAGCTGACGGATGCACTCCTTATCAATCCCAATGACGTGGTAGAAATAGCCGTAAAGATCAGGGAAGGACTTGAAATGTCCGTCCGGGAACAGGCCATGCGCATAGAAACGATGCAAAAGCGTATCGCCACGTATGATATCCATGCCTGGGCAGAAGATTTTATGAATGAACTGGAGCACATCAGACAAAAACAACAATCCTTCCAGATAAAGTTTATGGATGAGTATACCCGGCGCGACATGTACGATAGTTACAGACATGCCAGTAGCAGGTTATTGCTCCTCGACTATGATGGCACGCTCGCCCCCTTTACAGCCAATCCCGATGATGCCATTCCCAACCCCGGCCTGCTGGGATTGTTACAATCACTGGCTGAAACCCCGGGCACAACAGTTTGCATCATCAGTGGGCGAAGCAGCGCCTGGCTCGAAAAACATTTGGGCATGATTGACGTAAACCTCGTAGCAGAACATGGCGCCCGTTATAAACGAAACGGCGAATGGATCACGGAAGTGCAAACAAACCAGGATTGGAAAGAACGCGTGCAGCACATCATGGAAATGTACGAGCGGAGGTGCGCCAACACATTTATTGAAGAAAAAGACTTCTCCATGGTTTGGCACTATAGAAATGCCAATATTGACCAGGGAAAATTGAAAGCATCCGAATTAGCCAACGACCTCAACGACTATATTCATCACCGCAACCTGCAAGTGTTGATGGGCAACAAGATCGTCGAAGTAAGGCAAAGCGGTTTCAACAAAGGCAGCTTTATAAAAAACATCCTCCATCAAAACGCATATGATTTTATTTTAACGATCGGCGATGATAAAACCGATGAAGATATGTTCAAAGTTTTAGTGAACCATAAGGGAAGCTTTACCATCAAAGTGGGCATGGAAGCGTCCTATGCACATTACAACCTCCACACGCCCCAGATGGTTATTTCATTGCTGGAAGGAATGAGTTACCTGCCGGCTAATACCACTATTCAATGACAAGTTTAATCGTATCGGCTTTGAGGCGTTCCTTCATCCATTGCTGTAGCTTGAGTTGGTTGCTGGTTGATAACCTGTTTTTAAACCGGGCCACCAGTAAGGTAACCGTATCGGCTTTAGCTGAATCTGCTTGCAAAAATATCGACTGTCCAATGGAGTAATTGACAAGATCGGGATACAATACTTTCAATTCCGGGCGAAGGTCTGGAAAAACTTGTTTGCTATTCCGGGAATCGAGACTGTCATACCCCCTGGCTTGCTGGTTGTTGATGACATCCTGTAAGATGCTGGCCCTGATTTGTGCGAAATCGATATCTTGCCGGTCATCAAGCCCCTGATGAACGGTGAGGCGGACATCTTTCAAGCCATAATAAGGCATTTTACGTTGCAGTGAATCGATCTTGTCAGCTTCCAATTCTTCCCCCAGCAATAACACTTCAATCCGGTTGGGACTTCCCAAAATAAAGTTCCTGTTGATCACTTGCGTGCGGGTAAAATGAAATTCATGTTGAATGAATTGTTTGGCATTACTTTCAAAAATACTGCGTTCCACAATGCGGTAAGCAAGCCAGATGCTGGGAACGGTTGTAAGCACTACGGTTATCCATATGTAACGTATCACTTTCTTTTCCAGTTCCTTTGTCGTGAATTCCTTCTTCCGGAACTTAAGATGTTTTACAATTAAAAATGTAGCCAGGCAAATGAAAGAGCTATTGATGAAGAACAGGTAAAGCGCACCAAGCAGGTACATCCATTGTCCGGTAGCCAGTCCAAACCCGGCTGTACAAAGCGGTGGCATCAAAGCGGTAGCTATAGCTACGCCCGGGATCACATTGCTTTTCTGCCTTCTCGTGCCAGCCACAATGCCGGCCAGCCCGCCAAAAAATGCTATGAAAACATCCCATAACGACGGATTAGTTCTTGCCAGCAATTCGGAATTGGCGTCATGCAATGGTGTTACAGAAAAATAGATTGACGAAGTGATAATGCTGATAATAGCGGCAATAGCGAGGTTTTTCAGGCCCTTTTTCATCAGGTCGAAATCATTGGTAGCTATCCCCAGTCCGATACCCATGATGGGGCCCATGATAGGGGAGATGAGCATCGCGCCAATGATCACAGCAGTTGAATTAACATTGAGTCCAATCGACGCTATCAGGATGGCAAAGATGAGCGTCCATAAGTTGGTGCCCTTGAAGTGTACCTCTTTTTGGATCGACTCTACAATTGCCTCCTCTTCCGCTTTGTCTTCATTAAGGTTGAACCGGTCTTTAAAGAATGCCCGTAAAGCTGCCAGTAGTTCTTTCATATATTAGAAAATAGTAATAAAGATAAGCCAATAAAAAAACCGGGGAACGATAATTCCCCGGTTAGCATCAAAATCAACAAAAATTGAAAGTAAACACTAATGCTCCTTTTGTAAAATCAATCAAATCGATTAAACGAATTTCCTATACGCATATTAGCGATCCCTTAAACCAGGATTAGAAAAGCATTAAAGAACGTTATTTAACCATTCTGTATTGACACAAATAAGTTCAGGCAGCAGCGGATACCATCTGACGGCATTCTTCCGCACATTGATGACAAATGCGGGCGCATTTCTGACAGTGCTCGGTATCGTGCTTCATACATTCGTCTCCACAGGCCTGGCAAATATCAGCACAAATGAGACATATATCAGCAGCCTTCGCACTGCCCAGGCTCATTAACTGGGCTGCGGCATAACAGATTGCAGCACATTCCATATCCAATTGAATACAACGGGCCATCATCTTCACATCTTTTTCCTGAGTACAGGAAGAAGCACAATGATTACAAATCGATGCACAACGCAAACACGCGTCTATGCAGCTTTGATAGTCATGATAATTGTTCATAATAAACGTTTCGATAAAAAGCAGCAATTATCCTGCCTGCTGAGCAAACCAGAATTGTCATGGAGGAATAATACACTTAAAGGGTAGGAGGTGGTGCTTCGGTTGTATTATGGCGATTTAAGAACAATAACCAACAGCACCCGGAAATTGCAGACGCTGCCGAAGCGACCAATACGGCAAACTTTGCATCGGAACGGATACTTTCATCTGAAAAGGACAATAAAGCAATAAAAATTGACATCGTAAAACCGATACCGCCCAAAAGTCCAATTCCTCCGATATGTTCCCACTTCGCTTTGGAAGGCAGCTTGGCCAGTTTTAATTGCACCACCAGCCAGGATGAAAACAATATTCCCATAGGTTTGCCAATGATCAGGCCCGCTACTATGCCAAGGCCCAACGGTTTTACCAGACCAGCTTCAATGTTCGGCCCAAAATGAACATTGGTATTGGCAAGCGCAAACAAAGGCATAATTAAAAAATTGACAGGATGCGACAGGAAATGCTCCAGCTTCTCCAGCGGAGATACGCTCGAATCGGGAGTGGTTGGTATAGTAAACGCTGTTAATACACCAGCTATAGTTGCGTGAATACCCGAATGATGAACCAGATACCACAAAGGAAGTGCAGGCAAAAGGTATGCATACAGTTGCTTGACACCAAGGCGGTTCATCAACACCATAACACCAAATATCCCACCCGCATATAATAAGTTGGTTAAATGAAGTTGCGGAGAATAAAAGATCGCAATCACGATGATGGCAATTAGATCATCGGCGATGGCCAGCGCAGCCAGGAATATGCGAAGAGATGCAGGCACCCTGTTGCCAAGCAGCGAAAGAATGCCAATAGCAAAAGCAATATCAGTGGCCATGGGAATACCCCATCCGTTGGCAGAGAGGGTGCCCGCATTGATCAGAGAATAAATGATGGCCGGAATCACAGCCCCGCCTATTGCAGCAACAACGGGCAGTGTTGCCCGCTTGGGAGAAGAAAGCTCCCCTTCGATCAATGAACGCTTGATCTCAAGGCCCACCAGCAGAAAGAATATGGCCATCAGTCCGTCATTGATCCAGGAAAGCAAAGACATGCGCAAATGAAGCGAATCCCACCCCAACTCTTTTCCAAGGAAGGCATTAAAGCCAGCTCCGGCCGCTGAATTCGCAATCGCCAGAGATACAATAACACTCAGAAGCAAAAAAATACCACCAATTGATCCGGATTGGATGAACCTTTTAAAAAAGGCAGGATTTATTCTCAACATCATTCAATATACTTACTACATGACGATTTAGATTGTTGCAAAAATGGGCTATTTTAGCAAACATCCAAAACAACTTAGCCGTAAAAAGCGCTTTCACCCTTAAAACTTGCTCCCTTGTATGATCATTGATCTTACCATATTCATAATTGCGCTCGCTGTACTCATCCTTGCTGCCAGGTTTTTCACCAATGCAGCCGAACAACTGGGCAAATGGCTCTCTTTGCCATCATTTGTCATTGGCATTTTCATAGTAGGCATTGGCACCTCATTACCCGAACTCATTTCGGGCATTTTGTCCGTTCAACAGGGAGCCACGGAGATCGTACCAGGAAACATCATTGGCGCCAACATTTCAAACCTGTTACTGGTAACTGGCTTTGCGGTTGCGATGGGCAGAAAACCCATAGCCCTCGGAAGCACTTACATATTTATCGATTTGAATTTCCTCATCGGAAGCGTACTGATGTTTTACATCATTGCTTATGATGGCGTCATCCATGCCGGCGAAGCATTCCCGGCAGTGATGGTGTTTATTATTTATAGCATCTACCTTATCAAAAGTGGCACACCAGCCCTTGATAGCCAGCCCGTGGCAAAACCGCCCTTCCCGCTTAAAGCGGTACTTATATTGCTGATGGCTGCGGTTGGCATCTATTACGGAGCTGCTTATACAGTGGAGTCTATTCAAAATATCGCACGGGCCATCAGCATTCCAGAATCGATTATTGCACTCACCGCACTTTCACTCGGCACCACGTTGCCCGAACTGGCAGTTAACGTCACCGCAATAAAACAGGGAAAAGCAGAAATGGCCATCGGAAATGTCCTGGGGTCTTGCATCTTCAATACTTTGGTCATACCTGGTGTTGCATCGGCATTGGGACCTATCCACGTCCCGGGCGACCTGCTCACATTTTCATTGCCCGTAATGGCAGGAACAGCAGTACTATTCTATTTACTCGCACAGGATAAAAGAATATCTGTCTATGAAGGATTGTTGTTTGTTGTGATATACCTGCTGTTCATCCTGAAGATTGCCGGTATTTGATTACATACCAAACAATGAATGCCAATGGATAGAAAAATTGATACCTCAATTATCAAGAGAAAAAAGAAAAAACTAATAACGATTGTCGTTATTAGTTTCATATCTTTTATATTGATATTTCTGTCCCTTATTTTTATAAATAGGTTTGATGCTTATTATTCAGAGAAGGTGACATTTACCAACCCGGTCGACCATTTATCATTGGCAGGTACACTGACATTGCCAGCTAAAAAAGGCGTATTCCCGGTAGTGATTTTGATTTCCGGTAGCGGACCCCAATCCCGGGATGGAGAATTCGCCGGACATAAACTTTTCCTGGTATTGGCTGATTATTTAACAAGACGAGGCATTGGAGTATTGAGATATGATGACCGGGGATTTGGTCAGTCAACTGGCAACTTTTCATCTGGAACTTCACTCGATTTTTCCTACGATGTCCAAAGCGCTATTAAATACCTCAAGACACGCAAAGATGTTGATAAAACAAAAATCGGCCTTATCGGACACAGCGATGGAGCCATGATAGCGCCAATGGTAGCCGCCCGGTCCAGGGACGTAAGTTTTATCGTCCTATTGGCTGGCCCTGGTGTTCCTGGAGCTAAGTTATTATTGGATCGGCAGGAACTGATTGAAAAAAAGGTGGGATTGCCTGATTCATTAATAAAAAAATCCCGGAACCATTCAGAGCAAGTTTTTAAAATAATTATCAATGCCAGGAACACAGAAACGGCCAAAGCTGATTTAATGAAATTTAGTCGAGAGCATTACAATGATATTCCCGGTTATGCAATTCCCCACGGAGTTTCAAAAGATGAGTTTATCGCCAGGCAAATTGAAATGTTTTCATCTCCCTGGTTTAAATACCTGCTGGCATACGATCCGGCGCCGGTATTACAAAAAGTTACATGTCCCGTCTTGGCATTAAATGGAGATAAAGACGTTCAGGTGCTAGCCAAAGCAAATCTGGAAGGAATAAAAAAGGCTTTGGAAGCTGGCGGAAATACCAAAACAACCATTAAAGAATTAATCGGTATGAATCATGCTTTCCAGGAGTGTGAAACAGGTATGCCCGATGAGTACAGCAAAATAAGCCAGACTTTATCAACAAAAGCCATGTTGGAAATGCAACAATGGATTTCCATACAGTGCAATCGTTAACGAAACAGGGTAAATTACACAATTCAAAATGATGAAACCCAAAAGTTGCATGCTATTGCTTGGCAGGAAGTATAATCGTAAACACAGCTTTTCCTGTATCACTGCCCTCGGCAGTAATAATGCCACCATGAATGGTTACGATCTTGCGACACATCGCAAGGCCGATGCCGGTACCTTCATAATCCGTCCTTTGGTGCAGCCTTTGAAAGATTAGAAAGATCCTCTCAGCAAACCTCGGTTCGATGCCGATGCCATTGTC
Source organism: Paraflavitalea sp. (assembly GCF_059502485.1). NCBI lineage: Bacteria > Pseudomonadati > Bacteroidota > Chitinophagia > Chitinophagales > Chitinophagaceae > Paraflavitalea > Paraflavitalea sp. The sequence continues at coordinate 19,670 of NZ_JCACET010000009.1, forward strand.
GGTAATGGTGATACGCAGGTATTCCTTGTCGGCAGATAGACCATGTTTCACCAATTCTTCAGGAGATGTATCATGACAGGTGATACGGATAACAGGATTTTCATGTTGCTTTCTGAATTTCAGGGCATTTCCAATGAGATTGAGAAAAAGTTGATACATCTGCAACGGAATGGCTTCGATCACAGGCAGTTTGTCCGCAAGTACGGTACCGCCGGTTTGTTCGATCAAAAGATCATAGTTCGTAAGCACATCGTGCAACGTTGCATCGAGGTCTACCCCTTCAAATACTTCCTCGTCATTGGCAAGCTTTGAGAAATCGAGCACGTCACGGATCAGCTTTAACATACGGTTGCCCGAGCTTTGAATTCTGTCGAGGTAATTTTTGCTTGTAGCGCTGATCTCAGGCCCTAAAGATCGGGTGAGTAGTTCCAGGAAAGTCGTAATCTTACGCAAAGGTTCCTGTAGATCATGCGAAGCGATATAAGCAAACTGTGCCAGGTCCGCGTTCGACCGTTGAAGATCGATATTCAGTTGATCGAGTTCACGGGTACGTTCAGCCACCAGCTCTTCTATACGCTTTAGTTGATTCACCTGGTCAGTAATGTCCAACACCGATCCGATAAAACGGATAGGTTTATCGGCAGCATCAAAATACACTTTACCCTTCGCCTTCACCCAACGCACACGCTTATCGTCAAAACCCACCGTACGGTATTCTACATCATAATTACCATCGGTTTTCGATTTGATAAAAACATCGTCTATAATGCGCAGGATTCTTTGCCGGTCATCAGGATGCAATCCCATGGTGAAGTCATGCTCATAAGTAACAGGATTATCATGACTAATACCAAATAATATCCTGCACCGCTTATCCCAGATTAGGGTGCCGGCTTCAAGGTCCATATCGAAAGTACCAAGATCCGCTGCTTCCTTCGACAGCCGCACCTGTTCCAGGGCACGCTCCAGTTCGGCGGTGGCTCTTTCTGTTTCAGTTTCGATGCGCTTGCGGTCGGTAATATCCACACACGCGCTGATATACCCGGCAAAACTGCTGTCCCTGTTGAACCGTGGACCTACATGAGCCAGGAGCCATCTGTATTCACCACTACCAGTAAGCACCCTGAATTCCCCGGAAAAAGCTTTTCGCTTCCCGAATGCATCCAGATACCTTTTTACATACGGCTCTCTTTCATCAGGATGCAACAAGTTGGCCCAATCGAATGACAGCATTTCGTCCATCGTTTTACCACTCAGTTCACACCAGGCTTTGTTGAAATAGACAGCGCCGCCTGAAGCATCTGCCACAGCTATGTAGATGGGACTGCTTTCTGCCATCGCACGAAACCTTTCTTCACTTTCCTGTAAGATGGTTTCTATATTCTTGCGCGCTGTAATTTCCTGCGAAATACCCAATAATTCCAGTGGTTGTCCGTCCTCATCGCGTCGGAGCCTGCCGCGGATATTGACCCAGTGAATAGACTCATCTGGCCAGATCACCCGGTATTCGATATTATAATCGATACCCTTTTCTATAACCTGTTGTACGGCCGATTGCATACGGGCCTGATCATCCGGATAAACACACGTGAGAAGATCCTGATAGGTAAAAGGTTGGTTGATAGGTTGCCCAAAGTTTTGTTTACAAATGGAGGAGGCTGTCAGTGTCAGCGTGGGTATATGTAATGTCCAGGAGCCAAGATTACCGGCAGTCAAAGAAAAACGCAGGCTCTCTTCATTCTTTTTGAGGTTAGCTGCCGTAATCACCTTGTCGGTTGTTTCGGTACAGGTCACCAGTACGCCTGCCGCACGTGAATGTTCATCACTTACCCGGCTGTAACAGAAAGTCCAGTATACGTTTTCCATCCGCCCATTCCTGAAAATAGGTACAAGCTTATCTTCAAACCAAACCGCCTCTTCGCCGGCAAGAACCTGATCGATGAGCGGTTTGATAAAGTCCCAGATTTCTGGCCAGGCATCGGCAGCCCTCATACCCAGTATCTGCGGATGCTTTCCATCCATGCCAAGACTCGGCCTGTAAGCATCATTATAGAAACAAATCAGTTCAGGTCCCCACCACAAAAACATCGGAAAACGGGCATTTAAGATAATGCTGATCGTAGTACGCAAACTCTGTGGCCATGTTGCAGGATCACCCAAATGCGTCGTTGACCAATTGAACCCCCTCGTTATTTCACCCATCTCACCACCCCCTTCGAGGAAATGCAAACTGGTAGCAGTATCGTTCCCAGGTCTCACCATCGGCATAAAATATAATTACGACCCATAGTCACTTAGAGGTTAATGAATGCGGTTTTAGTGTCAAATGTAAAGAAATAATCGGGTGGAGATGTCTAATACCCATGTCGCCCGTCCTGCTACCCCGTACACTGGTGCCAAAGCGGGGACTGAGGCCTCACAGCAGGACTTTTGATCGTAGTTTTCCTATTGTTTTTGTAAGCTGCAATGCATAGCTTTAGAGTAGTTGATACAAGCGGCTAATTATGATTGCACCTTAAGCCCTAAATCGTCCAATATCCGCGAAAAGCGATCTTTATAATCCGTATCCTGTCAATACAAGGTATTGACCGCTTAAAATCCAGATCCGATCCAATGTCCCCGAAAACCAGGTTAAGAGAGCTCGTCCGAAAATTTTGAAGGCCCCCGGTTGGGGGCCTTTGTGCATAATGAACCTAATTGAAAGCTATTGCTGTAGAAAGTTGTCCTGCTGTTACATCAGCTTCAATCCTTGCTCAATCGTGATGAATGTTTTGTAACCCAGTTCTTGCCTTGCCCTGGTGTCGTTGGTGATGAACTCCAACCCCAATGTATTTACCAGACCTTTATAAAGAGGCGGGTGCCCCTTTAATCTGAACGTTTTCCAAACAAACTCCATTACTGATGCCACCCTTTTGGCCATGGCCAATGATACTGCTTTGTCGGGAACAGTTACCCCTTGTGTGGCTACATATCTTTTGATGAAGTCTTTGAAAACAGGCGTTTCGCCATCTGTTAAAAAATAAGCTTTTCCGTTTTGAGCTGCCTGGTCTGCCAAAATTAAAGCGTGGCAAACATTGGTAACGTGGCAGGTTACAAAACGATGTTTGCCACCCTCAATGAATTGCATACGCCCTTTTTTTACCGCGTCAATGATGGCAGGCAAGGTGTTGGGATCGCCCTTTCCCCAAATCAAGGGAGGTCTTAACGAAACGGTTTGAAAGCTTTTACTGTTGGCGCGCAAAACCAATTGCTCAGCCTGAAGTTTGGTTCTTGAATAGCCGTCAATAATATGATCGGAGATAAATGTTTCGTCTGCCTGCGCAATAGGTTTTCCGTTCATAATGACCGAAGCTGCACCGAGATATACAAACTTTTGGACGTTGGCATTTTTTGCAATAGTCAAAAGTAGTTCCGTTGCATCAACGTGCAGTGCTTTCAATGTCTTTTCCGAAGCAAAAAAATCAACCGAGGCGGCTAAATGAAATACAGTGGCACAATCTTTAACACCTGATGCTAAAGCCCGTTCGTCATTCAAATCACCTTTTATGGCAGTTGCTCCTAATTTTTCCACTTTTTGAATAGCTTGTGCAGAGCGTGCCAATGCTTTTACCTGGTAGCCTTGCCCTATGAGCATCGGGATTAAGTTTTGACCCACAAAACCAGACCCCCCTGTTACAAATACTTGTTTCATTGGTTTGATTTGTTGTAGTTAATTGACTTTTGTCCAGATATTCGTTTGGCCCAATAAGGAGATGCCCCAATAACCCCTTACTTTCAGCGTTTTGTCTGCCTGTAATTTTAGGTAACAGGAATAGGTCTTACCACTTCGGGCATCATAGAGGGTGCCATCTTCCCAGGTTGATTTACCGTCAAAGGCAAAATCTTTCAACATCACCAACCCTATAATCGGGTCATTATGCCTTGCTTTATCGGGATTTTTATTGTCGGTTTTGGGTTTACCGTTTTCGGTAGGTTCTTTGAGCCAAATGATTTTGCCGGAAAATTTTTCTCCCTGTTGGTAAATTTCAATTTTGGCAGCTTTTTCCTGGTTGAGCCAGGTGCCGACAATAGCGGTTTTAGTAGTTTGAGCAAAACTTGTCAGGCTCAGCAGTAACAAGCCTGTGAGGAGTGTGGTGAGCTTGCCTTCATGGGGGCTGCTACACCTTGAAATAAGGTGATCCATACTTTGAATTGTTTAATATTTACAAGGCAAAGTTGGATGAGGAAGCAGGTAAAAAACGTTTACAAAAGACAAGAAACACTATGCCTTCTCAAAAATTCTTTTTCTGATGCGGCTCAAAGAAGTAGCGGTAATACCCAAATACGTAGCAAACATATGTTGCGGAACGCGTTGCAGGATTTCGGGATGTTGAGTGAGAAGCCTGGTATATCGTTCTTCGGGATTATCCAAAATAAATGATGCCAAAGCATGTTGAAACTGAATCAGGGTCTGTTCTAAGATCTTTCTTACAAATTCATTCATCAGGGGAATTTTTTTGTACAGTTGGTCCAGGTCTGCCTTTTTCAATAGGAGCAACTCACAAGGTTCAAGACATTCAATGGTTTCTTTACTTTTTGCACCCGTAATGAAACTGTCCATCGCCCCGATGAAATTATTTTCAGTCATTATATAAATAGTGATTTGCTCACCGTCTTTCGTATAATATTTTCTGATGCAGCCTTTGAGCAAAAAAAATAATTCATCTGTCCGCTTGTCATAGGAAACCAATTCCGTTTTGGTGGCCACTTTTTTAAAAGTCAATACGGAACCCACCAGGTCTTTGTCTGCGGGTGAGAAATTTACAAACCTATCGGTATACGAAAAAAATGCTGCTGTCATGGTTGAGTAGCTGCTTTTTTTAATTGCCTGCAAATTAAGATACTCAAAATTAATCATTAAACCTATGAAGGAAGCCACCTTTGATTTTTAAATCAGATGATCAGTTAAGAATATCCGATAGCCTACCTAAACGGAGCCTACAACATAACCACCCTCACCTCCCAAAGCAGCCCAGGCCTGGCAGGTAAACCATATACTGGTAAAGACAACTGCCGCCAACAATGGCGCATCGGTATTACACCTGCAACTGTAAAAAGAATAAACTTTGAATTAAAGCTAAAAAGCTCCAAAAATCAGGGCTTTTAGTCTTCGTTTACTTAACAAATTTCTCCTGACGACTTCCGCCAGAGAAACGTTGATTGAGCAACTTCGAGAACAGAGACGGCGAGTTGTGAACCTGTCGACAATGATATTGAAAATCACTGGAAAATTACCTTAATCCCAGACTACTCCATGAATAACGGTAGGAGACTTATAACTAAGAAAACAACTTTCTAACATTTCCGGCTAATTGTTCTGATTATTCTCCTGTAAAATAAGCAAGTATTTTTCAGGTCGACTTTCAGTTCAATATGCAAAGAACCGAACGGTCAAACTTTTCTTGGGTTCTGATGATTTTAGTTATTGCTGTTTAAAAAAGCTTCCCAATTCTCTCAAAACCTCGTTTGGTTTAACAAATATTCCTGTGTTGTTATTAGGATTATAAGCTGACACTAAGCCACCAAACAACCAATACTCTCCTTTTGTTTCCTTAATAAAGATAGGAGAGCCAGAAAAGCCGCCAAGGAAAACTCCATCTACAATCTTACCACGAAAATTGAGCATGTCATAGTTGCCATGTCCAATATCCAATACCGTTTCAAACTTTGTTGTCAATTCCATCTTTGCCAACGATGGAGGAAGTGCCATTAAATCTTCAAATGTCGGGGAAGAAATTGAAGGATATCCGAAGATATATGCCGTTTTCTGAATCGTAGAATCAAAAATATTAGGTTCTAAATACAATTCTAGCGAATTTACTTTAAAGTGTTTGTCATCTTTTAGTTCAACAATAAAGACATCGGGTTTTCTAAAATATAGATCCATCTTTGCTGATATCACTAGAGGTTTAATGTATATATTCCACAATGTATCTTGGTTTGAAACCGCAGACTTGACCTTGACATATAAAGTGTCAGGATAAAATGGATCAAAGGTGCTATCTATCGGATTAAAAGGAGTAAGCACATGCTTAGCTGAAATTAAAAATAGCCTATTATCGACTTTTGCAAAGAAACAAGTTCCGTTAACAAAATGAGCAATTGTTCCGCTGCTCCTATTGAAGTACCCACCGTTGGTTCCGAAAATAAAATATGAGAATGATTTAAGCGAATCAACGGCGTGGGCTGACTTCTGTGCATTCGTTTGAGTAGTAATGAACAACAAAAAAGGAACTATTATACGCATACATAACTATTATATGATTGTCGAACTACCTGACTCCGGAGATAATAAATGACCTTAACCTAGTTTTCAAGCTTTAATCTTATATCGTATAAATACTTTCATACGGTTAGCTAATTATACTTAATTAAACTTTCGCATTACCTAAGGCGAGAGATAACTGAAAAAATAAAATTGGTTGGAATGATTACAGAATATCCAGAATTTCGATAGTCTATGCTCCTTTGATTACCACGTTTATCAAATAAGGACTCATCAAAAGGAATAAATTGTGAAACTAATCCAATTAATTTCAAGCCAAATAAACCGTTTGAAAAATGGACTGCTACAGCTATACCTCCGCTATTACCAAAATATACAGCACCATCACCAATAATTCGCTTACTCTTTAAATCTTTCCCAGCGACTATGCCTTTTCTCATTAAAGGCCGATTCATATCGAAGTTCCCTTGAAGGCCTAAAGACTGAGGGAAACCAATTACAAATAAATCAGAGCCTGGTTCTATATCATTAATAGCAAGCGAAAGAAATGATGGCCAACTTTCAATCTTTGTGTCTTTTGTTAGTTTCTTTACAAAGGAAGGATAGATAATTGAGTTATAATTCCCCATTTTCTCAAGTTGAGCAAATTTCATTACCGCAACATCATTATGCAAATCAACAAGTAAGGCTCCCGAACTAAGACAATCACGGATGCTAATAGTAAATTTAAACGTAGAATCTGTATCAACGTTTTCCCGATAGCCAGTAATCAAAATCGAATCTGGTGGTGGAGATGTTGGGTTATTGTTATGGACGAGCACATGGCTGGCGGTAACAATATAAAGAGCTTTTGCAACTGTATCTTGCAGAAAAAAGCCTGAACCTGTTCCAACCGAAGATTGAATTAAGATGGACGATGCTCTAACTCTCGGGTCAATTGAATACTGTGTAATCCCAAATTTTGATATACAGACTAGTGCGCAAATGATTGCGATTAATTTAATAGCTGATTTCATATTAAAGCATGTTAGGGGTATTTACGAAAATATTTCCAGATGTTTTATCTACGTGTCAAGCAATAAAATATGTAAAAGTTGATTGCGGTGCTGTATACTCTAGGAAAGGCAATTAGACATTAAATTATATATTTTTCATAATACTTTCACATCCAAATCATGACTTGGATCAATTATTGTAATTTCAAGTAAAACTACGGTTATGCAGCGCATGAATTTGAAGGGATTGATTTCTGTCATTTACTTTGACCAGCCATTGCGTACAAACTACGTTGCAGCAGAATTTTCCATCCAGCACCAGAAATATCAACGACAATATTCTAATTGGCCATTCGGTGCCACCCGTCGTAAAATGGTGACCCGATACTGGTTTCAAGAAGCGTTTCCAAATTTCGTAATGATATTTATAACTGGAATATCATTGACACTACCTTTTTATTCGACTTGGAGAGAATTTTTACCATCGACATTTTTAGTCGGATTTATCAGTTTCCTAACGCTAACAGGGTTTATCTATTTCCCGGCATTTTACAGCGACTTCCTGCCGAAACTGGATGCCATAATTGCCGACCAGGAAAAGCTCGCCAGCCACTCCGAAGACACCAAACGGTGCAAACGCACCCAATTTTCTATTCCAACCCTAACGGTTATTTTCTACGTTTTCTGCAAAACCGGTAACATTCCACTCCCGGCAGCCAACGATCAGTCAGCCGTTTTACTCAACAAAATCTTCGGAACAACCAACGGTTCCCTCAAAGACAACCTTTCCCGGTTGTACAATATTTCCAGGCTTTCTGTGAAAGAACGCGCGGAAATCCGAAAAGGCATCGAGGCTGCCAGAACCTTCTTTGAAGAGTTAGACAGCCCACCAGCTTTACAGGTTTTAGACCAGCTGGAACTCAAAATACAGAAGACCTAACGGTCCTTTTTCCTTTTGGGCAGCGATCTTCCCATTTCTAAGTATACTTAGCTTGTTTTCAGCTTTCGTTTTAGGTAGGTTGCCAGCCTAAAACGGAAAGTGTATGAATGATTCAGTGAAGAATGGTAACAACGTTACCCCCATGTTATTTCCCATCGAGCCCGGACAGTTTTGGTCGCAGGTCCGGCTCATTGTCCGCGAAGAAATCCAGAAGCTGGAAATCCCCTCACCGGCACCGCCCACGCCATTACTGGAAACTCCCGGCCTGACGCACAAACCACTCCTGAAGATCGCAGAAGTCTGCCAGTTATTCCAGGTCTCCAAACCGACCATTTATGACTGGATCAAACACGGCAAACTAAAGCCCTTTAAAGTTCGCTCACGGGTATTTTTCCTGTGGCAGGACGTGCAGCAGCTAATCCAGAGCGCTTAGACAAATTCTTTCTCTTTTGACAATTTTCAACGCTTTTAAACTTCAGTACATGGAGCGAATGATTTCGTGTGAACAGGCAAAAAAAGTGGATCTAGTGGAGTTTCTGGATAAACTCGGCTACCAGCCCCAAAAGATCAGGAACAGCGATTATTGGTATTTATCGCCGTTCAGGCAGGAAAAGACACCCTCCTTTAAAGTCAACACAAAACTGAATGTCTGGTTTGATTTCGGTGGAGGACAAGGTGGCAACCTTGTTGATTTCGGTATCCAATATTTCCGGTGTTCCGTGAGTGAATTACTTCAAAGAATAAAAGACATGGGTTACACCCATGATCTTTCTTTTCACCAGCATTTGCCATTATCCGCCAGCCAGCCTCCGCAGCCCGGTCAGGGGGCGGGTGAAAAGAAAGAGAACGAGCAGGGCAAAATCGTTGTCCTGGAGGCTGGCCCGCTGAGTTCGCCAGGACTGATTCAATACCTCGAAAACCGGCAGATTCCATTTGAAATTGCGCAAGCCTGGTGCCATGAAGTTGCCTTTGAATTGTACGGAAAAAAGTACCTGGCTATCGGTTTTCAAAATAGTACCGGAGGTTATGAATTACGTAGCGAAAACTTCAAAGGCAGCAGCTCGCCCAAAGACTGCACTTTTATAGAAAACAAGCAGGAAAGTATTGCCGTATTCGAGGGCTTCTTTAGCTTCCTTTCTTTTCAAACGCTGGTGCATGAACGCGACCTGCCCCTGACAAATTATCTGGTACTGAATTCCCTTGCTTTCTTTCAAAAAGCCCGCTCAATTATGGACCCGTACGGGCAGGTTCAGCTGTACCTGGACAGCGATCCACCGGGGCGAAAACATACCCTACAAGCCCTGCAATGGGATAAAGAAAAGTATATAGACCACAGTCATTTTTATAAAGGGCACAAGGATCTGAATGATTGGCTGATTGAAAGGGATTCCCACCGGCAACAGGTCACCCGGAAGGGCAGGCGTTTGTAGTCGTTCGGGAGCCAGCTATGTTTCGGTATAACCGAAACGTGGTTCCTCATCCCGTGACCGGGATTCAGAAGGTTCGTTTTGCTCATTCCGCCTGCGGGGCGGGATTCAAAAAACTAATGTGAAGAAGGATATGGAGGAGAAGAAAGCAACTACAAAAAACAAAGGCGGCAGGCCCAAAGCCACCGATAAAAAAGACCAGTTATTGGGCGTAAAATGTTCTACTGAAGAGCGAAAACTGATCGAAGAAAAAGCAGGACTCGCCAATCTTTCGGTATCAGAATACCTGCGACAAATGGGGCTGGCCGGTAAAATTGACAGATATGAAAAGTACCTTCCCGCAGAAGTTTTGCAGCTTACCGGAACGCTCAATCACACCGCCGCCAACCTCAACCAGATCGCCAAAAAACGAAATGGCGTCGAGCCACTCAATGCCGTTGAAAGAGCCCAATTACAAACCCTCTCCGGGCAGGTAAAGCAACTCGTCTGGAACATTAAAAACTATCTGCAATGATTGGTAAGTTTATTACTGGAAAATCTTTTCGCGGTTGTCTTGCTTATTGCCTGCACGACAAACAAAAGGCTAAACCTGGAGAACATCTAATGAAAGACCGTTCAGAGGTAATTATGTACAACCATTGCGGAGGAACAGAAAAGGAATTATTACGCCAGTTCAACGATGTCCGGCAGCTTAATCCCAAACTTGCCAAACCAGTCTTGCACATAATGTTGAGCCTGGCGCCGGGAGAAATACTCGGCAAGGACAAACTGATGGAGTTGTGTGAAGATTGTGCCCGTGAGATGAGTTTCGCAAATAATCAGTTTGTAGCCATTCTCCATAAAGATACCAATCAGCAGCATTTGCATATTGTAGTCAACAGGGTAGGGTTTAATAAACGAACGGTAAGCGACAGCAACAGTTTCAAGAGAACAGCTGAATTCTGCCGGAAAATGGAACTAAAGCACGACCTGAAACAGGTACTCAGTCCCCGGCCTTTTTTGTCGAATGAGGAAAGAGTATTGCCCAGGCTGGACAGTCGTAAGGAGAACCTGAAAAGGCACATTCAGCAGACTTTGCAAGCAGTTTCAGGCTATCGTGAATTCGAGAATCAGATGAAAGCATTAGGATACCAGGTACTCAAGGCACGTGGAATCGCTTTTATTGACGATAAGCAAGTCAGAATAAAAGGCAGTGAGGTTGGCTTCCCTTTGCGAAAAATCGAACAAATATTCGAACTGAAACAAAAGTTATTCAAACAGCAAACGTTCGAGCAAATGGCCCGGATTAAGCAACCCGTCAATACTGGTGCTACTTCCAATAATGGGGAGATCTTGCAAAGAAAATATGTACAGCATGATCAGGGAGGATTAAGTAATCTGCATCAATCTTTATCCTTCCAATATCAAAAAGCGCTTAATACGCTAATTTTTGAATTGATGGCTCCTGCCCAGCAACAGCAGGAAGGCGTTACCCCGGATTGGCAACGGGAAGAAATGAAAAAGAAAAAGAAGAAAAAAAGAAAGCATAAGCTGTAACGATTACGGATAAAATGTAAACTATCAATGGATAATTATAGTGGAGAAGATTACCTGGACGAAAAGACCATTAAGATGGTTTTACAGGAATATGGAGAGCAGCAGCAGGAATTGATCAATGCCATTCAGCAGCAACAAACTTCTATTGATACGCTCATCCATCGGCAAGCCAAGCTGGAACAAAAATGGACGGCAACGGACCAAAAGCTGGCCGATGACCGGGGTGCTTATAAAGTGACCTTGAAGGGTGGAATTGATGCAATCCATGAGACAATCCGCCAACAACCCAAAGCAGTGGTTAGGCAATTTCGGGTGCAATTGTTCCCGGAATACAATGCCGGTGAATATTACCGGATCGTGTTTAGTCGGGTAATAGGCTGGCTGGTGCTGGTCACAGTAGCCACGTACCTCTTTTCTTTGGGTAAGCAATATATTGATCGGAGCCAGTCAGTAAGGGAAAAAGAACTGGAAACAAATCAATACAGAAAAGCCTGGAATTATCTGTACGAGCGTGAATCAAAAACAGCTCGGCGTAAGATGGATTCGGCATGGCAAAAGAGTTGGTTGCTGCCGGAATAAAAACAGGGGAAGTAACCAAATTGGTTATTCCCCTGCCGCTGAAACCACAGATCCCCCAATCTGCGGACGTAGTGATACCCAGGTACGGATTAAAACCGGGCTTTTTTGGCTGCCTTACAGTCTGTACTGCTTAGGTGGCAGTCCGGTAGTGAGTGGAACGGTCCTTGAAACTTCTTGCGGCGTCAGGATGAGTAGTCTGGGCAGGGTGATTACACTCACTCTATCACCAATCGTAAATCCCCAATTTTCCAGCCACCTCCCATTCAAACGTATGCTTGGACGATGACCATAACCATACTTTAAGTCATAAAAATGGGAGGCAATAGCAAGATTCCTGACAGCTACTTTATCCCTGAACATCTTTTTGACTTCCAGGTTATATTCAAGGATTTCCTGAATTTTTCGTGATTTTTGAGTGATATGTCCTATACTTTTTACGACAACCTCATCAGCATAATCTTTCGGGTATGGATCAAACGATGGTATTTCCATTGTTATATAAATTAATAATCAATAAAAGGATTGTCAAGGCCATGTGCAGCGGCAATTAAGGCAGCACATAGTTGATAGTAGTATAATATTGCATCTCGATCAGCTTGGGATTTATAAATTGCTTGATTTGAAAGGCCTCTATCCATCCAATCCCATAAGCGTATTCTTGCATAATTAGCGGGGCAGGCCTTTAATAACTTCTTTAAAAGTTCCGTAGGATGATGCATGGAGGATATCACAATCTTTTTATTAGTTTCCGACTTAATAAAAGAAATTGGTGATGCCTTCAATGTTTTGCTTCCACTTAATAGCTGTGTCTTTTTATCACAATAAATAACATGCAGTGTGCGAAATAACATTTGCTGCCATCGATTAAATTTTCTGAACTGTGTTTGCTCTTTTTTCGAATCACATTTTGGTATAGCTGCGGTAAGGAGATATGACATAGCCGAATTAATATCTTTTAAATACACTTTGTCAAATATTAAGATTAAAACATCCATCGGTCTGACCAACGCAGCATATGGTAAAAGTTCGTTTTTCTGATCAATTACAGGATGCATATTATGAATGATGTATTTATTGCTGATTGGTATAAGCATCCAATCTGAGATGAAGTTGTGCCATGCCCTGATTGAATAAATTGTTTACAGTATCGAGCGAAATATGGAGGGTTTCCGCAACCTGACTTTTAGAGAACCCTTGATAATACATTAACTCGATCACCCGCCTTTGACCGCTATCCATATCTTTTAATATAGTACGCAGTCCTCCGGCGATTTTTTCTAATTGTGATGCGGATGGCCATGCATTAATAGAGCGTAGGGTTTCAATGGAAATACGCCGGGCAATGTGCAGCATCCAGGTAAACAGGTTTTGTTTGCTTTGATCATAACTGTTGATGGTTTCCCAGGCTGTGAAGAATGCCCTTTCCAAGATTTGAGCTGCCAGTTCTTTATTAGCTACAATATCGATTATACTACCGTGCAGGCTGGGAGAGTAGGTATCATAAAGAAGCTTGAATGCTTGAGTATCTCGCCGGATAAGCAGATCAATCAATAGCTGATCATTGATAGAATAGCTTTTCATATTAACACCATTGGAAATAGTAGAAGAGGAGAGAGAAGGATGAGTAAGGACATAAAAATTGCGTGGGTTGGTCCTTACCGTCTCGAGGGCTGCGACACCCTATCCCGAATAAGAACGCCCACGCAATGGCGTGAGCGATTTACCTTACTTCTCGGGATCTTGAATGTCGCAGTTCGAGACGAGAATAAAGCAAACACGCTTAAATATCTTATGTGCTTGCAAAAGTAACTATGTCAAACTAATCATCCTGATAGTAGATACACATATTTGTGCTTGATTATAAACGCAATATTAATCATTAATAATGATATTAATTGCGCTTATAGCGCAATAATTGTTATTAAAATTACAACTAATTAATTTTCAGCCAGAAAAGAATACCTAAATGGCTGAACGAAAAATAAACAGAATTAAAATAGTATTGGCAGAAAAGGACTTGACTAACAAATGGCTTGCGGAAAAACTTGGCTATACCGAAGGCATGATATCACGGTGGGCTTCTAACACAAAACAGCCTCCATTAACCGTACTTTATGATATTTCCCTAATTCTTAAAGTAGACATAAAAGACTTGATTGAGTCTAACGCACACCTAATTAAGAGATGAATCAATTATTGAATAAATTCACGAGATACGGCCTAATGCGAAATATTATTTGCTTAAATTTGATACAAACAAAGATAAGATGACGCAGGGACAAAGGTTGGCAAGTATCGGACACAGTACTATTCTAAAAGTTCGGCTGAGCAAGTTGAAACGTGGGAAGCCTTTTATGATTAATTCTCCTGATCTTCCTTCGTTTCAATGTTATATGGAATACTCAGACGGTACCATAAGAATAGAGCAAATCAACGATTCAGGTACCGATTTCAAAGTGGTGCGTGAGCTTTCGAAAGATGAAGCGGCGCAATTGCGCATTTCCCTGGGCCTAACTCCATTCCATGCCTGATTTGTATATCATTACCGGCTCAAACGGTGCCGGCAAATCCACCATTGGACAGGATTATATTCCAGCAAGAGTTCTCGCAGATTCTCCAATCTTCGATGGTGATAAATTGTACTTGCAAAAGCATTTAGAGCTCTGGAAATCTGGTATGAGGGTTGACAAACAAATTCGGGAAATAGCTAACGAATATGTTATTGCAACGTTTGACCGACTAGTTGATACAGCAATTCGTGAGAAAAAACATTTTGTCTACGAGGGCCATTTCACTGAAGATAGTTCTTGGGATGTTCCCCGCCTTTTCAAAAAAGAAGGATATGCTATTCATCTTATCTTCTTTGGACTAAGTAATACCGACCAGTCTGAACTTCGCGTACTGGAACGTGCTAAAGATGGTGGCCATAATGTACCGAGACTCATGATTGAAAATAATTTCTATGGAAATCTACATCAACTGAACCGCCATCTTTCACTCCTCGACTCTTTCATGGTTTTTGATACATCAACACTCATTCCAAAGCTTCTCGCAGAGATGAGTAGTTTGAATGTAACCTTAGCTTCCGAAAAGGAAAAACTTCCAGAATGGTTTCAGAAATACCTTCCGGAAATTGTCAACAAAGCCACTATAGAGCTTAAACTATTACGACGTGACAAACTTTTAAGACCTGATAGCGTTAAAAAGAATAAGCCAAGACGATGACTTCTATGGCATTAGCCATTCCACATTACACATCATTGGTACTTCTCCCTCACCGCCTTCATATCTTCACTTATCTTCTTATCTAGAATTTTCGCATAATGTTGTGTAGTACGTAAATTACGGTGGCCGAGCATTTTGGAAACCGTTTCAATCGGAACACCATTACTCAAGGTAATGGTTGTAGCAAAAGTATGTCGGGCAATATGGAAAGTGAGGTTTTTATGAAGACTTGCCTTATCAGCTATTTCTTTCAAGTAGGCATTCATTTTTTGATTACTCAAAACCGGCAATACCCTGTCTTGGAAAAGGCATTGAGGATGGTCGGTATACTGCTCAATAATTTTTAATGCAAGGGGTAGCAAGGGAATACGAGCTGAAATATCCGTCTTTTGTCTTTTGCTCACCAGCCATTTTTCTCCATCAATGCCGATTATGATCTCCAACCGCTTCAGCTTTTTCACATCGGCATAAGCCAACCCCGAGTAGCAACTGAATAGGAAAATATCTCTAACCAATCGTAGCCGCTCAGTAGGGAAGGAGAGGGCTGTAATTGCCTCCAATTCCAACTCTGTTAGAGCAGTCCTTTCCACCTCACGCTTGGTCATTTTAAAGCCCAAGAACGGATCCTTCTGCAGCCAGCCATTTCGTATACACCGGTTAACGATCTTGCGGAAATTGCTGAGGTACTTCATAGACGGGTTGTGACTGCACTTGCGCACACTTTTCAGCCAAAACTCATATTCACTGATGAACTCATAATTGAGCTGAGTAATATCCATATCATCCACTTTATATTTCCATTGAAGGAAGGATCGCGTATGCCGCATCGACGTCTCGTATCGTTCAAGCGTCCCGGCAGAATATTCACTACCCACTAAAGCAGCCATCTGCTCATTATGCTGCTTAAAGATTTCCATGATCATGTACCTGTGTACCTTGATTTTATCGCCTTGCAAAAGCATTTTGATATTTTCAGCCGTCACCGGATGACTATCATCTTCCAAACGCTTTCGTAAGTCGTATACTTTTCGCTGAAGCACTTCCAGGTATGAATTGAGAGATTTGGCAGCTTCTGTTTTTCCTTCAGCCCTCCCTGCCTGGATATTCCATTTTTCCGGAGCCCATTTCCTTTTTGTACTTACATCACATGAATTGCCATTAACAGTAATTCTCAAATAGATAAAATACTCGCTCGAATTAGCTGTTTTGGGCTTCTTGATGAAGAAAATTAAACCGAAACTCTTTTCCATTTTACAACACTTTAAAGGTTTTCAAATTACGCCGGTGGCGCAGTGAATAAATCGAGTTCAGTTCTTACAAAGTGTTAATAATCTGCCGTTTGCGTCAAGTTTTGCGCGTCTTTGTAAAGTTTGATAAGACGCCACGAATGACGCGCTGGACATAGGCCATAAAATGGAGTAAAGTGCAGGAAGGCTAAAAAAGCAAAAAGCCTGCAAATCATTGATTTTGCAGGCTTTATTACTATTAGTTGATCTAACTTAATTGATTTCAGCGGAGAGAGAGGGATTCGAACCCCCGGACCTGTTACAGTCAACGGTTTTCAAGACCGCCGCATTAAACCGCTCTGCCATCTCTCCGGCGCGAAAGTAGTATTAGAATTAATTCATGCCAAAAAAATCACAGAAATTATTTTAAGTCAGTGATTTATACCGGAAAAACAGCCTCCTCCGGAGCCCGGGAAAAAGCGCAGAAACCGCTACACGCGGCATTTTCAACCCCATCGTATGATGAAAAAATAACCAGCAAACTATTTTAACGGAGATAGGAGGGTAGGTGGGATCACCCTCACTTTTTATAATTCACCTTCACTTTCGTCCCGTCAGGCAGGTTCTTGATCTGTTCACAGATCTGGCCAGAGAAGGTAAAATGAACATCCACATCTGTAGGTGCTATGTTTTCCACAGCGTAAGTGCCGCCAATCACAGGAAGCTTCAGATAGCTATAAACCTGTCCCGCCTTCAATACTTTACCGGCGTTGACCAGCTTTTCTACCAATCCGGGCAGAAACCAGTCATCAACCTTCTCTTCATCATGAAGAAATTGTTCAAATTGAGCCAGGTCATCAGCTATCCGCGTTAAATCCCCACAATCAGTCTGCAGCCAGTAAATCCCACCATCATCCCCCACATAAAATACATCTCCCAGACAAGAAACCAGCACCACAGATTGGACATTGGGAATGCGCCATTTCCAGCTCGACAAAACATTGTCGAAATCGATACCTGCAATATTTATAGTTACATCTATATTCATAACAAACTGTCTTCAAATATAGCAGGCATTTCCGATAAAATATCGTAACACCAACGAAGCGCACACTCCGAATCTTCAGACTCCGGGTTGCCGCTTTGCTCCATGTCCACAGGAATTAAATCTTCCTTCCGCACGGAGCTCAACTCCGGACGCCCGACATCCACATGTTGATCTGTACCCTCAAGAACCAACAAGCCTCCGCCTTGGCCCGTGTCGTCACACACCAACAAGCTCGACTCACATACATTGTCTTCAATTTGTGTTTCGTCTTTTAGCACTACCTCGTTGCCTCCTTGCCTTTCTGCCTCGAGGCCTTTATTCCCGACTCTGAACTCAGAACGCTCGACTTTCTTCCCCACCTCTACCATCCGCATCGCACTCCCTTTCACCAACACCTCCTGCCCATCCACCACCTTATAAAAATCCATCCCCAATACCTGCACCGCCACCTGTCCATCGGCCACTTCCAGCTTGTGCTCAAAGCCAATCGCTCCCGGCGTCTTCTTCCTCAACGGCAGCAATTCACTCCGCTCGATGACCTGTTCATATTTTCTTCGCCCGAAATCAATGACCACCATCGTCGACACCAACCGGAAATGAGTAGCTTCCGCAGGAAAACCCTTCCGCTTCCGGGCAACAAAAGAAGGCGCCTCCACCTTACACGTTCCGGCCCCCACATCCAGCGAATGAATCAATGGCACAGGCAATGCATACTCCAGCGACAATTGCTTATTGAAATCAAAACCAGTCAGCACACCAATATCTCCCTGCGCGGCACGCCTGAAACCAAGATCGTTCGTATCATCACGCCGGGCGGCCTTGTAAAACAAACCATTCATGCTCGACCCCGTTCGCCCATCCAGCACCATGCCCATTGCATGACGCAACAACTTCGCATCCTTGATAGCCAGTTGAAACTCTTCCGCATTGCGCCGCGTAAGCGAGAAATTTTCATGCGACATTACCCGCTCCCGCGTAGGGCCGGGCTTCATGCCGGCAATAATACCGTCCTGTGTTTGGCGGAACGTCAGATCATCGATCGACCCGCGAAGCTTGAATAAGCCAATAACCCTGGCCATAATCGTAAGATGTTAGTTTATTAAATAGATATTGGATATAGCTAAGATTGGTTTCCCCTCATCAACTTGTCAACCCATCAACCCATCAACCACAGCAAAGCTCGAAGCTTATCTAATAATTTCCAAATCATCACTGTCCGTTATGACCGAAAATGGTCGAATTGACCGAAATTACCGTTTTGTCCGGCCAAAAAAATTCGGTTTCAATTTGATAGCGCTGAAATAACCGCGACAAAATACCATCGGGCCCAAACGCTGTATATATGCGTTAGAATTTTCCATCCAATCCACTAAATCCAATGAATCGTGGTTCAGATAGAGATCCTTGCAGGATGTTCAAAAGATCAAGACTTACAGAAGGAAGCCAGAGACAAGACAGTAGCAAGATAATAGCAAGACAGAGGCAAGGGAACAACTATCAAATGAAGGCTGGACGCGGAAATGCATGCTCAGCATGTTGAGCACCAGTAGGAGAGAAGACAGAAGAATTGAAATATAAACCGCTATAATTCATACAACAGTAAGGTACAAAAAAAAGCACAAAGACGACATTAAAAAAACTGAAAGTATCCGGTACATCAACACCCTCGTTGCCTCAATGCCTTATTGCCTCGTTGCCTGCTACAACTTCGCCCTTTCATACTGCACCGGCCACTTTGTCTCCGCCTTCAACACATGCGCGGCCTGCAACGGGAAATAAGGATTACGCAACAGCTCCCGCGCCATAATGATCATATCGGCATCACCATTCACTAAGATGGTCTCCGATTGCAATGCATCGGTGATCAGGCCAACAGTACCAGTCATGATCCCCGTTTCCTTTCTGATGCGCGAAGAAAAAGGCACCTGATACGCAGGTCCAACAGGAATATGTTGATGAAGAGACAAGCCACCGGATGAAACATCGATGAGATCAACACCCTTTTCTTTCAACAAACGTACCAATGCTACTGCCTCATCAGCGTTCCAGCCACCATCCACCCAGTCAGTAGCAGAGATACGAACAAACAAAGGAAGCTCAGCAGGCCACACCGTTTGAATACCATCAATGATCTCAAACAACAACCGCGTGCGGTTCTCAAAACTACCACCATATTCATCCGTACGCTGATTGCTGAGCGGAGAAAAGAACTGATGAACAAGATAGCCATGCGCCCCATGCACCTCAATCACTTTGAAACCCGCACGCAAAGCCCGCTCCGCAGCAGCTTTAAAATCATCGATCACTTTTTGTATGCCAGCTTTATCCAGCGCTTCAGGCATAGGATAACTGTCAGAAAAAGATAACGCAGAAGGGGCAACCACTGTCCAGCCACCATGCGCCACATCCACTTTACCACGCCCTCTCCACGGCACATCCGTGCTGGCCTTGCGGCCGGCATGCGCCAGCTGAATACCAGGCACACAACCCTGCTCACTGATAAAAGAAGTGATCCGTTGCAATTGTTCAATATGCGCATCCTTCCAGATGCCCAGGTCATCAGGAGAGATACGCCCTTCCGGCGACACTGCTGTAGCCTCTGTGATAATCAGTCCAGCCCCGCCAACAGCACGGCTGCCCAGATGCACAAGATGCCAGTCAGTAGCAAATCCATCCTTCGAAGAATACTGACACATAGGAGACACCACGATCCTGTTCTTGAACCGCACACCCTTTATTTCCAGTGGAGAAAACAACTTTGACATAACAGACACAATATGCTTGCAAGCTATGGCTTTTTTCGCTGGCGCGCAGCCACATTCTATAGCCTCTTTCATGGATTATGTTTTCCGAATACTGGATACACAATACACTTGCTATTTCCCATTCTTTAAAAAATCAAGCAGAAGATCATTGAACGCCGCAGACTTTTCCATATTGAGCATATGCGCAGTGCCAGGTATGGTTTTACGCACAGCACCCGGTATCTTCTTTTCCAGGACGCCTGCACAATAAGAGATCAAAGGAAGATCCTTATCACCATCTATTATTAATACCGGCTTTTTAATAGAGGAAAGTCGCTCAAACGCAGGAGGGGAGGACTGCAACCGTGGCCCGGTTCCCATTTTATAATGCCGTAGATTGGCCAATGTAGTGTTGAATACCTGTTGTTCCATCTTGGCGCGCACGCTGTCGGGTTTTTCTTCGCGGAGCCCGGTAGCCCAGATCCTGGTGAATGCACGGACAGCTTTCACCGTATCCTTTTTATCATACGCCTGCATAAACAAGTTATACCGGGCCTTGCTCACCGAGTCGACAGGCAAGTCATTAGCGTTGATGCTCGGCGAAACAAAGATCGCCTTATCAACCCGTTCAGGATAAGCAATAACAAAATCCTGCGCCACCATACTGCCAATCGAAGAACCACCAATAGACACTAGTTGCATACGCAAACTGTCGAGAAGAATTTTAATTACATCACAGCCCAGCAAGTTAGTATCGGCGCCAGTGGTCTGGCCATGATAGGGGAGATCGGGAGTGATCACTTCATAAGTGGCCGACAAGGCTTTCACCTGTTCATCCCACATGCTATGATCCTGCAGCCCCGCATGCAGCAACACGAGAGGTTTGCCATAGCCCGTACGTTGATAATATATGGAGAAGTTACCAGCCTGTATAGAACCAGAAGATTGTATGATCTGAGCAACCGGCTGTCTACAGTTCAGTAAAAGAATAAGAGGTAATGTTGTAAAAAGGATAAGCAATCGCTTCATCCCTCCCAATATACTCAAAACCCTGCTAAAAAGGAAACGTGAAAGGAATTCCAGCATACTTTTAACCTTTCACGCTTCCCTGCTCATCATTCCGGAATACCATATTCTTTACATATCTCCTCATACGAGCGCCTGGCCATCCGCACACCTTTGGCCCCGCCAGGAATGATGATATACCTGAACTGATGTTGAGTAGCGATAACATTATACTCATTGAAATCATTCACAAAGCGGATCTGCACATTACCCGGCGACACACGCGAGCTCCAGGTATCGGTGTTCGTATTACCACTCTGTTTGTAAGTAATCTGGATCGGCAATTGCTGCACTACGTTAGTGGGCCACACAGCAGGATTATACCCCAACAACTTGCCAAACGTAAGCACAGAGCCACTGTCGAGAATTTGCTGCGTGATCAAAGGAGCAGCCTTGTTGTACTTGAATCCCCAGATACCAAAGATCGTATCCTTGATGTATGGACTCGGGGTAAACCATTCTGAGTAGATCACATTGGCTGTGCCCGGAGGACCCTGCGGTCCTGTATCGCCTTTCTTACATTGAGTTGCCGAAATAGCCAATACGCACAATAAGGTAAGGATGGAGAATGTTTGCTTCATGGTTAGTCATTTTTTAGTGGTGGAAAACAAAACACCAAAACTACCGGAGAAGCAAAAGCAGATCAATCACTCAAATGAGGGAGCCCCACTTGAGTGAATAGCCATTATCCATCAATGATTGACAGGCAAGACATCAGCTAACGAAGCATAAGCATTGCCGATTGCCGCCACTGCCGACATTGCCGATTAATTACCAACGATAAATTGATTGATGGGCGGATAATACATATACCGCTTCCATTCTACAGTGAAGATCCTTTTCAGGTTTTCTGCGAGATCAACGATCGATTCAGTCTTGAGCAGGTAAAAATTTGCGCCATTCTTGTAGGCAGCTTCAACCTTTTGAGAGTGATTGTAGGAAGTATACATGATCACCGGTACATGGTTGTACTCGGGATTCTGGCGTATCTCAGAGATACAGGTCACGCCATCTTTACAAGGCATATTGATATCGAGGAAAATAATATCGGGAATGGCTTCCTTGAGTAAAAGAAACAATTTATCTCCATCTATTGCATGACGTAGATTGATAAGTATGCGTGCTTTTTCAATTGCCAGTTCAAAGATTAGTACATCATCTTTGTCGTCTTCTGCCAAAACTACATCCCAACTATTCTCCTCTTGATTGATCATGTGCCAGTATTTAATGAATGAAGATACTGCAACATACCAACTAATACTGACAATGCATGATGATTTTTTTCAAGAAGAGGAGCTTATAGGAGATATTCGTAATACTATTTTTAATGCCACGTTAATCGTGCAATAAAAACGGGGAATCCATGTAAATCCGCTACACATGAATTCCCCTTGTTTCCGCTTATGAGAAGAAGAAGTTGCTCAATGCTTTTGTTTGCTGAAGCCA
This sequence comes from Paraflavitalea sp., assembly GCF_059502485.1. NCBI lineage: Bacteria > Pseudomonadati > Bacteroidota > Chitinophagia > Chitinophagales > Chitinophagaceae > Paraflavitalea > Paraflavitalea sp. Next base: position 42,166 of record NZ_JCACET010000009.1, read on the forward strand.
GCCTGAAGCAGGTTTAGGAGTAGCAGTGCTAAATACTTCACTGTTCTTGATTACAACCTTGATCGCAACAAGAGATTTGATATGCGGTCCATCAGTACCAGCCAATTCTTTCACTTTGGTATTACTGTCAACGATAGAAGCGACACCCTGAACTTTAATGTGGTAAGACATACCCTTCTTGAAGAACTCCAGTTTCGCAGGTAACTCGGCATCAAACTCCGTAAGCGCTTGAGTAGGCCGTTGGATCAGGAACCAGATTTGATTGTCATCATCAACCTGTACGTTATTGATAACGTGCACAGGCAATTTCAGTAATGATTCGTTCTCGGAAAAGAAGAGAGCCGAGCCCAGTTCCATGATCTGAGTTCTCAATTCGATGGCAGTGTCCAGTGTGTCCTGTTGTGTGAAGAATTTGGTGATCATAATGTCCGTTTTAAACTGTCCTTGGTTAATGTTTGTGAATTGTCCGTTGTGCCAGATAAGACAACCGGCATACCAAAACACAGAACACTGGAAATTAGCCCATTGCAGATCCGCCCCGCCAAATGCCATTCCCAAAAACGGACAGCTTTTCCAAAATAACCCTCCGGAAGCCCCAAAACCACTTAAAAACCGCCTGCCATTCCGCCGCAGACTGCCTCTGAATTGCTGTCACCCTGAGCTTCTCGAGGGGCTATCGAAGAGTTTGTCATTTCGAACAGAGCCATTCGGGACAATAAAAAAGTAGACTGTAACGGCGGAGTGAGAAATCTGCTTGCGAAGTAAAAGACTCGAAAAATGTGAATTCGAAGCAAAAGGAATTGCCCGGCCCTTCAGGGCCGGGAACAGCATCAAGTTGGTCTTTTCGGGCTTTAGCCCAATACCCAAACCTTCCCTCTTATTTGATTGTTCTCCCTCCAAAACAGTACATTGCACCATGAGCACACTGCACACAGCCCGCAAAGAAGGCAACAAGTTTCAGAACCCCGTACCCACAGCAGTAATGTCGGAAGGAGGCATGGCCCGCGTGCTCATGGCCTACCTGCGCAATAAAAACGAAGTAATCCCCCGCCACAAACCAGGCCCCTTTACAACCGATACCAACATATATCAAACGCCACCGGCCACAGGACTGCGCATCACCTGGATAGGCCACAGTACATTACTCATCGAAATAGACGGCAAACGCATCCTTACAGACCCCGTATGGAGCAACCGCGCCTCCTTTTCAACATTTATAGGCCCCCATCGATTCTTTGCGCCCCCCATTGCCCTCAAAGACCTCCCGCCACTCGACGCTATTATTATATCACACGACCACTACGACCACCTCGACGCAGCCACCATCCGCTGGTTTAGCAGCAACACTAAACTCTCCTTCTATACCTCCCTCAAAGTAGGCCGCTACCTGGAGCAGTTTGGAATAGCACGCGAACGCATCACAGAAATGGATTGGACCAATCAGGTCACCGTGGCCAATGATTTAACCCTCACGGCCCTTCCCGCCCGTCATTTCTCAGGCAGAAGCCTCTTAAACAGGTTCCAGACCCTCTGGTCATCCTTTGCCATCCGCAGCAGCCAACACAACATCTACTACGGCGCCGATTCTGGCTGGTACAGCGGCTTTGCCGATATTGGCCAGGCCTATGGCCCATTCGACCTCACCATGCTCGAAATAGGAGCATCCAACACATATTGGGCCGACATACACATGGGACCCATCCATGCAGCAGAAGCCCACCTGGCCTTGAAAGGAAAACTGATGATGCCCATCCACTGGGGCACCTTCAACCTCGCCCTCCACGCCTGGAAAGAACCCATCGAAACACTCCTCAAAACAGCCACCGAAAAAGGCATCCGGCTATTCGCCCCCCGTCCCGGCGAACCAGTCACCGTCACAGGAACAGAATATATAAACCGCTGGTGGGAACAGTAGAAGGCCCTGGTAAAGAGGGGAACGTTGAAAGAAAGTTAAAGGTATTCACTCGCTGCCTTGTTGCCTGTTTGCCTTGATCCCTTTCTACATATCTTTGCAACCCACTCAATAGAGTGATTTCTATCTTAAAAAGTCATGAAGCACCTAAAGGCGATCAATAAATACTTCTGGAAGTACCGCTGGAGACTGGGATTAGGCATCCTCTTCATCATTATATCCAACTACTTTGCCATACTGGCCCCACAAGTTACCGGCTATGTGTTTGAAGTCGTGCAGCGATCATTAGGCGTAGCCGTCAAAGAAAAATCCCATCCGGAATACGATTGGCTGGTCAACTGGTTCATCAGGTTTGCAGAGCAATACAAAGGCATTTCCGTAGTAGCACTCTGCGGTATTACGATCCTGGTGTTGGCACTCATACGCGGCATCTTCATGTTCCTCATGCGGCAAACCATCATCGTCATGAGCCGCCACATCGAATTCGACCAGAAGAACGAAGTATTCAAACACTACCTGAAGCTCGACACCAACTTCTACAAGACACACAATACCGGCGACCTGATGAGTCGTATATCCGAAGATGTGAGCCGTGTGCGCATGTTTACCGGGCCCGCCATCATGTACCTCATCAACCTGGTAACACTGATCGGCCTGGCACTCTACTACATGATCAACAAAGACAAGCTGCTCACCCTCTATGTACTAGCGCCATTACCGATACTGGCCATCACGATCTATGTGGTCAACAACATCATACACAAGAGGAGCGAACACATACAATCACTCCTGTCCGATCTCACCACCAATGCACAACAATCCTATTCAGGCATCCGTGTCATCAAATCCTTTGTGCAGGAAAATGCGATGTATGGCTTCTTCGAAAAGAACAGCGAAGACTATAAAAACAACGCCATCGGGCTGGCCAAAATGGAAGCCATCTATTTTCCTTCCATGACACTCATCATTGGCCTCAGCACACTCTTCACCATCATGATTGGCGGCATATACGCCATCTATGGCACCCACGATGTAGGCATCGGTACCATTGCAGAGTTTGTAATGTATATTAATATGCTCACCTTCCCGGTGAGCGCCATTGGTTGGACGGCCAGCATGATCCAGCGCGCTTCCGCATCACAAAAAAGGCTCAATGAGTTCCTCGATACGGAGTCGGCAATCGTCAACCCTGCCAAACCAGCCAACACTGTGTTGCACGGACATATTGTTTTCGATCAGGTAGACTTCATATATCCCAACACCGGCATCCAGGCATTAAAACATTTTAATCTCACCATCCAAAAAGGGCAGAAGGTGGCCATCATTGGTCACACAGGCTCCGGCAAAACCACCATCGCACAACTCCTCCTGCGCATGTACGATCCCACTGCAGGCAACATCACCATCGATGGCGTAAAAGTGAGCGACATGGACCTGCAAAGCCTGCGCAAACAGATCAGCTATGTACCCCAGGATGTGTTCCTCTTCAGCGATACCATTGCCAACAACATCAGCTTCGGATTGGGCGAAACACCGGAGCCCATGGTCCAGCAGGCCGCCCGCTATGCAAGCGTAGAAAAAGAAATTCAGGGTTTCCATGGGGGTTATACAACCATGGTAGGAGAGCGGGGAGTAACACTCAGTGGAGGACAAAAACAACGCATCTCCATTGCCCGCGCACTGATCAAAGACCCACAGATTGTTGTATTCGATGATTGCCTCAGCGCAGTAGATGCTAAAACAGAAAAGGAGATACTCGGCAACCTCGGACTCTTCCTTAAAGACAAGACCGCGATCATCATTACGCATCGGATTTTTACCTTATTTGACTTCGATAAGATCGTCGTGATAGAGGATGGTACCATCAAAGAAATGGGCACACATAATGAATTACTATCACGTAACGGATATTACACTTATTTGTATGAACAACAGCAGCAGGAACGTGAAGACATGGCCGAGGAGAGATGATCATACAAAATATTTCATGTCATTGCCCAATTAAATGCCCGGAAATTTTGTCGGTTCCAAAACAATATTATATTTGTGACTGCTTTTTTGTAGAATTGCCAATTATTAAACTGCAAAACTTTAAATGACTGTGGCGTACGAAAACAATGACAAAAGAATGGAAAGCGTTTATAGCAAACGCATCAGGGCTGGAAAAAGAAGAACCTACTTCTTCGATGTGAGAGCTACCCGCGGTAACGATTACTACATCACCATTACTGAGAGTCGCAAAAAATTCAACGAAAATGGTTATGACAGGCACAAGATCTTCTTGTACAAAGAAGACTTCAACAAGTTCCTGAAAGCGTTGACCGAAGCAGTAGACTACGTTAAGACCGACCTGATGCCCAACTTTGATTTCGACGCCTACAACCATGATCAGGTGGCAGAAGGTGAAGACACTGCAGATGTTGCTGTAGATGTTGACGTTGAAGCTGCAGAAGAAGTGATTGTTGCAACAGCTACTCCCTCCAGCAATGGCACCACAACCGCTGCCGCTGCCAGTGATGAAGTAGACAAATGGTAATAATAACCCTTACTCAACTGTACATTACAATATTGAAAGCTCCCTCCCGGGAGCTTTTTTCATTACCGGTCAGAGTCTATCCCGCTCCGCGGGACCGCTCCAGGCAGCCAGACCAAAAGCAACGAAGCAAAGAAAAATGTTTGCTCTGCGAGGCTTGCAGCCTCGCAGCTCTATTCCAGGGCCTTTGGCCCTAACAAAGAAAGGGGCAAAGACAAGATGGTTATCGAAGAAAAAAAATTGCCCGGCCCTTTAGGGCCGGGACACTATGATTAATATTTTCTTAGGGCTTTAGCCCAACGCTGAACGCCCGACTCAGAACCCACTACTCCTTCTCCTTAGCTTTATCTTCTTTAGGAATGATCCGCTGCCTGGGAAACCTGTTCATCTTATCATCGACGATCACACCGCCCCCGGTCGGCATCGGCGCCACTGCCTTCATGTCAGTCACCAGGCAAGGCATATTATCTGGACTGAGTGTATACACCTTACCACGCGCTGTAGTATGAGAATAAGTCCCTTTTACCAGGCCACCCTGTTTCACACGTTCAGCCTCCAGCAACTTCTGTAATAACTCCACTTTACCGGTATCACGTAAAGGCAGCACTTTGACCACAGCCCCGTTGGCGCCAGGCTCAGCATACAGACGTTGCCGCTCGGCCAGCCTTTTCTGAACATCCAGAGAAAGCGGCTGCTGGGCCATCACTAAAGACACCGCGGAAAGCAGGAAAACTAAAAGGATACAACGTTTCATACAAAGGGCTTTTAGAGACCGATGCACGAATTACGCAGATTACATAAACTACCCCTTCATTTTTTTCCAGGCATTGATCAGGCCATTCGTGGAAGAGTCATGCCCCTTCACCGGCTTATCATCCTGCAGCTCAGGTAAGATGTTATTAGCCAATTGCTTACCCAGCTCTACACCCCATTGGTCGAAGCTGAAAATGTTCCAGATAATACCCTGAACAAAGATCTTGTGCTCATACAGCGCGATCAATTGACCCAGCGTGTAAGGAGTGATCTTTTTGACCAGGATCGAGTTGGTAGGCCGGTTGCCGGCAAACTCTTTGAAGGGAGTCAATTCCTCGATCTCTTCTTCACTTTTGCCCGCCTTTTTCAACTCGGCTTTCACTTCCTTCTCAGTCTTACCATTCATCAAAGCCTCAGTCTGCGCAAAGAAGTTCGACAACAACTTGGCATGATGGTCGCCAATAGGATTGTGGCTGATAGCAGGAGCGATGAAATCGCAGGGGATGAGGACCGTACCCTGATGGATCAGTTGGTAGAAAGCATGTTGCCCGTTGGTGCCAGGTTCGCCCCAGATCACAGGACCGGTAGCATAACTCACTGGCTTGCCTTTGCGGTCTACACTCTTACCATTACTTTCCATATTACCCTGCTGGAAATAAGCCGCAAAACGATGCAGATATTGATCGTAGGGGAGGATAGCCTCCGTTTGAGAGCCGAAGAAATCAGTATACCACAGTCCAACCAGGGCCATGATAACAGGAATATTCTGATCGAAAGAAGTAGAGCGGAAATGATTATCAGTAGCATGACCACCCTTCAACAATTGCTCGAAATTATCATAACCGATGGTCAATGCAATAGACAGGCCGATGGAGCTCCACAGAGAGTAGCGGCCACCAACCCAATCCCAGAAACCAAACATATTGGCCTTATCGATACCAAACTTCGTCACCTCCTTTTCATTGGTAGAAAGCGCAGCAAAATGCTTCGCAACATGCGCTTCATCGCCAGCGAATTTCAGGAACCAGGAACGGGCCGTTTGAGCATTCGTCATCGTTTCCTGCGTAGTGAAAGTCTTCGAAGCGATGAGGAACAAAGTCTCTTCGGCATTGATCTTTTTGAAAGTCTCCGCAATATGCGTAGCATCTACATTCGATACAAAATATACCTGCATACCTTCCACCCAGTAAGGCTTCAGCGCTTCAGTCACCATATAAGGACCAAGATCACTACCACCGATACCGATATTCACGATATAACGGATCTTCTTACCGGTATAGCCAGTCCATTCACCACTGTGAACACGATTACAGAAGTTGCGCATTTGCTGCCACACAGCCTGCACATCAGGCATCACATCCTTGCCTTCCGATTGCACCGGTTGGCCGGAGAAATTACGCAGTGCCGTATGTAACACAGCCCGCTTTTCAGTAGCATTAATGATATCACCGGAGAACATGGCAGAGATGGCTTTATCCAACTCGCACTCTTCAGCCAGGTCCAGCAACAATTGAACAGTCTTCTCGGAGATCCTGTTCTTGGAATAGTCGAACAAAATATCTTCCAGCTGCAGAGAAAACTTGCGGAAGCGTTCAGGGTCTTCTTCAAACAACTCACGCAGGTGAGTCTTGCTGATCTTCTTATAATGATCTTCTAATTTACCCCAGGCCTTGGTACGATGCGGTTTAATAGTTGGTAACATATCCAATAGTATTGATTTCAAAAATAACGAAGCGTTTCAATATTCCCCTTTACAAAATCGTAAGTGATAACCTGTACAACGGTAAAATAAGCAGTGCAACTGTTGTTCACCATAAAAAATAATATTTACTTCATATCAGTCTTAATTGCGCGACCGGTTCATATCGCCTTGGATCGGAACAGCGAACAAAGAATTACGGCTCGCCTGACCCTCAACCGTGATCCTGCTTATACTACGGTTTTTACAGGTGTAATTGTTATAATAAGCTCTTTTTGTTTAGTAGCATTGGGTGGTCCTGCGGCCGCCCTTTTTTGGCTCTTCGAGGCTTGTAGCCTCGAAGCCCTATTAAGAGGCTTTCAGCCTCAAACTCCACCACACGCAGCCTGTTTTCCCCTTTCAACTTTTTAACCTGTTAACCTATCAACCCAATTACTTTAACCACATGCTCCACCATCTCCTTGCTCACATCCAGATGCAACACAAACCTGATCTGCGTCGGAGAAATAGCAATAGCAAGAATACCCTGCTGTTTCAACAAAGCAACAATATCGGCAGGTGGTCTGTTCACTTCAAAGATGATAATATTGGTCTCCACGGGTAAAACACTCGCAGTAAAAGGCGCTTTTTGCAGTGCCTGGGCAATAGCCTGGGCATGCACATGATCGATCGCCAGCCGCTCCACATGATGCTCCAGCGCATAAACACCGGAAGCCGCCATATAGCCAGCCTGCCGCATGCCACCACCAAACACCTTGCGGATGCGCCGCGCCCTTTTAATAAAAGCAGCCGGCCCGATAAGGATACTGCCGATAGGACAGCCAAGTCCTTTATTAAGGCAAATAGAAATACTATGAAACAAAGCCCCGTACTGGCGGGGCGATTCTCCACGTGCCACCAGCGCGTTGAATAGGCGGGCCCCGTCAAGATGCAGCTTCAGGTCCCGCTCATCACATACCTGCCGGATGGCCTGGATAGCAGCCAGATCATAACAACTGCCACCACCACGGTTCACGGTATTCTCCAGGCACACCAGGGAAGTGTGCGCCTTATGCACATCGTCGGGATTGATCCCATCGGCCACCTGTTGCGCCGTAATACGGCCATTAGCCCCATCCAGCAGCTTTACCTGCGCCCCGGCATTGAAAGCAATACCGCCACCCTCATATTGATAAACGTGGGCCGTCCGGTCGCAGATCACCTCGTCGCCAGGCTGCGTATGCACCTTGATAGCGATCTGGTTCGACATGGTGCCCGTAGGACAATACAGCGCCCCTTCCATGCCAAACAAAGCAGCGGCCATAGCTTCCAGCTTATTTACAGTAGGATCCTCACCAAAAACATCATCACCCACAGGCGCTTGCATCATAGCATGGAGCATCGCGGGTGTCGGACGGGTAACAGTATCAGAACGCAGGTCAACGATCATAAATCTAAAAGTTAGGCCACGAATGTATTAAAAAGAGACGACAACTGCTACCAGTCAAGCCGCTCAAAGCGGCCAGACTATCAAACAAAAAGAGGCGACAACTTTCACTGACGAAGTAAACGGAATTGCCCGGTCCTTTAGGGCCGGGACACTAATGAACAACTCCTGCTTTGGGCTTTAGCCCAATTAAAAGGAGGAGACAACGCTCGTGCAATGCAAACGAAAGTTGTCTCCTCCTTTATGATTATTAACCCAATTTATTTCTTGATTATTCTAAACACATGCGGTTCTTCATTAATGGTTACATGCAGGAAGTACATACCGGCAGTAGCACCAGGAATACGTACAGGCATATAATGAACACCCTTATCGAGAGCACGCTGACCAGTAAGCCCAGGCACTTCGATCCGGCGGCCCGCTACATCATACACACTAATGGTAGTTCGGTCTTTCTGCTGCAGCTGCAACATGAGCGTCGACTCACCACTGCCAGGATCGGTAGACAACTGGATAGCCGTCGTATTACAACCACTCACCGTAGTGATGGCAGAATACAGCGGCTCACCACTGGCTTTCGTTATTTTCAAACGGTAATACAGCGTACCAGGCAGGGGCGACAGGTCGGTCCAGCTATAATTATCAGCAGTGCTGGCAACAACAGTACCCACAGGTGAGAAATTCACCTTATCGGCGCTGCGCTCCACAACAAAGTCATATTCAGAAGGAGTAGCAGTAGCCCATTTCAGCTGAACCTCCTCATTTCTACACGCACCACTAAAAGCCTTCAGCTCCAACGGCAATACGGTGTTTGCCGATACAGAACCCAACGTAAAATAAGAGCCATTGGCCAATAACGAAGCAGGCACAGTAACAGTAGCTACACCCGCCGAAGTAGTGATCGTTACAGAAGGAGAGCCATAAATAGTAGCATTGGTGAAATTACCATCAGCATCCACCAACAGGCGCAGATCGGCCGCGTTGAGCGGAATAGTACCCGGCGTCACATTATTGAAGTTGAACTCCAGCTTGAGATCCGTATTGGTAAAATTAGTCTTCTGCACCAGCCACTCCCTGAAAATGCGGCAACAAATACCGGCAGGCTTTTCATTAGTACCCGGCCACTGATTAAGCGGATAAGCATTATTATGCCCCACCATAAAGAATGACAAGTCACCCGCAGTGAAGTTACCACTATTACTTTTCTGGTTCACCTGCTTGGTGCCAACATAGATAGTAAGAATATCAGGATTGGCATTCGTGCTCCGCGACTGCCGCTGCAGCAGCGCGCCGGTATTATCCCGGGCAATACCAATGATATTGCTATTATAAGAAGCATTGGTAGACCTGCTCCATACAGTAGCACCATTAGAAGCGATATAATCGTGCGGCAAGGTAATACCATACTTGATACCAAGATAGCTTTCCACCTTATAACGAGCAGTAGCGTCATGCGACACGTTGGCATAAGTAATGATCTCGGCAATACCGCCATCATAATACTCAAGATTAGCCGTTCGCTGGTAGCCAAGTGCATTATTATAACTTAATGCAACCCTCGGCGCACTCGTACGCGTACCGATGGAAGTGCCAGCCTTATAAGCTTCCCGACGCAGGATATTATAATCAAACGTGAGCATCAGGAGACTATCTACCGCCCAGGTATTGGAAATGATCAGGTCATTCATGTTCCAGCTATCATTCACAGAGTAATTACTCCTTACGTCGAAGGCATTGAAGTTATTCAGACCAGCCTCACCGGCAAACAGAAACTTACCGGGAGTCGTGAGATTGTAAGAGCCGGGAACGATCACCGCATATACATCATACGGCGTATTACCATTGGAGAGAATACCATTGTTATTGATATCCATGAAGTCCGCATTGGCTGTAGCCTGAGCAGCTTCATCAAACTCTACAATAGGGTTGAAGTTGAGGTTCTTGGTAGCATTGTCATAAAACGTCGGCTGATTAGCAGCAGTATTATTGGTAGCATGGCGGCTGCTGCCCGATTGATCACTCCACTGACTCACCAATGTACCATTAGTAGTTGTACCCGTGCCTACATCAGCTTTTATCCAGAAACTATGTCCGTTGATACCACCTGGCGCCGTTGGGCAGGCTACAATGGTACGAGTACCTGTCGGGTTAGATGTTGTCAGGTTTTGTGCATTTCCCCCAACTGTCACCTGTGTACACTGAGCATCCACAGTATTGTTTGTGGTAGCCGACGGATTAATATCATACGAAATCCAGAAATAATGCGTACCATGACTCAGTTGCTGTGTGCCGGTAACACTGATCACACCTGATGCAGGCGTAATATTGGTAGGGCCAAAGTTCTGTATAGGAGAAAAAGCAGCCACCTGGCCAGTATAATAAATATGAATGGCACTTACGTCTGCAATGGTAGTTCCGGTCATGTTGATCTTGAACTCCGTTACACTCATAGGATTATTACAGCCCTGCACCACTACCTGAACACCAATGATCTGCTGCTGCAGGTTATTACATTTAGAAATATTAGCAGTATTAGTCTGCGTAGCAGTAGAAGAAATATAACCCATATTCAGCGGCGTCCAGCGAAACGTGATACCACTGGCAGGCCTTGAACTGAGGTTATTGGTTTCAGATCCATAACTGGCAGTTGCACTCGTAGTAACACCATTTACTGAATAAAAATCGGTACTTAAAGAACCGCCACTGATGCCGATAGAGGCAGAACCATTATCGGCAGGTTCATCTTCCCGTTGATAAATAAACTCAATGATATTGGATGTTTCATACAATTTGATCTGAAACGATAGCACCGGATCATCTGCACCGGCATCCCAGTATGCTTCACGCCATTCGATAGTGAGTACCCGGTTCGGTGAGCTACCTGATAATTTCATTACAACTCCATCATCACCCGTTTCAAGGTCATCCCACAAGGGCGCGATGATAGGACCATTACCGGTAATGGAAAGTTGGTTACCCGACATGTTTTGCGTGGTATTGTCACCTAAACTGATCCAGCCGTTGGAGCTTGCTTTGAACTGCGTATAAGTATTACAACCATACACAAAGTTGAATCCGATGCTCGAGAGATTTGAAAGAGAGTTGTTCTGATTACCATTAACAATCGTTGTTCGGCCGCTTCCGGATAAGTAGCTGTAGGTTCCGGAGCTTGCTGCGAAGGAATACCTGATCTGACCTTGTGCCGTAGAGCTCAGTAAACAGTATAGCATGATCAAATAAAAGGCATTCGTCCTCCACAGAAGTAGAGATCTTTGCATGGGAAATTTGGATTTAGGGGTTTCCAGTTATGTAGGGGTCAGCTACACTTTTGTACCCCCTTAAAACGATTTTAAGCCAATTTCAATTGTCCCTGCATAATAAAAAACAATAAAGTATTATTGATCTATGTGTTAAAATAAGAGGTTGAAGCGCTTAGATAGGCCGATGAATTGTGATGCAAATCATTGCAGCCGGGGTCATATATGAATTTCTTTGATAAACGTCAAACCCGCAACAGGACTGGATAAAACCACTACGCAATTCTACGGAGGGACCGTTAGCGTTAACGTGTGACTTATACTGGGCCTTTTATGATGAGACCCTGGGGTTCTATTTTACTATTTTCTTATTACACCAGTGATCTTGAGAAGAATATAAACATTGTAACCGGGGATGATGGAGGCCCAGCCGGGCTGGCCTGCCTTTTCGAAGATATGCCACAGCAAGGCAATAACAAACACAACTACGAATACCTGAAGGGTTAGCGTAAGTAACATAGAGTACGGATTTAGTGAAGACCAATATAGTAGCCGTACAGCGTTTTTACAAGCTAAGCTCCGCCATTTAATTTATTGTGCATCCGCATACAATTCCAAGGGCAAACCGTCAGGATCGGCAAAAAAAGTAAAGCGCTTACCAGTATATTCATCGATACGTATAGGCTCAACAGCTACCTGCTGCGCAGCAAGCCATGCAACCGATGCATCGATATCGGCCACAGCAAAAGCAAGATGACGTAATCCGCAAGACTCAGGACGACTGGGACGGGGTGGGGGATCGGGAAAAGAAAACAACTCGATGATATATTGCCCGTTCAGGCACAGGTCGAGTTTATACGACTGCCGGGCAGCACGATACACTTCCCGCTCAACAGTGAAACCTAATACTTCCGTATAAAACTTTTTAGACCGCTCATAATCCGAACAGATGATCGCGATATGATGCACTTGCTTCAGAGATAACATGCCGCAAAGATACAACTTGCAAAGCGCGGCAGCAATCCTACATCCCAAATTCGAAATCCGGAATTGAACTCCCTTCAGTCAAAGCCTCCTGGATCTTCAGCCAGCGTGTCTCCGGCAACTCATTTTCAGCACTGCTGAAAAAAGAGGTAAAAATGGTGGCAATACATGTTTTCTCGATAGACCGAAGCCATTGAATGATCTCCCGGTTGTTCATACCCCGGATAATCCATTTACTCAACAGCGCGAGATCCTTCGCAGGAAGTTTGGCCACGATCTCTTTTTCCAACGCCATCAACTCGGCATCCTTATAATGGCGCCACAGCAAACTATTCAGCAAACTGTCTTCTCGCGCCAACCCTTCCAGGTGAGCCACCACAAAACCGGTAAAAGCCTTTTGAATAGCATGCCCTGCAGTATGCTTCTCATCACTGCTCACTGCATGCTCATAAGCAGTCAACAATCCCCGCAACCGTTGAATAAGCACGGCATTAGCCTGGTACTGCTGTTTGAAAGAAGAGATCAGCCCGGGATTGTACTCAACAACGAACGGAAATAACAACCTTTCAATATAAAACGCATGTTGACCGAACAGGTACATCGCTTCAGCGATCTTTTCCAGCGCCAGTTCAGCCTCATCCACGATGGTAAAATCCGTTTGCTGCGTCAACAAAGCCGTGTCATATAAAAAAGCCTTTAACCCCTTGTGCACCTGATTCAAAATATTATAGCGGTCCATAGTATACGAATTTTTGCTACTCCTCCAAATATCCGATCTTATAACAATAATAACTATCCTCAATGGTATGAACTGTAGCAACATTTGCATGATCTGCCACAATTACCCGCCAGGGTCCAGCCCCTGTCATTTCGAGTACACCCTTTTGTCATTTCGAACGAAGCGATAGCGAAGTGAGAAATCTGCCTGCGAAGCAAAGGCATGACGAAGCAAAAGGAATTGCCCGGTCCTTTAGGGCCGGGACACCAGCGACAACACCAGTTTGGGCTTTAGCCCAATTAAAAAGACACAAAAAAAACGGGGCCTTGAAAAGCCCCGTTGTACGCTGTGAAAAACTATACCTCAATGGTTATGAAGCCTGACGCTGAACAAAATCCTCCAGGATGATATCCGTCAATCCATCATGACGCTTGATGCTCATCTTGGTAGGATAATAACCGCTACGCTGGAACTTGGCCGGTTGTGGAATGGTCCGGCTAAAATTGGTAGTCGTATCGATAAAAGCCTTCGTGATCATGGGCTCCCAGAAATTGATCTTACCATCATAACTGCCAAAAATAAAAGTCTGTGTAAACACCTTACCACCGCCCAGCTCAGGAGAAGTAGGATCGAGCCAGTGCTTACCCATTTTGGGAACGCCGGGCGCAGGAGCAATATGCCCCGCCGGAATATAAGCCACATCAGGATGATTATTCATCTGCGTTCCTTCCACGATCCCATCCACCTGGGCAGGCGTCATATTGTAATAATGGAAATCAAAGTGAGGCAACATATACATCGGACCCTCATGACCACTCGGGTTCCAGTCCAGTTGAGCATGATCGAATGCCGTACCATGCTTGGGATGCAAAGAAAGCACCAGGTGGTTTTCATGACCATTATGATTACCGTCGATGGGAACACTGCTCAGCGCCGCATCGGTAATAGAGATGGCCAGCTTGGCAGGAGAGCCATCCGGCTTCAACTCAGACCACGCAAAAGCCTTACCGTTGTACAACTGCACAACGTTTCCTTTGAGAACTTTTTCATCATCCTTATCCTTCTTGCAGGCGGTAGCCAGTGCTGCCACTGCGAGGCAGCTCAAAAACACTTTTTTCATTGATTGATATTTAGGCTATACAATAATTTCCACAAAGCTGCCCCACAATAGCCCGCCCAACAATACAGCCTTGCATGAAATGCACCTACACATGGATGAGTTGTCGATAATTTTACAATCCCTGCCACGCCATGTCGCCAATCATGGCTATATTTGACAGATACTTTAACCCCCTCGTCGTTGTCTAAATATTGCTATTTCCTGGTAGTGCTTGTCCTGATGAGCACCACTTCCCTGGCACGTCAAAAAAAAGGACCGGGGAAAGTAGGGTGGGCACAACTCGTTCCGGCACAAACTACAAATGCCATTGCACGCGAATACGTATTCACACGCTTTAGCACTTTCAACGGGCTCGCCTCCAACACGGTCAACAACCTCGTACAGGACCGCAAAGGATACATCTGGCTGGCCACCCCCAACGGCTTGCAGCGCTACGACGGAAAGAAGTTCATTACATTCAAGCACCAGCACCGTAACCCAGGTACACTGCCCGATGATAACGTGGGCCGCATTTACCTCGACAAACAACAACGGCTATGGGTGTTTACAGCAGACAATAAAGTAGGCATCTTTGATACAGAACGCTTTTTATACAAAGCAGCCAACATTGGCTGGATAGCACCACCGCCCACCGTCTATGTAGGCAAAGCCATGGTAGAAAACAATGAAGGAGACCTGTTGATGATGATGGGCTGGCATGAGACCTACAAATATTCGCCCGACTCCAATAGTTTCCTGATCGACCAGACCGTCCAATACAAACCGGCCAGCTGGAAACGGTTTTGCCATTACTACGATACCATTACACGCCGTTCCTGGGTAGGTTGCGATTCCGGACTGGCCATGTACGACCCGGTCACCAAAAACCTGAATTACCGCGGCCACAATCCCGATAAGAACAAGATCATCGAAGCATTTGGCACCGCCCCGGTAGTGCTCAACATCCATGTTGATGAAAAACGCCTGGCCATCATGTCTACCTGGAACTCTATTGATGTAGGGCCACGATTGCACACCTATAATAACAATACCGGCGAAAAGAGAAAACATGCAGTCACTGAAGAACTATACGGTGGAGGATACAATGAGAACAATGGCGTACTCCAGCAACGCAACGGCCGCTTGTGGACATTCGGCCTGCCCTATGTAGCAGAATACGTGGGAGGGCCACATGCATTACAGGGCTTGCGCAATGAATACAAAGATGAACAAAGCCTCCATTTCGACGTAGCCCACTTCATGTATGAAGACAGGAGCGAAAACCTTTGGCTGTGCACCAGCAATGGCCTCTACCTTTTCAACCCGGACGCCCAGTTCTTTAACGCCTACTCACTCATCCGCCCGGATGGGGAAGGACCAATAGACGGGGAATCCAATGCCGTTCTTGAAGTAGACAGCAACCAGATATGGATAGGCGGGTGGGGCGTTGGTCTCTTCGCCTACGACAGGAACTTCAAACCCCTTCCCTTACCAGCTTCCTTGCAAAAATACAAAGCCCCATATGCCATCTGGTGCATGCAACGACAGCAACAAACCCGCGACATATGGATGGGCGTACAGGACGGCCCCCTCATCATTTACGAACAGGCAACAGGCAAATCAACCCTCGAATGGTTTGATGTATTCGAACACCGGACGATCCGGCAGATGGTACAGGACAAACAAGGCAACCTTTGGTTTGGCACACAGGGAGGCCTTGTTATAAAATGGACCTATAAACCCGGACAAGCCATTAAAGATGGATTTAAGCAGATAACCCGGACCGCACTTGTTAGCAAGTTGTTCGTCGACAAAGACGGATACATATGGGTGGGAAGCTTAGGAAAAGGATTATTGAAAATAGATCCGGCCAAAGACACCGTAATACAACATTATGGCTCCCAAACAGGCAAAGACCGACGGCTTTGGAACGATAGCCCTTCCGATATGGTACAACTCAACGACAGCACTTTGTTGATAGCCAACCAGGGGCTTTCACTCCTGAATGTACGGACCGGAAAGACAAAATTCATCAGCACAGATGAAGGTTTGCCGGCAAACAACGTGTTTTGCATGGCAATAGACAAGCGCAACATTGTCTGGCTGGGCATGGTCAGTGGCATTTGCCGCGTAAACCTGGAGACGATGGCCTTCGCCTACTATGACAGGCGCGATGGCATGCCGATAGATTACTTCGATGTCGACGATGCACACAACCTGTCCGACGGACGCATTTTATTTACCAGTGCACACCATTTCGTAGTGTTCGACCCGGAGAAAATGATCAAGAACCAGCCACCACCTGCGGCAACGATCACAGACATTGCACTCTCCGGCGTTTCCCAGTCCATTGATTCCCTGCTCAACACTTCCATCATACAGTTGCAACACGATAAAAGCGCTATCACCATTGAATTCGGCAGCTTTAACTTCATTCACCAGGATAAGACAGAGTATTACTATCAACTCACAGACGTAGACAAAGATTGGGTCCATGCCACAGACAGCCGGCAGGCCATCTACAATTACCTGCGGCCCGGCAGTTATGTGTTCAAGGTAAAGACTAAAAACGCCGACGGCGTAGAAAGCACTACCGTCACCACTTTACGCATCAATGTAAAGCCTCCTTTCTGGCAATCCTGGTGGTTCTACGGCTTCCTGGTTCTCCTGGTACTTGGTATTCTCTATTGGATCGACAGAGAGCGTATGCGCCGCATCCGGGAACTGCAGGACATGCGCACACAGATCGCCGGCAACCTACACAGCGATATCAACACCACGCTCAACAACATCAACATGTTGAGCGAAATGGCCAAGATCAAGGCCGACAAAGACCTTACCCGTTCCAAAGAATACATAGATCAGATCAGTGAAAAAAGCCACAACATGATCATTGCGATGGACGATATGTTGTGGAGCATCGACCCGCAAAACGATAGCATGGAGAAAACGCTACTGCGGATGCTGGAGTTTGTAGACGCACTCATCAATAGACATGGAGCCAATATCGACATCCTGGTAGATGAACATGTTCGTTCATTACAACTGGACATGAAGTCCCGTCATGAAATGTTCCTGATCTTTAAAGAAGTATTGCGCAGCCTGGTGCAGGAGTCCTCGGAGAACCATATACTGATTAATATCGACCTGATAAAATCAAAGCTGTCAGTAAAACTGCAGGATGATGGCGTGTATACCAGTGAAGGAGAAATATTCACACTACAAACACTCGATATGCTGAGCAAGCGCACCGGCACCATCCGTGCAGAGCTGGATATCCAGGCCGACAAGAATGGCGCCTCAGTGATCTTATTAGTACCGGTACATTAACATTATTTACCCATCCACTTCTTGAAGTCACTCACTTTCTCACGGCTCACGATAGCCTCCTTGTCAACAGCAGGCTTCAGGTGCAGCAACAAGCGGTTGCCAAAGTAATCGTGGATCTGGTCCACACTGTCCACGGCAATATAGAAAGCACGGCTGATACGGAAATAACGATCAGGATCGAGCATGTCTTCCAGTTCATCCATGGTATAATCTACTACAAACTTGCGGTTGTCATAAGTCTTGAAGAAGTTCAGGCGGCCATCACTGAAGAAATAGGCAATCTCTTCCACCTCGATAGAAACCAGCTTCTGCGCATGTTTCACCAGGAAACGCTTGCGGTATTCCTTCGGCTGCAACTTCTGACGCAGCTCTTTTACGAGGCTCTCCACGTTCAGATCGGTATGACTGTTGCCGGCGGCATACAGGTCTTTCATTTGGCGGTATTTGTTGAGCGCCGTTTCCAGGTCTTCCTTCTGAATAGGCTTCAGCAAATAGTCGATACTGTTTACTTTGAATGCCTTTAAAGCATACTCATCATACGAGGTAGTAAATACAACGGCACTCTTGACCGTAGTACGGCTGAATATTTCAAAACTCTGCCCATCACTTAGCTCGATATCCATCAGGATGAGATCAGGAGAAGGATTGTCCTGCAGCCAGTCAACCGTACTTTTGATACTGTCGGTCACACCAACCACCTGGGCCTGGGCGTCAACGCCGGCCAATGTTTTCTGCAGCTTCTTCACTGCCAGTTCTTCGTCTTCTACGATTAGAATTTTCATATATAAACCTTTTAAGAGTTGTTATTATTGAGGGTTGATTTGTTTTTGTACAACACTGATCTTCTTTTCATAACCACTATCCCATATCAGCGGCAGGATCACGGTAAAATTGCGGGTATCAGACAAAACCTGGAAGCCGGGTTGCTCCAGTAGTTCATACTTCAGGCGGATATTGGCAAGCCCTATCTTATTGGAAGGATCTTTCACCGTCTTACACTGCAGGTTGTTATTAACAGCCAGTTGATTCCCAGCCATAGTAAAAATGTCGATCACCAACGGCTGTTGCCGGGACACCACATTGTGCTTCACGGCGTTTTCCACCAGCAGCTGCAGAGAGAGCGACGGCAACAAATAATTATGATAACGCTTGTCCACCTCCATCTGAATCTGGATGGCATCACCATGCCGCGTCTTCAACAACTGATAATAAGACTGAATGAACCGCAATTCATTCTGCAGCGTAGAAAGTCCATCCTCATTATTGCGAAGCAGGTAGCGGTACACCTTACTCAGCTCATCGAGAAAGCTCTCGGCCTGCTTGGGATCTTCAGAGATCAGCGAAGAAAGCGTATTGAAACAATTGAACAGGAAATGCGGATTCACCTGGCTCTTCAGCGTCTCAAACTCATACTGGATAGCCATCTGCTTTACCTCTTCCCGTTCAGCAAGACTGGCCTTCCATTTAGTGATCACATATTCAGCTTCCCAGGAAGTAGTGGCAATCAGCGTCAGAGCAATGGCCAGCAACACAGAAGTTTTAAACTGCTCTACATCCAGTTGATAACCCAGGAAATGGAAATAATCATATCCATAGAACAGGCAGGCAAAAGTAAGGCTGGTCAGGAAAATATGCGTAACAGCCAGCGTCAGCAGGCGGGGCAGCGTCTGCTGCAGTTCAGGCAGCCGGATACGCAACCAATGCATACTCACGATATGCAGGTACCAGGAAAAGAAACCCTGCAAGCAAACGAATGTGAAAGAATACAACCAGATATCCCGCTCATGCCACAGGCGGTCGCCAAACAACAAGTGGTTCAGCAACGTTGCCAGGACCGGCATGAGCGTGAAAAAGGTGACCCATTCCAACCGCGAAGGTTTCATCCATGCTTTCATGAGACAATTGTTTCTTCTTGTTCGATCAACGGTATATGAATGATGCGTTGTTTCTCAGTTTGACGAATAGCTACCGTTTGCCGGCAAAGCAAACGATACTTGTTAATAATGTTATCCAGCCCGGCTGGCTCCGATTCCTGCATACCGATCCTGATCTTGGGCTGCAGGTTGTGCTGGATCTGCAACCATTGCTCACCCAAAGAACTAATAGTGATATTCAGCGGACTGTCCTTACTCATGGTATTGGCCGTAAACGTGTTTTCGACCAGCAGTTGCAGCGTAAGCGGCGGCATCAGCAGGTCGAACTGTTCCTCTTTGATCTGTAGCGACAGGTTAATACCATCGCCATAACGCACCTTGAGCAGGTAATAATAACTATGCAGGAACTGCAATTCAGTACCCAACGTTACCAGCCTGTCGTCACTGCGCAGCAGGTAGCGGTATACCTTACTCATCTCATCAAGAAACTTCTCAGCCGTGGCAGTATCCTCACTGATGAGGCTTGATAAAGAGTTGAGGCTATTGAACAGAAAGTGCGGGTTCATCTGGCTTTTGAGGCCCAGCAACCGGCTCTGCATATATTCCTTTTTCAGCTGCTGCGTTTCCAGCATCGTCTTTTTCCATTTATCGAAACTGTCCACCCCTTCGTGCAGGATGGTCACAAACACATTGAAAATAGCCGCCGACAGGAGCGTCCATTGATAACGCACCTGGTTCAGCTCATAATTCAGAAAGTGGAAGTAGTCGTAGCCCCAGAACAGGATGGTAACGATCAGGGCATTAATGATGATAAACAGGAAAATGGAGATCAGCATCCGCTTCATCAGGTCGCTGTCTTTGGGAAACCGGTTGCGCAGCGTAACGGCGATCCAGGTGAAAATAAACCAGAAACAGCCCAGGATGAGGAAGGTCGAAATACTGGCCCACAAGAATACTTTACCCTCCGTAAAGAAGCGGTTGCCAAAGATTAACGTATTGTATACCAATACGATAATTGGTACTACACCAGCAAAGATCCATAGGTCTTTACGGGTGTATCGTGGCAGTGTTAACCTTTTGAGGGGATTATGGGCGTCTACTGTCATTATTACAACAAATTACCATCTTTTGAGAAGGGCAAGTTAAGGGGTTTCTATAGAATGGGCATAACCCCGGATGAATTGAGGATTCCATTGCGTGAAATGGGGAGGAATTGACGATTTCCTCGCCTGAACGGGGCCAGACTATACCCCTTTAGCCGCTATTACCTGGTATCAACTGTCGAAACTGGGAGTGTACCCGCCAACTTGCTTACCCGCCAATTTTTCCATTTGATGCACAAAATTCAACAGGTCATACACACAAGACTTTTAACCCGCCATGCCGCCCACCATCTTTGCGAAACAATTCAATCACACATTAACTACATAAGTATAGCCATGAAAAAGCAACACACAAAAAAAGGATGGATGGCCGTGCAGGCATTGGTCCTCGCCGGTATAGCAGTATTCGCCTTCGTAGGATTATTATCATTTAAAGCAGTTACCCGCTACGCCGACTTCTGGGAGCAGATCGGTACCAACAAACAAAGCGGCACCTGGAGCATCAAAGAAAGCTTTTTAAATGCCCGCTTCTATTACAGGGGAAAGAACTTCCGCAACATCCTCTCAGGCGACCGCGCAGCCGTTGCCAAAGACCTGTTGACGTATACTAAGGAATATGTCAACACCGAAGAGTTTGCCAAAGAATACGAAACACACCGCCAACGCAACAAACCCACCCAACCCGAAAAAGGCAGAACACCAGAGGCCGTTCGCCAAAGGTTCATCGACGATACAAAGAAAGGCATAGAGAGCACCGAGAAGTTCATCAAAACTTCCAACGATGCCACCATGAAAAAGGCCATGCAGGAAAACCTGGTAATGCTGAAAGGCATGCTGAAAGATTATGAAGACCCCAATAGCGAAACCATCAACATGGCCATCATGGGCGAGAAACAGCAATACGAGCACCGCGTAAAAACCTACGAGGACGACATGAAAGCCTGGGAAGAAACATATCCTGCCACCGTAAAAGAAATGATCGAAGCAAGGTTGCAACAAGTACTGTCTGCTACCAGCAATGTAGACTACAATGCACAAGTCGTTCCCCGCGATGGCCTGAAACGTTTCACCAAACCAGACTACGAACGCAAACCCGCAGAATGGAAAATGGCTTATCGCGCCGGCAAAGAAACCACAGAAGCAGTACGTGCCTTTGCCAAACAATGGCTGCAGGAAATTCAATAGACCAAATTCGCTCGCCTTCCCTCCGCATGGAGGGATGAGCCTATTTGCAAGCCTCCGGCTTGCTTCCAAAAGCTCAACATAAAAACATAAAACGCTGTACATGAAAAACGCCTTAGCATTGATCCTCTTATTAAGCCCGGCCACTGTTTTTTGCCAGGGCTTTATGGACCGCCTGAAGAAAAAGGTGACCAACAAAGCAGAACAAAAAGTTGAACAGAAAGTAGAAAAAAGTGTTGATAAAGGTTTTGATAAAGCTGAACAAACTGCAAAATCCGGCAATAAAAAGACGGATACTGCTACTGCAACTCCGGCGCCAGTTACAACAGCACCGGCAACTACAACGGGGACGCCTGCCCCTGTGGCACTAAAAAGCAACTCCCGGTTCGACTTCGTTCCCGGAGAACAGATTGTATACACTGAGAGTTTCGATCAGGACCCCATCGGAGAGTTACCTACAGGCTGGAATACGACCGGCACAGGAGAGGTGGTTACCCTGAACAATTTTCCCGGCAAGTGGCTGCAGGTACACCAACGCAGCCTGTACCTCACCAACAATGAAAAATCATTCGGAGAGAACTATACCGTAGAGTTTGATGTGATCATGCAGCTGAAGTACAACGGACACTTCTTTCCCTACTTCGAGTTTGCCATCATCGGCACGAATGAAGAACCAACGACCAGCAATGAATTCCTGCGCAACTATCGCAAGAATGCCAGCATAGAAGGAGTTTTCTATCCGGCAGAAGGTGGCCGCTCTAAACTGATTACGGCTACTTATAAAGCTGGCCGGGAATATTACAGAGGCGACCAGCAAGAGGTAAGCATTCTGAGCGATTACTTTGGTAAGCCAATACACATAGCCATTCAGGTACAGAAAGAACGCATGCGTATATGGGCAGGACAAGACAAAATATTCGATGCCCCCAAAGCCATTGCCCCTGGCGTCCTGATGAATCAGCTGATGTTCGAAATACATACCTCCAGCTACAAAGAAGACCAGTACGGCATGTACATATCCAACCTGAAAGTGGCCAAAGGAATTCCCGATACCCGCCACAAGCTGGTAGAAGAAGGCAAATTCTCCACCACAGGCATCCTCTTCGATGTAAACTCAGATGTCATCAAACCGGAGTCGTACGGAGTATTGAAAGATGTAGCCAACGTGTTGAAAGAAAATGCCGACATCAAAGTAAAGATCATTGGCCACACCGACAGCGATGGAGACGATCAGAAGAACATGCAACTGTCACAAAAAAGAGCCGCAGCAGTAGCCAAAGCCCTGCAGGAAACATTCAGCATCGATGCAGCACGTTTCCAGACAGATGGCAAAGGAGAAACAGTACCGGTAGGAGATAATAAAACCAAAGAAGGCAAAGCCCTGAATAGGAGAGTAGAGTTTATCAAACAATAAGTACAACGGGACCGTCAACAGGATAAATCAATAAAACCCGCTCTATGTAGCGGGTTTTATCATTCGATCCATATACCATTACTTCCTGCCTTAAGATTTGATACCTTGCTTTATAAGAAAACGATGTATATAGTCCGCAATCTCGCGGTGATATTCTTCCAATGCAAAATGACCACCATTCAATAAATGCAACTCCGCTTGCGGCAGATCTTTCAGATAAGCCTCGGCACCAGCAGCCGTAAAAAAGAGATCGTTCTTGCCCCAGGTGATCAGCGCAGGCGGCTGGTGAACACGCAGGTATTCCTGCCACGCCGGATACAGAGGAGGATTGGTGCGATAATTATACAACAAAGCCAATTGTATGGCGTCATTACCCGGACGGTCCAGGAAATACTGATCATACGACCAGCCATCCGGTGATATTTTTGACAGATCGCCGGCACCTTCTGTGTATTGCCACTTTGTACCGGCAGGCGTCAAAGCACCCCGCATCACATTTTCAGTTTCTGTATTCCGGTTGGCCCAGAATTGTTTGCCCCCATCGATAGCAGGCCCTAGCCCTTCTTCATACGCATTACCATTTTGGATCAGCAACGCCTGTATCAATTCCGGTCTGCGCACGGCAATACGAAACCCTACAGGTGAACCATAATCCTGGATATACATACTGAACTTTTTCAGCGACAGCGCATCGATAAACTTTTCAATGGTCACCGACAACTGGTCAAATGTATAGCTATACTCATCCTGCGAAGGCATGGAGCTATGGCCAAAAGCAGGATAATCGGGAGCGATCAGATGATAATGATCACTCAAGTCATTGATGAGATCTCGGTACATGTGAGAAGAAGAGGGGAAGCCATGCAACAAAAGAATAACAGGATTTCCTGGCTTGCCCGCCTCGCGGTAAAAGATATCCAGACCATCGATAACTATTGTTTTGTACCGCACAGCAGTAACAGTGCTTTCCATGATTATACTTTTAGGTGAGAGATGAATTAATAAGCTACAGTAAATCTCTTTTGAATAAACTGCTTATTCTCCAGTTCATCCAGCAGAGCAATAGAAAGGTCTTCTACAGAAATAGTACTTACATGTTTATCATTGAATACGGGTTGATCGGTACCAATACGATACTTACCGGTGCGACCAGTCTTTACACCCGGGTGCATCACAATGGCTGGGCTCAGGAAGGTCCAATCGAGTTCTTTCTCCTGCTTCAGGATATTCAGGTATTCACGGGCAGCCAGCGCCCCGGGTTTATATTCAGCAGGGAAGTCAGGCGCATCTACCAATTGAAGACCGGGAGCAATTTCAAGACTACCGGCGCCACCAACTACGATGAGACGCTTTACGCCTGCCTTCTTCACACCACGCTGAATAGCCTGTGCACCTTCCAGAAACTCATCATGGATACGCGGATTGTGCCAACCGGGATTATAAGCACTGATCACAGCATCGTGACCAGCCACCAGCGAAGCAACTACACTATCCTGCATCACATCGCCCTGTACCACGGTCAGTAACGGGTTCTGCACAGTTATCTTTTCAGGATGCCGAACGATGGCGGTTACAGCATGTCCGCGAAGAAGCGCTTCAGTCAGCAAATGCGAACCTACAAATCCTGAGGCCCCAATCAATGCAATTTTCATGGTTTGTGTTTTATTAATTATAGATTTAATTGTAACAATTATTATTACAGTTATAGGTAAAAAAAAATTACTGAAACTGCTTATAGAAACTCGCCAGGGTTTTCTTCCCAAGCTTTTGAAGCAACGCATCCTCTACTTCCACATAAAGCTCTTCAAGTTGCTCATTGATCTGTCCACCTATTACACAATCAGGATTGGGATTGTTGCGCGAACGTCCCAATAAAACTTCCTGCCGCACGGCATTATATACTTCCGACAACAATATTTTAGAAGGGGATTTAGCCAGTGTGGTGCCACCATTTTTGCCTTCACGGCTTTCTACCAGTCCTGCTTCGCGCAGGTTACTGATCTCTTTGCGCACCAATACAGGATTAATGTTGATGCTGCCCGCAATGTATTCCGAAGACAACCATTCACTTTGCTTGTGCGCCAACAAGGTTAGGATGTGCAGAGAAACAGCGAAACGGCCATTATTCATACTGTAACATTTACTATTACAGTACGAAGGTAAGCAAACTTTCCGATCTGCCAACACGCACCTTGCAATTAACAGTACACTAACAGCACATCATGGCACTGATTGCATAGTAAACTTGAATTTATGTAATGTGTATATCGTCTGAAAAAAATTACCCCAACTGGGATAGACATTCCTGTGTGGTGTGACAAAAAATGACTATTTTTCGACATCATTGATTTTATATCAGATAAACTGACCCCCGGTTTTTCTGACACAGTAAGTCCAGTGTCCTCCCTGCTACGACCTTTTGTCCGGCCAAACCTCCGGGCGCTACCTGACCTCCTATGATACGCATTGCTGCCAATCAATTCGGCTAAACGAAACGCAACCAGTTAACACATTACCAATGTGCCTTTCTTTCCTGTTTTCATGACTCAACCAGTATAACCAACTGGCACTAAACCTACATGCACATGAGCAAACCATCTACAGAAAAGGAACTGATGAACCGTTTTCAGCAGGGCGACGCCCTTGCCTTTAACACCATTTACAACCGTTATTATTCTTCCCTGCGTTATTTTTCCCAACGGCTCACCTGCCAGAAGCGCGAAGCAGAAGGCATTGCCGTTGAAACCTTCGTAAAGCTTTACCACCTGTGTGGCAACTTTGAGAATGTAGCCAATATACGCGCCTTTCTGTACGTCACAGCCCGTAATGCCTGCTATGATTATCTTTCGTATACACACCGCAAACCAGCACACGACACCGAAAGCACTATGAACTACGTAGAACAGGAAAATGAACTGCTGAAAGAAGAAACCAGGGGCAATACGCTGTTAAAAGAGGTGGCTGAAGCAATAGAAGCACTGCCCGAAGAATGTGGCAGGGTATTTAAAATGGCCTATGTACAAGGACTCAAAACGATCGACATCTCCAGGCTACTGGCTGTGCCCGAACAAGCCGTACGCAACCATCGCCGCCGTTCCATCAAACTACTCCGTATAGCACTTTTTGAAAAACGTCTTCCCGAAGCTGCCCTGATCTGCCTCAACATGGCAAGAACAGGCGCTCTAACTCCCGTACGGGAAGTATCCGCCATATAATCTGCTAATTGAAAGAGTAGAGGAGGAAAGAAGCAATCCACCGCTACTGCCAGCCCCGCCTGGTAAGGCATTCCAGGGAGTATTATAAAACGGGGCCGGCGAGTTGTAGCTGATGGAATCATTGATTGTTTGGAATACAAACCAATCAGGCTTAACCAGAGATCCTATTCTTTTACCTGTAAAAAGACGTAATTAAACACTGTTATATATTTCAAAGGGTAGATGTACAAACCTGTAGAAGCCGTTACGTCCCGTTCCGTTGGGTCAGGGATAATAGGCTACAAGGAGGCAACGGCTATTCAGCAGGTTACCGATATGATGTTATTGGACAGTACTTCATAGGGATTGGGCGTCCAGCATCCTGAACGCAGCCGTAACCGGAAGAGCGCCGGACGGCATTAAAAAAAAGAAACCGGTTATTGAATCCCCCAAACCGGTTCCAGGTGTGTTACAACGAAGTTGATGACCCGGACTTATTTATCTTCTGCCGGATTCCGAAAGAAACTCCTTCGGAGCAGAAGGGTCAAGCATCAACAACATCCATAAACTACAGTTTACATTCAAACCTGCTTGCAAGATACTTTCACTTATTTGTCATATCTGCACAAAAAGTTTTCTTATCTGCACAAATTTTCTTCATATCTGCAAACGTTCATAACTGTTATAATCATCTTATACTCATTTAACTATAGCGTTTATGGATGATTGTATAAACAAAATAAATTATAAGAATTGAAAAACATAGGTCCCAAAACATTGTACTACTGATGCTTATTACGCCATTGGGAAGGCGATATATTAAATGCTTTTTTAAAGGCCGCACTAAAACTGCTGATCGTATTATATCCTGCAAGCGCGGCAATCTGCTTGATCGGTTTATCCGTATCTTCTAATAGTTTCCTGGCTTTTTCCATCCGCATCTGCACCTGGTAGGTATAGATGCTTACGCCAAATAGCTTTTTAAATCCATACTGGAGCTTAGTGCGGTTCATTCCTGCTTCATAGGCTAAGTGCTGAATCGTAGTGTGAGGCAATTGCTTATGGCTAAGGATATCCTTCACCGCTTTTATGCGTTGAATATCCACGTGCTTCAGCTTGATTTTTTTTGCGGTCATGTCCGTTATTTTAGGCAAAGACTATCCATAGCGTATCGCCGGAAATCCGTTGTTACGATGCATTTCACAGGTCAGAATCAATTTTTTTAAAGGCATGTAAACATTGCACCCTCGCGCAATAGATGTGAATATGCGCAGGTGCTCATTTTGCTGTAGAATACAGACTCAATAACGGTTAAGTCCGATTTGCTGAGGAATCAAAGCCAAAGCAGTAACATGGCCTCTTCCGTAGCATTCCATAATACAGGAACACACAGAAAGGTTGTCTTTGCAAGAAGTGTTCACCTACATGCAAAGCGGTTACACTTAACGATATTGAATACTCGTTGTAACTGTTTGGGGTAACGCAAATATAGCCGCTTTGATGAAAAGATAAAAGGTGTGGCTGCAGTTATAGCGCAGGGCTTAAAGTTTTATGCCAATTTAAAGGTAAACCCTTACGCTTATACTACAGGTTTACCATGTCCCATAATACGGCCGAAAAATGTGTAGTATAAATCCTCGGACCGCAGAACTCCATATTATTCAATGATTAACTTCCATTAACACACATCAGATAATCCCGATCTGGGCCATGAAACGTTCACGGTAAGTTTCACCTACAGGCAGGTATTGCCCATTGATTACCACCTTCCCCCTGTCGAGGAACTCGATTTTATTACGGTTGATAATGTAAGACTTATGAATGCGGATAAATGTGGCTGCCGGCAACACCGCCTCCATCTTCTTCATGCTTTCCAGCGATAGGATCTTACCGGACGGCGTATGGAAGGCAATATAATCACGCAGCGCCTCGATGTAGAAAATACTATCCAGGTCTATCTTCTGAATACGGTATTCAGCCCGCACGAAAATATGGTCCGGAACATCCTTCGCAGGAGCCGCCTGCTTTTGCTCCAGCCTTTCCTTTGCCTTCACCACAGCCATCATAAAGCGGTCGAATGAAAAAGGCTTCAGCAGGTAATCCACCACATCATGCTCATAGCCCTCCAGCGCATATTCCGTGTAGGCCGTTGTCAGGATCACTTTACAACGGTTGCCGATTATCTTCATGAACTGCATCCCACTCAACTCAGGCATATGAATGTCGAGAAACAACAGGTCGGCATTACCTTCTTCGATCACGTGCAGTGCTTCCAGCACATGCGTGGTTTTAAATACCACCGTAAGGCCAGGCACCTTCTCCACGTACTGCACCAGCAAGGTCACGGCCAGCGGCTCATCGTCCACGATCACACAACGTATAGCAGGCGTATTACTCATTGATCAGCTCCAGGTTTATAGTAAAATGATGGTCAGTATTGTCGATCCTCAAAGTATGCTTGCCGGGATACAACAGATCCAGCCTGCGTTGCACATTCTGTAAACCAATCCCCCCGGCGGCATCCTTCAATCCATGACCTTTCTTATTGATACAATGAAAATAGATATTTCTGGGTCCCGCATGAATGGTGATAGCCACCCCTTCAGCCTCCCCGGAAAAATCACCATGCTTAAAAGCATTCTCCACGAAAGGGATCAGCAACAAAGGGGGGAGCTGCAGCGCCGCCGTATCACCTGTAATGTGCATAGGGGCATGGATAGGATGATCGAACCGGATACGTTGCAACGCAATGTAGCGCGTAATATAGTCGATCTCTTTTTGCAAAGGCACTTTCTCGCTGGCATCATACAACATATACCGCAGCAGGTCCGATAAGCCAAGGATCGCATCCTGGGCACCCGCCGCATTCTGGTACATAAGCGAATAAATATTATGGAGACTGTTGAACAGGAAGTGAGGATTGATCTGCGAGCGCAGGAATGACAACTCAGACTGCCTGTTCTGGATCACCATATCCTTTTGCTCCAGCTCTTTGTGCTGCGCATAGCGGATAAAGAAGAACACAATACCATACACCGTGTAGAGGAACGCAAAGAAAATATTATTGAGGAAGTAGTTTTTAAGACGCAGGTCCTTGCCGCGCTTTATTTCTTCTATTATATAACAACAGTAAAAGATGATTGGTAAACACACAATGATCAGCACTACCGCCAGTGCCACCTGGTGCGGATAAAAGCGGTGCAGCAGCAGGTAAGGAACAAGAGCCACCAGGAAGTACATGGCAATATCTATAATAATGGCCGGAACACTATCCGGCAACAACATAAAACGGGCACGTCCATTCACCAGGTCGGGTAGGGAATACGCGATGTGCAGCAGAAAGTACAAAGCCACATAGAACACGAGAAACAAAAACAGCTTTTTTCGCATCGGTCAAAGGTATTATATATTGATCAACAGCGCATTTCAGACCACCGGCGTTTGCAGAGGCGCAGCCCTTGTTTGTCGATATTGATTGCAGAACGGCTGCTTTTTATTGAATATTGAACTTGAAAATAAACTATCGCCCAAATGTCACCCGCTGTCACACTGAGCCTGTCGAAGTGTTGTCGAAGGGTCGTCGAAGGGCTTGCATTTTAACCGGCTGCCGGGCATACTGGTGGGCAGGGTATTTACCAGGCCCAAAGGACGCTTTACTGATTTAAACGTCGCTAATCGGTAAGGTGCGTTACAATAGCAAATGAAGTGGAACGTGCCCGGCGTTCCGGTTATTCCCTAAAAACATGTTGTATGAACAATCCTGTCATCGGGGACCAACGGCCCGTGAGCACCGTTATGGACATACCTGTCCCCTCCAAAGGGCGGACAACCACTACGGCTAACAAACCCAATACTAAACAGCGCTCCGCCTCCCACCGTAAATGGACAAGATGGTGGCCCGCCTTCCTGGTACTCCTGGTTGGTGTTATCCTATACAATGTTCTCCTGATGCCCCGTGCCGGCTTTCGCGATCCGCTGTCAGGCGCCTTCCGCTTATCGGGCAATTTTGGTGAGCTGCGCAGCAACCATTTCCACATGGGGCTGGATGTGCGCACCAATGGAGAGGAAAACCTGCCCGTATATGCAGTGGCCGAAGGATATATCAGCCGCATCATTATTGAAGAAACCGGATTGGGTAAAGCGATATTTATTACACACCCCAGCGGCTATACCACTGTATATGCCCACTTGAACGAATTCTATGATCAATTGGAAGCAACGGTAGAAGCACAACAACGCACTTCCCGAAAACGGGAGCAGGATCTTACTTTTACCGCCGCCCGCTTCCCCGTCAGCAAAGGACAACTGATTGCCCGCAGCGGCAACACCGGTGGTTCCGAAGCACCCCACCTGCATTTTGAAGTGCGCGATACCCGTACTGGCAACAACCTGAATCCTTTGCTGCATGGCTTTGGCATGGACGATGACACACCTCCTGTTTTGGCAGGTCTATATTGGTACAACCGGCAGTACAGTACCTACCGCACCACCGCCAACAGCATTTCAATTACTGGAAAGGAAGGAACTTATACAGCAAGCCGCTCTGTAGTCAAAGTAAGATCACCGTTGATCAGCCTGGGCATCAGGGCAACCGACAAAAGCAATGACAATCGCTTCCGGTTTGGCATTTACCGGGCCGAACTTTACTTCGATGGCGCACTGGTACACGAAGCACTGCTGGACAACTTCTCTTATAAGGACAGCCGCTATATCAATGCCAGCGTAGATTACCCCCGGTGGATAAAGACAGGTATGTTTATACAACATCTGTCGGCCTTGCCCGGCAATCACCTGGCTGCACTGAAAGGCGATGGCATCATGGACCTGTCCGACAAAAAAGTCCACCGCCTAAGCATCCGCATGTATGACGTAAACAACAACGTAAGCAACTTTGAAAGCGAAGTTCAATACAGTGGCGCCACAGAAGACCCGCAACCAACAGAGCCCGGCGCCATAGCCATAACACCGGGGAAAGAAAAAACGATAACCGGTAAACAAAGCATAGTACGCTTCAGCAAAGCGGCATTTTATGATACCGTATTCTTCTCGCTGAAAGAGCAGCCCAATACCAATCCCGGTAAAGCCTCATCATTGGTAAGCCTGCACAATGGTTACACACCAGTGCACGACAGCTATACCGTATCACTCAAAGCCCTGCCTTTTATCAATGAGCGCCTCAAAAAGAAAGTCGTGATGCAATTGAACAACGGCAAAAACAAATACACGGCCAAAGGGACATGGAAAGACAACTGGCTCTCGGCATCGTTCAACACACTCGGTACTGTAGAGCTGTTGATAGACACCCTGCCGCCTGCTATACAAACAGTGAACTGGTCTGCCTTTTCAGAGGACCCGGAAGAATTGAAACTGATATGCAAAGATGCCATTGCTGGCGTAGGCAACTTCCAGGCCGAGCTGGACGGCGAATGGCTGGTATTCGACAGAAAGGGAAATGACTTCACCATACGCATCCCCACTAAATGCAAGAAAGGCAAACATGTATTAGCAGTTACAGCTACAGATATAACCGGCAACACCAAACGGGAAACCTGGTCTTTTGTAAAACGATGATCACTTGGAGAAAGGAAGTTTTTCACTCGCTCGCCTCCGGCGAGCGAGGCTATTTACAAGCCTCTGGCTTGTAATTTAACCGACAAAAACCAAGATGTAGTCTTTTTCGTGGTAGGCATTATTAAATATAGACTTGAGCTCTTTGAAGTCTTCAACAAGATGCCGTTCATTATATGCCAGGTCGGGGGAGTTGTCATTATGCCACACGTCAGGATAAATCCCGTTATCATTTAATTCCTGCGCATCGTACCTCTGCTTGATATCAGCTTCAGAGACATTGTTGAGTATATCATGAATGGCAGCAACTGATGCGGCATCCAAATAAGGCATTAAAGACCCGTCATTTTCCCAAAACTTCATTTGCTCTTCCGGAGACAAACCATCGTACCAGGCGCGTAGCAAAGATCGTTTGGGTTCAAAGATCTCGCTTACAAGCGCTGCTGTTGCAGCATTTTGCCCTTTGGACAATATGAACGCCAGGCCCATAAACGTGCCTGCAAATATTGAATAACCTTTAGCCATTGCGCTAATATCGAACGGTTGCTTATCAACTGAACTCGTTAGCTGCATTAAACTGTCTTGAGAAACTCTATATAGCGTGGCGGACTGACTCATGGTATTATTGTCTAACAGACTACATGCACTATAGCCGAAAGGCAATTTAAAGCATAAATTACTCCGTCCGCAAACTCTTTACAGGATTGGCAGTAGCAGCTTTAAACGCCTGGAAGCTTACGGTGATCAAAGTAATGATCAGCGCACCCAAACCAGCTGCTGCGAAAACCCACCACGAGATCGTTGTCCGGTATTCATATTGATCCAACCAGGCGCGCGTGAAGTAATGAGCGACTGGAACAGCTATTACAAATGCAATCAGCACAAGCAATACGAACTCCCGGGTAAGCAGCCCCCACAGGTTAATAACAGAAGCACCCAATACTTTGCGCACACCAATTTCACGGATGCGCTGCCGCACCACAAAAGAGGCAAGACCGAATATGCCAAGACAGGAAATGAAGATAGCCAGAACAGCAAAGAAACCCGACAGAATGCCGATCCGTTCTTCTGCGGCAAACTTGCGCCCATATTCTTCATCCACAAACTTATACTCAAAAGGCGAAGAAGGATTCATCCTGGTAAAGACAGGAGCTATTCTGCTGATAGCATCACTGACACTTAATGCAGGATTAAGACGTATCGTGATCACAGGGCCTATATTGGGCACCATGAAGAAAATACTTTGTTGCACTGGCTTATAAGGTGACTCCGTAACCATGTCTTTGATGACACCCGCAACAGTAAACGTGTTACCATTCCAAACGATCTTCTTGCCCACAGGGTCTTTTAAGCGCATGTAGTTCACCGCCGTTTCATTGAGAATAATCGCCGTATTATCAGTAGGGAAGTCGCGCGAAAAGTCACGCCCTTGCGTAAACTGCCAGCCTACCGTTTTACCAAAGTCATAAGTAACAGCCATCAGTGCAAAAGACTGTTGCGGCAGGTTGGCATCCTTGCCCTCCCAGCTAAAACGGTCATCAAAGTAATTGTTTTCGGTTGTGGTAGCCGAAGACTGGGCAAAACCTGTTGCGCCACCGGAAGCCAGCAGCTCCTTTTGCAGCACATCGTATTTACCATTCAGGTCGGGCGTATTCATCGCAATACGGATCAGCCCATTCCTGTCATACCCAATCGGCCTGTCCTGTGCAAACTGTATCTGGCGATACACTACAATCGTTCCAATGATCAAAACAATGGAAACGGTAAACTGTACGCCCGACAGCATACGCCTTGGCACAACACCTTTCCAGCTGCCACTGAACGTGCCTTTCAACACTTTTACCGGCCGGAAAGCAGAAAGATAAAGCGCCGGATAACTTCCTGCCAGCAGCGCCGTAATACCAATGAACAGCAACGATAAAGTCCAGAAACCGGGATGGGAAAAAGGAAAGCCGATCTCCTTGCCGGCTATTTTATTAAAGCTATCCAGGCACAACGACACCATAGCAATACTCACCCCGAAAGCAATGACCACAATAAGTAAGGATTCACCCAGGAATTGTTGTATCAGCTGACCCCTCGCAGAGCCAAACGTTTTACGAATACCTACTTCTTTCGCTCTTTTTTCTGATGAGGCAGTACTCAGGCTCATGAAGTTGATACAGGCCAGCAGCAATACAAATCCACCGATCAATCCAAATAGCCAAACAATCTGCAGCTGACCGCCCGCCTGCACACCATTCTTCCATACAGACCGTAAATGCCAGTCCTTCATCGGATGCAGGAATAGGGTAGTGCGCTCTGCTGCCGGCTTCGGCTGGGTAGTGGCAATCTTAGGCCAGTACACATCTTTGATGGTTTGAGTAATATTGGCCATGGAGATACCTGGCGCCGTCTGCACGAAAACATGGAAGGAACTATTACCCCAGTTATTCAAATCTTGTTTTACTGCAGGATTGGTAGCCACCAATAAGCTCCAGGGACATAAAAAGCCTATATCTGCAAAACGGCTATTGGAAGGCAGATTGGCAAAAACACCAGTCACCTTGATATCATATCGATTGTCCAGTTTCACCGTTTTCCCAATTACATCCGTGCTGCCAAACAATGAAACAGCCAGAGATTGGGATAATAAAATTGAACGGGGCGCTTCAAAACCGGCATTGCTGCCCGCTATCATAGGCAGGGTAAAAATGTTGGTAAAATCTGGTTCCACATAAAGACCCTGCCGGGTAAACAACCGGTTATCAACTTTCAGAACATGCTCACTACTTTCCGTAGCCAGCGCTACCTGCTTAAAAAGATTGTTGTAATTCGTTCTCAGTTCTCCCGCTAAAGGAATGGGAAAATGATTGCTGTTATCAGCAATAAACACTTCTCCATTGGTCACCTCCCTTCTCGCAATTTGACCAATGGCATCATAATTTTTATTGGAGCGGTTAAAAGACAACTCGTCCCATATCCACAAACCGATCAGCATGGCCACTGCCATGCCCAAAGCGAGCCCACCAATATTGATGAAAGAAACAGCTTTATTATTGCGGAGGTTCCGCCAGGCGATAAGGCAGTAGTTTTTAAACATGGCTGGTAGTTTATGGTTAAATAATACTACCAGAACCTATGCCGGAAAACAAATAGATTGATTGTCAACAAGTAAGCAAATTTACCAAACTCCTAATCCGTTCGTTTTCGATACAGGGATTGTATCATTTAGGGCTATTTAAGTAGTCGAACGCGACCGGTAAGTGACCCAGGCAATGGGCAGCCCCACACAAAACATCAGTATCAGCATATTGGTGATGACACCGGAGGTAGTGTGCTTCATCACGGGCGTACTGCTCAGGGGCACCACTACCAGGTTCATGGCCAGCCACACCAGCACGCCATATAAAAGCCCGGTAACGATCCAGCGCTGGCTGATCCGCCTGAACAAGGGCCACGCATAGTAAAAGATGGCGGCAAAAATGGTAGCAATTAGAAAGTGGAGCAGTAAACCCAGCACCCGCATGATGAGGGTATTGGTGGGATCGTAAGCTTCTTCCTTACCCACCACGCCGCTGGCAATGAAATTCAGTATAGGGAGAGGATCTTTGCCACTCTTAATGGCATAATTCACGAAAGCAGCAATGATGTCGAGCGTGCCGGCAAATAATCCAGCTTTAAGAATAACAGGCAATCCCTGTTTGCGCGGCAGCAGTCCCTGCGCAGGTGCGCTGAGGATCGTTTCAGTTGGTTTGGCCATGATGGTAAAGGACGGTTAAACATCCTGTTGCAATAAATTTACCCCTATTTGTGGCAGCCGGTCCGGGAGATATACGTACGACCGTCAACGACCTCCTGAAAGTGATTACCGGCTGACAACCAGTAAGTACGCAGATTCGTCGTTATTTTTACTGTGGAAGCCATACAGAACAACGAGTACGTACAGTCAGGCCGCTCAAAGCGGCCAGACTAAACCAATAATGACTAATCAATAATTAATAATCAGCTGATGATTGTTTGCATGAAAAAGATAGGGTGTCTGATCGTTTGCTTTGCCCTTGTTTACTCCCTCAAGGCCCAGACTTCCGATGAACAGTTCCGTATGCCGCTGAAAGAAGTGCTGGCCGATATTGAACACCAGTACGGCATCAAAATGCAGTTCACCGAAGACATGGTGAAAGACAAATGGGTCACCTATGCCAAATGGCGCTACCGCCCCGATGCAGAAGCCACCCTGGCCAGTGTACTGGCGCCGCTGGACATGGCAGTTAATAAAACCGGCGACAAACGTTACAAGCTCAAGTATTTCGAATACCACCGCCTCACGCCCGAAGATGGCAAAGCCCGGCTTGATCATCTTGCCTCTCTCTACAACAATGCCCAACAGTGGGAGCTGCGCAGGGATTCTCTAAAGAAATGTATGTGGGAAGCCTTACAGTTATCACCCTTACCACCAGCCCCCGCCAGCAAGCCCATCATCGTCAACAAAAGAACGATGAACGGGTACAGCATCGAGAACATCGCTTTCGAAGTATTGCCCGGCGTATACATTGCCAGCTCTCTATACCGTCCACTAAAAGCAAAAGGTAAAATTCCGGTGGTACTATGCCCCGATGGCCACTGGGCCAAACACCGTTACCGCGACGATTGTCAGTACCGCTGTGCCACGCTGGCCCGCATGGGCTGCATGGCCATCAGCTATGATCTTTTTGCCTGGGGCGAATCCTTACTACAATTTAAAACAGAAGACCATCGCCGTGCACTGGCCATGACGGTACAAGCGCTGGGCACTATTCGTATACTTGACTACCTGCTTACGCTGAAAGAAGCCGACAGCAGCCGCGTAGCTATTTCAGGCGGCTCGGGCGGCGGCAGCCATACCATGCTGATCACTGCGTTGGACAACCGTATTAAAATAAGCGCGCCCGTTGTCATGCTCTCATCCTATCATAGTGGCGGTTGCCCTTGCGAAAGCGGTATGCCCATTCACCTCTGTGGTGGCGGCACCGCCAACCCGGAGATCGCTGCCATGGCAGCGCCCCGTCCGCAACTGGTGATCTCCGATGGCAAGGACTGGACCGATCATGTGCCCCAGGTAGAATTTCCTTACCTGCAAAAAATGTATGGGTATTATGGCAAGACCAGCTTAGTAGAAAATGTACACCTGCCCGAAGAAGGCCATGACTTTGGTGTCAGCAAGCGGCAGCCGTTGTATCAGTTCATTGCAAAGCATTTTAACCTCGATATAAAAGCACTCCTGGACACTAACGGTAAAGTAGATGAAAGCAAAGTAACCATCGAGCCAGAGCCTGCCATGTATGTATTCGGTCCAAAAGGAGAAAACCTGCCGGCCAATGCGGTCAGGAGCTTTGATGAGTTCCAAAAAATGTTCAACACGCTAAAACGATAGCACAAAAGTGAGTTGTCACAAAATCGCCTGTATGTTTCGAGTCCTATTTATAGCAGCATTCATCTTTAGTTCAATTATCACTTCTGCCCAACCCTACGATCTCCGTTGTGAACATCGTGCAAATCCTATGGGCATCGACAAAGCATTGCCCGTCCTCAGCTGGAAAATAAAAAGCGCAACACCTGGTTGTATGCAGTCTGCCTACCAGGTAATCGTATCTACAGATGCTGCAGGGTTAACAAGCAATAAGAACATAACATGGAACAGCGGCAAGCAGCTTTCCGGCAATTCTATACAAGTCGTTTACAAGGGCAAAGCTTTACAGCCTGCCACCACTTATTATTGGAAAGTACAGGTATGGAACGAGGAGAAAAAAGCATTTGGATGGAGTGAAACAGGCAGCTTCACCACAGGCATGTTTGCGCAGGCTCACTGGCAGCAGGCACAGTGGATAGGGTATGAGGAAATGAACGACACCA
Organism: Paraflavitalea sp.; assembly: GCF_059502485.1. Lineage (NCBI taxonomy): Bacteria > Pseudomonadati > Bacteroidota > Chitinophagia > Chitinophagales > Chitinophagaceae > Paraflavitalea > Paraflavitalea sp. The sequence goes on from NZ_JCACET010000009.1 coordinate 80,083, forward strand.
TGCGGGTGATTCCCGGCGTACATGGCAGCGGGAGCAAACTTGGAGACAAAGCCAAACAACGTCCTGTAACGCCTTTGTTCCGCAAATCATTCAACGTTAGTAAGAAAATACGCAGTGCTGTAGCCTTCATCAGTGGGCTGGGACAATATGAAATGAGCATCAATGGCTCCAAAACCGGAGAGAGCTTTTTAGCACCCGGCTGGACCTATTATGATAAAACCTGCCTGTACAACACATATGATGTAACTGCGCAACTACAATCAGGCAACAATGTCATCGGCGTAGTAGTAGGCAATGGCTTTCACAACATCAACCGCGAGCGGTACCGCAAACTGGTAACCGTCTTTGGCATGCCCAAAATGATCTGCCTGTTGAAGATCACTTATACTGATGGAACGGTGCAAACCATTGTATCCGATAAAAGCTGGAAAACGGCTCCTGCAGCCATTACGTACAACAGTATTTTTGGCGGCGAAGATTATGATGCACAACTGGAGCAGGCCGGCTGGAACAAGCCTGGCTTCAACGATGCCACCTGGAAGAATGTATTGCTGGCCACGCCTCCTAAAGGCAAATTGATAGCCGAGTTGGACTACCCGGTTAAAGTGATGCAATCCTTCACTGCAAAAAAAGTTACACAACCTGTAGCCGGGAGTTATATGTACGACTTCGGGCAAAATGCTTCCGGCATTGTAGAGTTGAAAGTACGTGGTAAAAAAGGGCAAACCGTTAAGCTGACGCCCGCCGAGCTGATCAACGAACAGCTACTATCGAATCAGAAAGCCACTGGCAGCCCATACTATTTCAGTTACACATTGAAAGGTGATGGAGAAGAAACCTGGCGGCCATCCTTTTCCTATTATGGTTTCCGCTATGTGCAGGTAGAAGGTGCAGTGCCAGACACAGCATCGGGCACAACAGACATACCCAAAATAACGGGGCTTACTTTACTACACACCCGCAACTCAGCACCAGCCAATGGGTCATTCGTTTGCTCCAACACCTTATTCAATCGCATCGACACCCTGATTCAATGGGGCATACGGGGCAATTTCCAAAGTGTGGTCACTGATTGTCCGCACCGCGAGAAGTTGAGCTGGCTGGAACAGGATTACCTCATGGGTGCCTCCATGAAATACAATTTCGAAACGTACAACCTCTACAACAAGCTCATCCAGGATATGATGGATGCGCAATTGCCCGACGGCATGGTGCCCGACATTGCACCGGAATATGTGCTCTTTGATGGCGGTTTCCGTGATTCGCCGGAATGGGGTAGTGCAGCTGTCATCCTTCCCTGGCTGCAATACAAATGGTATGGCGACACTTCCATCATCCGCAAAGCCTATCCCATGATGCAGCGCTATGTGACCTATCTCAAAAGCAAATCGAAGAACGATATCCTGTCCCACGGATTGGGCGACTGGTATGACCTTGGCCCCAACCGCCCCGGCTTTGCACAGCTTACACCCATGGGGCTTACTGCTACGGCCATTTACTATTACGACGTATCCCTGCTGAATAAGATGGCGCAGCTCTTAGGCAAGAAGACCGACGCTTCCAACTATGCAACACACGCCAAAGCTATCAAGCAAACATTCAACGACACCTTCTTCAACAAACAAACAAAAATATACGCCACCGGCAGTCAAACTTCCATGGCCATGCCATTGGTGGTTGGACTGGTGGAAGACCAATACAAAACAGCAGTATTCCAAAACATGGTAGACTCAATCACAGCTACCGGTAAAAAGTTAACGGCTGGCGATGTAGGTTTCCACTTCCTGGTACAGGCGCTTCACGAAGGCGGCGCTTCGCAATTGTTGTATGATATGAATTTCCGGGACGATGTGCCGGGTTATGGTTACCAGTTGAAGAAGGGCGCAACTGCCTTAACAGAATCCTGGCAGGCATTGGAAGTCGTGTCCAACAACCACCTGATGCTGGGACATATCATGGAATGGTTTTATGGCGGATTGGCCGGCATCAGGCAGTCGGATAGTTCCATAGCCTGGCGCGATATTGTGATACAGCCCGAAGTGGTAGGCGATATCACCTATGTGAAGGGAAGTTATGAAACATTGTATGGCACCATCACGAGCGAATGGAAAAAAGAAGGGAATACATTCATCCTGAACGTGACCATTCCTGCTAATACGAAAGCTACTATTTACGTTCCCGGTGCAGAAGGCAAAACGCTTACTGAGAACAACCTGCCCGTGCCCATAACAGGTTACCACAAAGGAGCGGCAATAACAGGCGTAGGTGCAGGGAGCTATCAATTTGTGGTGAAGTAAAATAACAGTAATATTGTCTTTCAGCTTGCTTGGTGCTATATGGTCTGCTTTTACATTCATTAAGACCTAATATATAGCGATGATGAAATTTGCCTATTGGATATGCTTGCCGGCAACGATTGTTTGCCTGTCATTACCCGCTCGTGCACAGCAACAGCCGCTCAAACTCTGGCATCAACAACCCGCTTCCAAATGGACAGACGCCCTTCCCATCGGCAATGGCCGCTTAGGCGCTATGATCTTTGGCGATGCATTGAACGAACACATTCAGTTCAACGAAGAAACCTTATGGTCGGGCGGACCACACGATTACCAGCGCAATGGCGCCTGGAAGTATTTACAACCCATCCGTCAACTACTGCAGGAAAGTAAACAAGCCGAAGCGGAAGCACTGGCAGAAAAGGAATTCATGGGCGTTAAATATCCCCAGCAAACAGATTACGATGCACGAAAAGCTACGTGGCTCAGCAAAGTAAAAAGTGATACACGCTATGCAGCAGCAGACTTCAACGATGCCAGCTGGAAAACCATGCAGGTGCCCAACAACAATGGATGGGAAGCCATGGGGCTGGGACTCGATGGGCTGGACGGCGCAGTGTGGCTGCGCACTGCATTTGAAATACCCGAAGAGTGGGCTGGCAAAAATATTTATATCGACCTCGGACGTGTTCGTGATGCAGACATTACATACGTAAATGGACAACGCATCGGTTCCACCGATACCATGACCATCAACAGGCATTACCTGATCCCTGCAGCGGTATTGAAGAAGGGACAGAACATCGTGGCCATGCAGGCACTAAACTTTTTTGATAAAGGAGGCTTCTCCGGCCCACGCGGCAATCAGAAAGCTTTTGTCATTTACCCCGAAGGCAGCACGCAAGAGCAAAGCAAGCCCATCTCTACCACCTGGAAGTATTGGGTGCAGGATGACAACCCACCGCTCTTTCCGCGTTACCAGGCCGACTATCAGCCTTTCGGTGATCTGTGGTTGCGCGCAATCAATCAAACCGCGCAACAGGAAGTAGCTGATTACCGCCGTGAGCTTGACATCACTACTGCTATTTCTACCGTATCATATAAACAGCAGGGCGTTATTTTTACCCGCGAGTATTTCGCCAGTGCTCCTCAACAGGCAATTGTTGTACGCTTAACAGCCAGCAAGCCCGGCAGTATCAATCTCGAAGCGCTCCTGAAAACATCTCATAAGATCTCCTCCACTAAGAAGATTGACAACCACACGCTGGCACTTAACCTGCAAGTGAAGAATGGCGTATTGAAAGGCGCCAGCTACCTGCATGTTGCCACCGTGAAAGGACGCGTGGAAGTAACAGATAGTTCTATTGTATTGAAGGATGCCGATGAAGTCACTTTTTATCTCGTAGCCGGCACCAGCTTTAAGAATTATCAGGATGTAAGTGGAGACCCAGATGCAGTCTGTAAACAGTCATTGCAAAAGCTGGCTGGCAAATCGTATGCAACCATTAAAGCAGCACACATCGGTGATTATAAAAAGTACTTTAATACTTTCTCTGTTGATCTTGGCACGAGTACCGCTGCTGCATTGCCCACCGATCAGCGTATCGATCAGTTCAGCGCCACGAAAGATCCGGCGTTGCTATCGCTGTACATGCAGTATGGCCGTTACCTGTTGATCTCTTCTTCACGCCCAGGCACGCAAGCGGCCAACCTGCAAGGCATCTGGAATGATCTGCTGACACCTCCCTGGGGCAGCAAGTATACTTCCAACATCAACCTCCAAATGAATTACTGGCCGGCCGAGTTGCTGAACCTAAGCACCTGTACAGACCCATTATTCCGTTTAATAAAAGAAGCCGCCACAACAGGCCAGCGTACCGCCAAAGAACATTACAATGCTCCGGGCTGGGTGCTGCACCACAATACCGACCTGTGGCGCGGCACAGCACCGATCAATGCTTCTAATCACGGTATTTGGGTCACAGGAGCTGCCTGGCTCTGCCTCCATTTGTGGGAGCATTACCAGTTTACGCAAGACAAAACATTCCTCCGCGAAGCTTATCCCCTGATGAGATCTGCTGCCAGCTTCTTTGTTGAGTTTCTCGTTAAAGACCCCAAAACAGGCTGGCTGATCAGCACACCTTCCAACTCGCCCGAACAAGGTGGTTTGGTAGCAGGCCCCACGATGGATCACCAGATCATCCGTGAGCTGTTTAAGAATACGATCCAGGCTGCGAAGCTGTTGCAAACCGATCTTCCGCAGCAACAGGTATGGAAAGAGAAATACCAGCAGATTGCCCCCAATCAGATCGGCAAGTATGGACAGCTGCAGGAATGGTTGCAGGACAAAGACGACACGGCCAACAAACACCGCCACGTATCGCACTTATGGGGTGTATATCCCGGTACGGATATTACCTGGGATAGCTCGGCCATTATGATGAAAGCAGCACAACAGTCATTGCTCTATCGGGGAGATGGCGGTACAGGTTGGAGCCTTGCCTGGAAAGTCAACCTCTGGGCGCGGTTCAAAGATGGAGATCACACTTTACGCATGGCCGAGCGCCTGCTGGCGCCGGCCGACAACAATACCGGCGAGGGTGGGGGCGTATACCGCAACCTGTTTGATGCACACCCTCCCTTCCAGATCGATGGCAACTTCGGTGGCGCAGCAGGCATTGCAGAGATGCTGGTGCAAAGCCATGCCGGGTATATCGAGCTCTTACCAGCTTTACCGGCAGCCTTGCCTAATGGTGCCGTAAAAGGCTTATGCGCCCGCGGCGGCTTTGAGATCGACCTGCAATGGAAAGACGGCAGCTTGCAACAAGCCACCATCTTATCCAAAGCCGGCGGCATTTGCCGGTTACAATACAAAGGGAAAACAATTACGATCAACACGCAAAAAGGCAAATCTTATCCAATAAGTCCAACCTCGATGCGGCCCTAATATCACCTCGTTGGCGCCTCATTGCTTCCCCGGATTCCGGGGAGGCAAAGAGGAAGCAAAGAGGAGAAATCGGGGAGAACCAGTCAATCATCACAGGTTTTACCTCTAATCGTCACAGCTTTTTGAGGAACTCGTGGCAGGTTTCCGGGAAGACGGTCACATTTTTGAACAAACAGCAAGGAAGGAACTATACTTTTGCTTTATCATCAACAAGCTCGTTAAGTATGGACACTTCCGGCAATAAACTTTCCCGCTTCTTTCAAAGCACCAACTACTTCTCAGCACAACAGGTGCAGGAGATCGTGCAGCTGTTTGAAGAAAAGGAAATCGAGAAGAATGAATTGTTGTTGCGCGAAGGCCAGGTGTCCAATGACTACTATTTCCTCGAAGAAGGATTTATGCGGGCGTTTGTGTATGACCTCGATGGCAAGGATGTGACCACCAGTTTTTATCCGCCTGGCACTGTCGTAGTAGAAGTATCCTCTTTCTTCAACCGCGTCCCTTCACGGGAAAGCCTGCAGGCGTTAGCTGATTGCAAAGGCTGGTTCATCACCTATGAACAACTCAATCATTTATTCCATGCCTATCCGGAGTTTCGCGAGTTTGGCAGGTCGATACTGGTAAGAATACTGACAGCACTAAAGAACAGAACATTATCGATGATCACGGAAACAGCCGAACAACGCTACGAGCATTTATTAAAGACCAACCCCGATATCTTTCAAAACGTTCCGCTCAAACACATCGCCTCCTTCCTCGGCATCACCGACACCTCCCTGAGTCGCATCCGGAAAGAATACGCCAAGAGGTAAGTTGAGCCTGTCGAAGCCATCAACGCCAGACTACTGTATTTACCCCTATCAACTTCTCAACTTATTAACCTGTCAACCCTTTCTTGCCATTTGGCAAGATATATCTCCACATTCTGTTCTTCCTTTGTGCTATCAATATTTTATAGCCATGGAACAATTACCCCTGTACATCCCGGTGGTATTCATTGCCACGTCCTTACTTACCTGGTTCTTCCTGTACAAAAGCAGCCGGTTATCCCAACGCTTTATGATCATCATTGCAATATGGTTGGCGTTGCAGGCCATGATCAGCTTATTGGATTTTTATAAGAACACCCATACCACGCCGCCGCGTTTTATCCTTGCCATCGGTATTCCTGTCCTGACCATCATTGGATTGTTTGCTACACGACAAGGCAGGACATGGATAGATAGCTGGGACGTGAAATGGCTTACCTGGCTACATGTAGTGCGGGTGCCAGTGGAGCTGACGTTATACTGGCTATTCCTCTATAAAAAGATACCGCAACTGATGACTTTTGAAGGCGTCAATTATGATATACTTTCCGGCATCACTGCTCCTGTTATATTTCTGTTGTGTTTGGCTACACCTCGAATTCGCCGGATGCCTTTACTCATCTGGAACTTCATTTGCCTGGCGTTGTTGTTCAATATCGTTATCCGCGCCATTTTAGCGGCACCCACGCCTTTTCAGCAACTGGCTTTTGACCAACCCAATGTGGCAGTATTGTATTTCCCCTATGTGTGGCTGCCGGCTTTCGTTGTACCGGCAGTACTGTTATCGCACCTCATCGCCATCAGGAGACTAATACGTAAAAACGGACAACGCCTGTAACAAAAGCGGACAGTATACCCTTTTCAGAAAGCCGCTAATCAGCTGATTCTCAGGCACACTATAAGATGGCATCCTTTTGGGTCTGTTAGTGCATCTTATATTATTATCATGAGCGGTAACTTTTTCACAACCACCCTGCGCAGTCTCTGGAGAAACAAAGCATACAGTTCATTGAATATTTTCGGCCTGGCTATCGGCGTTGCCTGCGCGGGCCTCATCTTCTTGTGGATGGAAGATGAAGTGAAGTATGACAGTGTGCATGTAAAGAAAGACGAATTATACCGTGTACTGGAACACCAGACCTATGAAGGTAAAATACGTACGTTCTGGTCAACACCCGTACCGCTGGCAGGAGCTGTCAAAGCAGAAATACCGGGTGTGGCCAATGTATGCCGGGTAAGTGGCAGCAAGCCTGTGCTCTTCACATTGGGCGATAAAGGCATTTATGAGCGGGGCGGTTATGCCGATCCTTCCATATTCAATATGTTTTCCTGGCAATTTGTACAGGGCAACCCAGCCAATGCCTTCAAAGAATTATATTCCATCGTGATCTCTGAAAAAATGGCGGGACAGTTCTTTGGGTCTTCCGCCAATGCGATGGGCAAATCCATTAAGCTGGATACCAAACAGGATTATGTGGTCTCGGGTGTGATAAAAGACCTGCCAACTAATTCCACATTACAAACGGAGTGGCTGGCCCCATTTGATGTTTACAGTAAACAGTTTCCAGATCGCCTTAATAACTGGGGCAGCAACAGCATCGCCACTTACATTGAATTAGCCCCCAATGCCAACAAGCCCAACGTGAACCAGCAATTGGGCGGCATGATCAAAAAAAGGAATCCGGAAACAACTACCACGCCTTTCCTGTTCAGCATGAACGATTGGCGCCTCCGCGACGAATTTGAGGACGGAAAGCAAGCTGGCGGACGGATCACCTATGTGCGTATGTTCACTGTTATTGCCTGGATCATTTTGCTGATCGCCTGTATCAACTTCATGAACCTCGCCACGGCACGCAGTGAAAAGCGGGCGCGGGAAGTGGGCGTACGTAAAGTACTGGGTGCCGGCAAGCAGCGATTGATCATCCGGTTTATTGGTGAATCCATCCTGATGGCTATCATCGCAGTGGCCATAGGTTTATTTATCATCGCGCTGGCCCTCCCGGCTTTCAATGTGCTCGTTGAAAAACAACTTACTCCCGGACTCAACAATCCGCTTCATATAACAGCTTTATTGGTCATCGCGTTACTTTGCGGATTGGTGGCCGGCAGCTACCCCGCGCTGTACCTGTCTTCCTTCAACCCTGTATATGTATTCAAAGGCATCAAGTTAAAGAGCGGCAGCGCTGCTTTTATCAGGAAAGGATTGGTAGTGGTACAGTTCACGGTTTCGATCATCCTCATCATTAGCACCATCATCATTTACCAGCAGATCCAGCATGTAAAGAACAGGGATATCGGTTACGACCGAAATAATCTCGTGGCAATGGATGTACGTGGTAACATGGCGAAAAACTTCGCTGTCATCAAAGACGACCTGCAAAAAACAGGAGCTGTTGAAAACGTAGCACTGAATAGTTACAACGTGATCGACATCGGCAACAACAGTTCTAATTTTACCTGGCCCGGCAAAGACCCTAATAAATCAATACTCATTTCTGCCAGAGGCGTTAGCCCTGAATTCATTGCCACGGCAGGTATGAAGGTGATGGAGGGAAGGGATTTTCAAAAGAATGCAATCGCCGATAGCTCCAATGTACTGATCACGGAAACATTTGCCGCCATGCTGGGAGAGGGTAGTGCTGTTGGCAAAACCATTTCATTTGAATCTGGCGATGGCACGTTTCATGTAGTTGGCGTGGTGAAGAACTTCATTTATGGTGATATGTATGCGCCGAGCGATCCGGTTATGTTCTTCCTCAATAATGACATAGCCCGGACAATGTACATACGCCTCAGCGATAGGGTGTCTGTAGAAGAAGCACTGGCCAAAATAGGTACAGTAATGCGTAAGAGCAACCCGGCTTATCCGTTCGAATACCATTTTGTCGATGACCAGTTCAACGACCGCTTCGCCAGCGAAGCGCTGATCGGAAAGCTATCCCGCGTATTTGCCTTGCTGGCTATTTTCATTTCCTGCCTGGGCCTGTTTGGACTGGCGGCTTATACGGCCGAGCGCCGCACACGCGAGATCGGCATCCGCAAAGTATTGGGTGCCAGTGTAACGAGCATTACCAATTTGTTATCAAAAGAGTTTTTACAATTGGTGTTGCTGTCTGCCCTCATTTCGTTCCCGCTTGCCTGGTGGGCCATGGATCAATGGCTGCAAAGCTATTCTTACCGCATTTCCATACAATGGTGGGTCTTTATCGTGGCAGGTGGTCTCGCCGTGCTGATCGCGTTGTTCACCATCAGCATTCAATCGGTGAAAGCTGCCCTCATGAACCCTATAAAAAGTTTGAGAAACGAATAAGTGAGACTGTTCGACTGCAAGTCCGCCCCCGCCTCAAGCGGGGGCTTTTTCTTTTATAGGCAGCTTTTAGTAAATTGAGTGCAACTTCTAACCCCAGCTCAATAGCAACCGAACGATGCGAAGCTATATTACGTACATAATATGCATGATCACAGCCAGCCTGATATCTTCATTGATCAATGCACAAAACATTCCTGTAACTAAGGGCATCGGCGTACCACTTGATACATTACGCGCTCTCGTTGAAACTTCCCCCGGCAGCAGGCTTACCTGGTATGGAGAGTACAATAAGCGAAGGTTAAGAAAAGACAAAGATGTAATCACCTTTTTTGGAACTGTATTCAATAACAACAAGCAATTACCCGAACTGTATGGAGAATTGCGCAAGTTAAAGGGAGTCCGTATACATACAGCGTTTGAACAAAACGGCTTGATAAGGAGTGATAAAATTACTTTCAATACTAAAAATGTTCACACAGAGTTGTTCCTGGAAAGCATAGACAGCCTCGTTTACCGGAAAAAACTGTTGCTGACCACCACTGTACATGCACAAAGCAATATCCTTCAACGCGTACAAGACTACCGATGGGTGAAGGATGCATGGGCACCTGTTATCCAGGCTCCTTTTTACAGTGACTACTATTACCTTGTTGCAGAGGTCAGGGCTCACAACAATATTACGCTGACTGCTGACCGGCACCCTGATTACGTATTAAAAACAGCTACCCCCGGTGATGCAGCCTGGATCGACTCTTTATATGCAGGTCAGTTCCGGCATGAAAATTCCTGTTGCTATACCTTTAACAAGGTAGGCAGCGTCCTGAAAAAACTGGTCAAAAACGAAAAATGGGACGTACTGAAGGACCTGCTGTATTCTCCCAATTACTTTTATGCTGTCAATGCCATGGAGGCGTTGCTATACGGTCAAAACCAGCAAAAAGTAACGTTGAACAACAACGACAATCAAAAGATACTGGCCCTCAAAAACGCCACCTGGCAGATCATATCCCAACCTTTTGATGTTGTCTATACTTATGAAGGTTATGGCAAACTGAAGCTGACCGACGAAAAAGTGATCAGCAAATACAAGGTAGCTATGGAATGGTAGCTTTTTTAGTATCTTGCTACCTCCTAAACCCCAAAACTGTGCGTAGACGCTCCATCCGTGTTATAGCCCTCGTTTTATCGTTATATATTACCCAGTCATTATCTGCTCAAAAAACACCTGCACCGGCTCCTACACCTGTACGTTGTGGCTCCGCCGAACAACTGGAAGCACTGCTAAAAGCCGACCCATCACTCAAAGCACGTATGCAGGCCGATGAAGAAAGACTTAACCAGGAAACGGTCAGAAGAATACAGGCACGCAACAGCAACAACGCAAAGCTCGATGCCATTGTAACCATCCCGGTGGTAGTACATATCTTGTTGTCCGATCCTTCCATTATCACAGATGCGGATGTCAACTGGCAGATCAATAAGCTCAATGAAGATTTCGGGGGCACCAATGCCGACAAGGTAAATGCCGGTGTGTTTGCCTCTTCGTTCGGTCAGTCGCAAATTCGTTTCTGCCTGGCCCAGCAGGATCAAAATGGCAACCCTACTAACGGTATCGAACGCATCAGCACAGCCGTTACCTGGAATCAAAATACATCAGACTTCCTGAAGAAGAAATCAAACTGTGGGGCCGACTCCTGGGACCCTAATCGTTATTTCAATATCTGGGTAGCAAGGGCCACCGATGGCACACTCGGTATAGCTACCTTTCCCAATACCAACCTGCCCGAAAACCAGGGCATCGTTCTTGCGTTGAGTGGGTTTGGAAATAACCCCGCCTACGTAAGCGCTTCTTTCAACCTCGGCAGAACGGCTGTTCACGAAGCTGGTCACTATTTTTACCTGCGCCATATCTGGGGTGACGGTGGTGGTTGTCAGTCTGATTTTCCTTCAGTGGCAGGGTTGACTGATTTTATAGATGATACCCCAGCACAAAGCAACTTTACATCCGGCTGTCCTACAGGAACACAAGCTACCGGCTGCACAGGTTTTCCCAATCCGCCCGGTAAAATGTACCAGAACTACATGGACTATACAGCAGATGCCTGTTATTGCATGTTCACCCTCAACCAGGTAGCACGCATGGAAGCGGCGCTCACCACCTTCAGGGCAAGCCTGCTGAACTCCAACGCCTGCACACCTCCTGCAGCTGTCGCAAACGATGCAGCATTGGCAGCCATCCTGTCGCCGGCCACAGGTACCTGTGGTGGCGGTTCCAGCTCTTTTTGCTCTCCGGTAGTAACGCCCGGCGTAATGATCAAAAATTATGGTTCAGCCAATCTTACCAGTTTACAGATCAAAGCACAGGTAGATAATGGTGCTGCAGTAACCTATAATTGGACTGGCAACCTGGCGCCACTGGCTACAGCTACCGTTAATATAACAGCTATCACGGCGGCAAGCGGTAATCATGATCTGAAGATCTATGTGTCCAGCCCCAATGGCGCTGCTGATGGCAGAAATACCAACGACACATTAACTACCAGCTTTGCCATTCTTTCTCCGGTTACAGGCCCTATTGTCGAAGGCTTTGAATCTACTGCCTTCCCTCCAACAGGCTGGACCTTACAAAATCTGAATACAAGCTCCATCACCTGGGAACGGACAACCACAGCCCGGAAATCGGGCAACGCAGCCGCACGCATACGCTTTTTTGATTACAGCGGTAGCAACGGACACCAGGACCTCCTGTTATCACCCGTACTGAATATAGCAGGTGCAGATTCCGTCATCTTCTCGTTCGAACGCGCCTATAGAGTATATGGCATTACACCTACCTATGCCGATTCACTGGCTGTTGTCATTTCGTTCAATTGCGGCGAAACTTTTACAGAGGTGTGGAAGCGGGGAGGGGTGGACCTGGCCACGACTGCCGGCACAATTACGTCAGCTTATATTCCTGTTGCTGCCGATTGGTTATCCACGCGCATCAACCTGAAACCATTCCTGGGCAATGCTACCAGCGCCATCGTTGGCTTCAGGACCGTTAACAGGTATGGCAACAACTTGTACATAGACGATGTCAACATCAATGTATATGCTTCTACCCGCGACCTCATGGTAAGCAGCATTGCCGAGCCCGGCAAAGTACTGTGTACACGCAATACGCTGCCGGTAGTACAAATCACTTCTGGTGGTACAGAAACCATCACCAGTGCAAAAGTGCTGTTCCGGGTGGATAATAATCAACTCGATTCGGTACAGTGGACAGGCTCACTTACCAAAGGGCAGTCGGCATCGGTGACGCTTAAGAACATCGCACTGACTACCACCGGCACACACGTTCTTACTGTGTACACCAAACAACCAAACGGCCTTGAGGATGCTGCCACCAGCAATGACACCAGCCGCATATCCTTTACAGTGAGCGATCAGCAGGACGCGCCGCTCAAAGAAGGATTCGAAGCCGCTGCTTTCCCACCAGCCAACTGGGCATTGAATAGCTCCGCAAGTGCTTACACCTGGGAGTCTACCAACCGCAGCGCCAGTGAAAAAACAAGGGCTGCCTGGATCAGGAACTTCCGCTTCGCCGGCAATGGCAAAACGGATGACCTGTTTACGGCCCCCGTACAGGTAAGTACCTTCGACTCGTTAGTAGTTCGGTTCGATGTGTCGTACAACCTGTCGCGCCCCGTTGGCAGTTCAGTAACGCCAACCGATACGCTGGAAGTGCTGCTGACCAAAGACTGCGGTAAAACGTTCCAATCTGTATACAGAAAAGGGGGAGCAACGCTGCAGTCTACCGGAACGCCGGGTCAGGCAGTTACCTATGCCGCATTCGATACGCTGGGACACGTACCCACTGCGCCGCCTCAATGGCGTTCTGAATACATCGACCTCAGCAAGCTCGTATCATCTGGCGCTCCCTTCCAGGTAGTATTCCGGAACATGGGCAAAGGAGGCAATAATATCTTACTGGATAATATCAGTATCAACCCCGTGATCCTGCCTGCCTTGCTGAAAGAAAAAGGCTACTTGTTATCGCCCAATCCTTTCGAGGGCACCTTTACCATCAGGCACCTCGAAGTGCCGGTGAAGCTGCAAAATATCCGCATCACCAATCAAATGGGCAAAGTGGTGTATACGCGCAACTTCAATGGCAATGCTGCTGCCAACATGAGCATTTTCATTGGCGGCGGCACCGGGGTTTATTATGTGACCATGCAATACAGCGACAAGAAGATCACGGAACGATTGATTAAGATCAGATAGTTGTAAATTGAGAGAAAAATAAATGGAACAAAAGCTTTTTGGGGCTGTAGACGATTATATCAGTCTCCTCTTCAACGGCCACGACGAAGTGCTTGCTGCTACAGAACAATCCATCATCGATTCAGGCATTCCCTCCATCAGCGTGTCGCCCAACCAGGGCAAACTGCTGAACCTGCTGGCGCAATTGAGCAAAGCAGAGAAGATACTGGAACTGGGCACACTGGCTGGCTACAGTACCATCTGGATGGCAAGAGCTTTACCCGCCACCGGCAAATTGATCTCGCTGGAGTATGATCCCAAACACGCCGCTGTTGCGCAAAAGAATATAGAGTTGGCAGGCCTCGACAAAGTAGTGGATATCCGCATTGGCAAAGGGCTCGATCTGTTGCCAAAGCTTGTAGCGGAAGGAGCTGGCCCTTTCGATATGATCTTCATTGATGCCGATAAACCGCCTTATGCAGAATACTTCGAATGGGCGCTCAAGCTTTCCCGCCCCGGCACGCTCATCATAGCCGATAACGTGATACGCTCAGGTAAGGTGCTCGATGAAAACCATACAGATGAAATGGTAACCGGTGTACAACGATTCAACAAAGCACTGGCTGCCAGCAAAGCTGTAACGGCTACTATCATTCAAACGATAGGCGCCAAAGAGCATGATGGCATTGCACTCGCGATCGTGAAATAGCATTGTTATTTCGCAGGCAGCGCCTCTAATATCTTACCGATCATATCGCCCATATTTCTGTTCTCTATCCAGCGCACAACAGCTACAAGATCGTGCTCGGGATCAACATAAATGAAGTTGGTGCCGTTACCGATGTGTATGAAGGAACTGACGGGAGCTTTAGCCGCCATCTTATGATCGGTATTCAGGAACCAGTTCATATAACCATACGTTGTATTGGCAGTAGTGGGGGTGAGCGCCTGTTTCACCCATTGTTCAGACAGCAGTTGTGTTCCATTCCAGTTGCCCTTGTGGAGTGTCAGCAACCCAAAACGCCCCATGTCGTATGCATTGATATACATGCCGCCTCCCCAATGGCCGCCACCGCTTACAGATTGCACAATGGCGCCATCCAGTATGATCCAGGAATTATCATAACCCATCCAGCGCCAGGTATTCGAAGCGCCTATCGGGTCCATGATCAGGTTTTTGAGCACCTGTGGCAATGGCTGTCGCCACACACTGGTGGTCGCAAGTGCCAGGGCATTTACACGTACGTCGTTATACTTATACACCGTACCGGGTTGGTGGCGCTTGCGCGTTTGCCAGGTCCTGAAGTTGCTGTCTGGTCTGTCGGCCCAATCAGGCTTACCCCACAAGGTTCCTTCCCAATCACTGGTTTGCCGCAGCATAACGTCCCAGGTCAGTGTACGGTTATGTGCAGAAGCAAAAGGAGTGATCACTTCCGTAGCCGCGCCAGCATGATATACTTCAACCGGTGGCACATACTGCGCCACGGTATCGTTCACACTTTTTATCATGCCACGATCTACCGCCAGGCCCACTACCGATGAAAGGAAGCTCTTCGTTACACTGTTGGTAATATCCACGCGGGTAGTGGGTCCCCACTCAGCCACCACATAACCTTTATATATAATAAGACCGCTGGGGCCTTCACGGTCTACCAAGGTGCCCACCGGATTGCTGTAAGGCTCTCTGCCAAAGGATTGCTGCTGTGCAGTAACCATGTCACGGGATTGCCTGGACTCATAGCGCTGAGCATAAGCAATAGCAGAGTCGATCTTTGCAGGGATCAGTCCCAGCGAAGCAGGCGTCTTGTGTTCCCAAACGCCTTTGGCGGGAAAATAGGGCTTGGTGTTTTTGGCGGTTTGTGCAAAGCCTGCATACGCTACCAGCAGCAGGCCGGCAAAAAGGAGTTGTCTCATGGTATTCCAAATATATTGCAAATAATCGCTGATAACCATATCTTTAATAAGGTTAAAAAACATACCCCATGCCATCACCCGACCGGGAAGATATTCACATCATTAGCCGCAACAGCAACTGGTCTGCGCCCGGCGTACACAAAGCGCTGAAAGAACAGGTATACAACAACCAGTCTGCCTGGCAGCGATTCCTGAAATTATTGTTCATCAGCCTCGGCATTGGCTTCACCACAGCCGGCATTGTTTTCTTCTTTGCCTATAATTGGGACAACCTCCACAAGTTTGTGAAAATAGGATTGATCGAAGGACTTGTCATCGTGAGCACGCTGCTCATTGTTTTCTCGCGGCTGAGTACACTTCTCAAAAACATATTACTCACCGGTGCGGCCGTATTGGTGGGCGTGTTAATGGCAGTCTTCGGACAAGTATACCAAACCGGCGCCAATGCCTACGACCTGTTCCTGAGCTGGACGCTGGCCATCACCATCTGGGTAGTCGTTGCCAATTTCCCGCCCCTGTGGCTGGTGTATGCGCTGCTGATCAACACCACACTCAACCTGTATGCAGAACAGGTGGCTAACCACTGGCCGGATGAACTGGTTTATTTCCTGCAGTTCCTGGTCAATACCGCTTTGCTCTTAGGCGTTTTATTCATGGCGAAGAAGAACACAGCTGCATCTCCGTCCTGGTTCCGGATCATACTGGCGCTTGCAGCCGCTACTACAGGCACCATTGCTATGATGGCTGGCATATATGGACATAAGGGGGTAACATTCCTCGTAATGTTCCCAACCGTAGCTATTTTGTATACGTTAGGTTTCTTTTACGGATTACGGCAGAAAAGCCTGTTCTATATTTCCGTGATCTCTTTTAGTGCTATCGTGATCATAGCCGCCTGGTTTATTGACCTGTCACATGATGCAGGCATGTACCTATTTGCTTCCTTATTTATAATTGCCAGCATCACCTTCCTCATCAAAAAATTAATTGACCTTCAAAAGCAATGGGCCCATGAAAAAGGAGCATGAAATAAACGCTTTACTGGAACAACTGCAGGCCCAGGAAGGCGCTGAGCTTGCTATAGACAACGAGGCCGTGTTGGCTGAATACCAAAAGATAGAAGCCGGCAGAAGTGGCATTGCCATCAAAGTGCTTACTATATTTGGCGGACTGTTGGCCACGCTGGCATTCCTCGCTTTTTTAATGATTGCGGGCCTGTACAATTCCAACGCCGGCATGACCATCATTGGGATCATCTTCATTGCGGGGGCTATTTTTATTAGTAAGCAGTTTGATATCCTGATCTTTGATTCGATAGCCGTCACGGCTTTTGCTTCCGGATTATTCCTGTTGGCGATGGGCATAGAAGGAGGGATCAACAATGAAGACCTCGTATGCTTTCTTTTTATTGGTATTGGCATTGCCACCTTAGCCATCGTCCAAAACTATATCCTTGCCTTCCTGGCTGTGCTTACTATCAATGGCGCATTGATCTGCTGGATATTGTTGAATAATAATTATAACCTGTTGCACATCTATATTGCCATCGCAACGATCGGGCTCACCACATTCATGCTGCAGGAGGCCAATATCATCACTGCCGGTAAAAAGCTGTCCCGGTTGTACAACCCTATCCAGTTAGGATTATTATTTTCTGTGTTGGCAGCTTATGCATTCGTAAGCACCGCGGGAATATTGAAGTTTTCTCTTCATTTCAATCTTGTATCCTCCATTGTAGCCATCGGCGCTATTCTGTACCTGCTGCCACGCCTGTTGCAAATGTTCAATATACAGCGACCCGACACCAAAGTGCTCATATACCTCGCCGTTACGCTGGTGTTGATGCCTACACTATATGCACCTGCCATTGCAGGCGCTTTACTGATCACACTATTGTGTTTTTGGGTCAACTATAAAACGGGGCTTGTCATTGGCATTGTAGCATTGGTGTATTTCATCTGCCGGTATTATTACGACCTGCAGCTTACCTTACTGGTGAAATCCATCCTGCTGTTTGCCTCCGGCGTGCTCTTTCTGCTTTTTTACCTGTTAACCCATAAGAAACTCGAATCCCATGAAAAAATATAAAGTCGTCATCATTGCAGTGAACCTGGTGTTGGTGCTGGCCTTCTTTCATTACTCCATCAACAGGAAAGAAACCATAGTAAAGGAAGGAAAACTCATCCTGCTGGAGTTGGCACCGTATGATCCACGCTCTTACCTGCAAGGCGATTACATGGACCTGCGTTACGCAATCGCCAATCAGAACGGCTCAGAAGATATTCCCAAACGTGGCTATTGTGTAGTGCAGCTTGATTCGGGGTTAATTGCCCAAAGGGTAAGGCTGCAATCCAACAGAACACCGTTGAACCCCGGCGAATACCTCATTGAATATACAGCTCCCCGCTATTGGCAACTCAACATTGGCGCCGAATCCTTCTTTTTCCAGGAAGGACAGGCCGGCAAATATGCCCGCGCAAAATATGGCGGTATTAAAGTCGACGCCAAAGGCAACAGCGTGCTGATAGGCTTATATGATGAACAGAAAAAGCTGATCCGGTAAACACCTGAGCTTTCCAACAAACCATTTTGAGCTTTCCAACAAAACAGCCCGGCTGTTAAGTGACCGACCTTTGTCTAAACAAATTCAAATAACAATGACAAAAGTTTGGTTTATAACAGGCAGCTCCCGCGGATTGGGCAGAAGCCTCACAGAATCAGTACTGGCCAAAGGCCATCAGGTAGCCGCCACAGCGCGCAGGCCGGAACAGTTAAATGATCTCGCCGCAAAATATCCCGGTCAGTTATTACCCTTGCAGCTCGATGTTACCAACAACGAACAGATCAGGTCAGCAGTAGCAAAGACCATTGAACATTTCGGCCGCATCGATGTACTGGTAAACAATGCAGGTTTTGGCATTACGGGCGCTGCTGAAGCGTTTACCGATGAACAGGTACGCAGCCAGCTCGACACCAATTTATATGGCCCCATTGAGATCACCCGCGCTGTCATTCCTCATATGCGCCAGCAACACTCCGGCCGCATTTTACAGATCAGCTCTATCGGTGGAAGAGTTGGCTCTATGGGGCTTACCATGTACCAGGCTGCCAAGTTTGGCCTGAGCGGTTTTGCGGAATCACTGTCCCGCGAATTGACGCCATTGGGTATTTATGTCACTTCAGTGGAACCGGGCGGTTTCCGCACGGATTGGGCTGGCGACTCCATGAGCTATGCACCCAGGGTAGAAGGGTATGAGAATACGATAGATGTGGTCAGCAAAGTACTCAGCTCCGGCACTTTTGTACCAATGGGCGATCCTGCCAAAGCAGCCAACGTAATGATCGACCTCGTGGAGCACCCTGCGCCGCCCACTCACCTCGTATTGGGCAGCGAGGCCGTTGCCATCCTGCAAAAGGCCGACGCCAGCCGCAAAGCCGATCTCGAGAAATGGTTGCCCGTAAGCATATCCACCGACCATGATGATGCCCTTAACTTCTTTGAAACAGAAGCCGGAAAACAACTATCTAAGCTGAAAGGTGTTTAATATAAAGACAGCGTATTACCTGAACAAAAAACCGCTCAACGCCACCAGTCAGGCCGCTCAAAGCGGCCAGACTACAGCGCCACAGAACACAATTCACTTCAAACAGGTGACTGCTTCACCAAAAGCTGTAACCTGTTTGAAGGTGTTTATACTCTAAATTTGAACCATGTCCATTAAAGACGATAAGCAACCCTCCATAGTCTATTCCTGCTATGCCAACCGCAGCAGGGAAGGAGAGCAGTTTGTACTGGACCATGCCTTCAGCTACCAGGAAGCGGGCACACTCATCCTCGATGACGGCACTAAGAAACACACCTTCAAAGAAGGCGATTTCAAACTCGTAAGAAGGAACCACCTGGTAAAATTCAATAAGCTGCCGCCTGCCCACGGCGAGTTCAAATCACTCTCGGTATACCTCGACCAGGAAACCCTGCGCAACTTCAGCATGGAATATGGCTATAAAAACGAAAAACATGAAGAAGGGAAAGCCATTATAGCGCTAAAGAACAATCCACTGTACAAAGGCTATATCGATTCGCTCATTCCTTACCTGCAAATGGACATAACGGGCAATAGCAAGCTCACTGACCTGAAATTGAAAGAAGCGATCTTGCTGCTGTTGCAGATAAACCCGGAATTGAAAAACGTCCTGTTCGACTTCAGCGAGCCCGGCAAGATAGACCTCGAAGCATTTATGAACAAGAACTATCATTTCAATGTCGAGATGAAAAGGTTTGCCTACCTCACCGGCCGAAGCCTGGCCACCTTCAAGCGCGACTTTGAAAAGATATTCAACGCGTCGCCCAGCCGCTGGCTGCTGCAGAAAAGATTGCAGGAAGCCTATCACCTTATCCGCAACAAAGGCGCCGCTGCATCAGACATCTACCTCGAACTGGGCTTCGAAGACCTCTCACACTTCTCGTTTGCCTTTAAGAAAATGTATGGAGTGTCGCCATCGAAAGTATAAAACATAACACATCAAACGCCACCACGTCCGCAAACTGAAAAAATAAATCAGTGCTGTATTAAAAGCATCCCTTTCAACCCATCAACCTTTCAACTTATCAACTTCCTGAAGTACCTTCAGGAAGTATGATCATCGTTATTCAATGCATCGATCGGGTAGGATTGGTGGCCGCTATCACAGGCGTGCTGGCAGCGCAGCAGTTGAACATCATTTCGCTGCGGGAACATGTGGACAAGGCAGAGAACCGCTTCTTCCTGCGTGTACAGGTAGAGCAGGACGTTATACCGGAACCTGTTGCCAGTCAGCTCCGCGCTGTGCTGCCATCCGATGCTGTTATCGTGGTAAATCCTTTACCTGAAAAAAGGGTAGTGGTGATGGTCACCAAAGAATACCATTGCCTGGCCGATATGCTCATCAGGCATTATTTCAAAACACTGCAGGCTTCTATACAGGCTGTTATAGGTAATTACAATACGTTGCAGGATATCTGCAACCGCTTCGAAGTTCCTTTCTTTCACATTTCGCATGAAGGCATTTCCAAAGAAGCATTCGAGCAACAGATCAGTGAACGGGTTGGTCAATTCGCACCCGATTATATAGTGCTGGCCAAGTTCATGCGCATCTTATCACCTGCATTCGTAGCTAAGTTCCCGGGCCGCATCATCAATATACACCATTCTTTCCTGCCTGCCTTTGCGGGTGCCAACCCGTATAGGCAGGCTTTTGAACGCGGCGTGAAGCTCATAGGCGCCACCGCGCATTTTGTGACCAACGACCTCGATGAAGGGCCTATTATCGCCCAGCAGATCATTCCGGTAAGCCACTCGCTTACGGCAGCAGACATGATGCGGGCTGGTAAGGAAATAGAAACGGCAGTACTGGCCAAAGCACTTCGCCTGGTGGTCGATGACCGGGTGTTTGTATACAACAATAAGACAGTTGTATTCGAATAGGGACTGTAAACTTCGATTAGAATTTATGTACAAACCCAATACCTACTGCGCCATCCTGGTAGGTGGGCATAAACACGGTGTTGGGATTCTTTTTCTTGAATATGCCACGTTGTATCATGGGATACAACCAATAGGTCAGTCTGGTTGAAGCAATACCGATACCTGCTCCGGTCACCACATCACTAAACCAATGCTTGTTGTTGTACATGCGCAGATAGCCGGTAGTAGCAGCCACGGCATAACCCGCCACACCATACCAGGGAGAAACATCTTTGTACTCCTGCCGCATAAACTCAGCCGCCACAAACGCATTGGCAGTATGACCGGAAGGAAACGACATGGCATCCGATCCGTCAGGACGTCTTTCTTTACTCAGATTCTTGAGCGTAAATACGGTGCTATTGGAAATCAACATGGACATGGTATACAGAATAGTCCTGTCTTTAAAATTATGCTTACCCTTAATGCCCGCGGCATTCAAACCATATACAGCTATTGCCGGCGCATATTGCAGGTAATTATCGATGTGGATAGCATGATGCGGATGCTCGATGGCCACTTCATTACGGATATTCTTGTTGACACCCCTTAACCCATCGCTGCCCAATGAGGTGAACCCATAGGAGATCATCGCCGC
This sequence comes from Paraflavitalea sp., assembly GCF_059502485.1. Classification (NCBI taxonomy): domain Bacteria; kingdom Pseudomonadati; phylum Bacteroidota; class Chitinophagia; order Chitinophagales; family Chitinophagaceae; genus Paraflavitalea; species Paraflavitalea sp. The sequence goes on from NZ_JCACET010000009.1 coordinate 101,692, forward strand.
GGGAATGATAAACGACTTTAAAGGGAATGCATTGGATTGTACCGGGACACTCCAGTTCACAGCCCTTCGTATCGTATCCGTAGCCGGAATGGCCACGCCCGTCGAATCAGTGTATTGCGCAGTAACAGGGGTCAGGGCGGTGCAGGTGATGGCTGCAAACGCCAGTGATTTTAACCAGTAATGCATTTATTTAATCAGGGGGATTTTATTATTGCAAACTAAACGTAAATTTTAAAGAAAAATTGAAGAGCTATACCCTCCCGGAGCTGGGTAACCGGAGGAAATAAGCGTTTTTACGTATGCATGAATCACAACAAATCAGTCTTTTATCACTTTAAATTTCCATGTATCCCTATGACAGTCAGGAGGTTGCTTACATTCTCGTAACACAACCCATGCATAACAAGCAGCTACGCCAGCAGGCTGAAAGTATCCAGTTAAAAAAATCCTAATGTTATTTTGGGCATGTCGTAAATTACCCGATACAGCTATTAGTCGTGCCCGATTTGTTTTTTTTCCTTACTTTTAACGCAATACTTCTTTCGTAAAGTGGAAAGGTAAAAAAAAACGGGTTTTACTCGCACAGCAACGGAAAAAGTTGAAGGCAAGGCTTCCGATACACCTGGTTAAGGCCTCCGGTGGTAGTCGGCTGTCTGTATCATCTTTTTTTCACTGGTAACGTAATAACCTGTTCATGAAATCGGCGGGAGAGCTCTTAATTCATTCATTTCAACAAGGCGGGGAAAGTGCTTTTGCAGAGATCTATAACCTGCATTACAATAGCATTTACTACTATGCACGGCACTTTGTAACCGATGCCCAGGAAGCAAGGGACATTACCGCCGAGACTTTCGTGAAGCTGTGGAAGCTGCGCGCCAACTTCGACAACATCCACAAGATCAAAACCTTCTTACACATCACTACCCGTAACGCTTGCATCGATGCATTACGCCACCAAAAGTGGAAAGCTGGCAAGCTACAGCAATTGGTACAACTGCTGACGGAAGATAACGAGTCCATGGTCACGCGCAACAATTCACCCATGGCGGCCGCTACCAAATTTGTGAATGGCCTGGTGGAAGGAGAGTTACTGCGTCGGATATACGAGGAGATCGAAAACCTGCCTCCACAACGCAGGACCATCTTCAAACTGGCTTACCTCGAAGGCATGAAAAACCCTGCCATCGCAGCCCAGCTCAGCATCAGCGTACAAACGGTACAAAACCAAAAAACCATCGCGCTCAAATTCCTTCGTCTTAATGTCCTCAGCCAAAAGCCTGTACACTAATGGGCCATTTCGCTTTTTTTATTAGCCTGATGGTACATACCTTCTTTTCGTTCGTTATATACTACGATCCCCCAAGAACTGTATAAAGTGCAGTTTATCAGTCCAAGGTGATTTAAGCATTCATTTGTTATACTGCTCCGGTACAGCAATGTGCCGGCAGTACCTTATCAGATCTTTCCAGGTCTGACCCCCGCTTCCCGGCCTCCCCCGTTTAGGCCGGGATTTTTTATGGGGTAGCCGGCACGGGCGGTATTAGTATCTGACTTTTTCGTTATAAGTAATAGCACACTTGATTCTCTAAACCTGTTCCCATGAACGATATCGTAAAACGGATGACCCACCTCATCACCGGGTACCTGAGAGGTTCATTGGATCCCTCGGAGCAGCGGGAGTTGGAACAATGGATCAGGGAGTCGGAAGACAACCGCCAGTTGTTCGAATCCCTGACAGACCCCGCCAACCTGCGTGCGGCGCTGAACCGGTTTGGCGAAAAAAGACAGCTAATGCTGGACAGGATCAGGGACTCAATAGCGATCAACAGGATACACCGGTCAGCATGGTGGCATATATGGGGGCGCTGCATAGCAGTGGCCGCAGTGGTATCGCTGCTCTTCATAGTGGCCTGGTATCTCATGAATAAAAACACCCTCCGGTATACAACCAGCAATATGCCCGATCCCTACGGGGACGATGTACAGTTTGGCAGCGATCAGTCGAGGCTCACACTGTCCGATGGCTCAGTCATTATACTCATCGATTCTATCAATGGCGTATTGGCCACCGATGCCAGCAGCAAAGCACAGGTCATTAAAGAGCATGGCTGGCTTTCATATCGCAACAGCGCTCCCGGCGACAGCTTATACTTTAATATGCTACAGGTGCCCCGCAAAGGCCAGCGCCGCGTACTGCTGCCCGATGGGAGCCGCGCATGGCTCAATACAGGATCAAGCCTCCGGTATCCAATTGCATTCAGCACCCGCGAGCGCCGGGTAGAACTGCAGGGAGAAGCTTATTTTGAAGTAACGAGCATGCCATCCCAGCCTACTGCCGATAACACTCCTTTTATCGTTGACCTGCCTGGTGCTACCAGCTCTACGCAACTGGTCATGTCAGGCGCCCGCTTTAATGCGAAGGCCTACCCCGACGAACCTATCACGTACATTACCCTGGTGGAAGGCGATCTCAAATTGAACAGGGGACACCAGATCCTGACTTTGCAACCCCGCCAGCAGGCGCGGCTCGAACACAATGGGCAGATAGCCATATTCAACCAGGCAAACCCCGAAGAGGCCATTGCCTGGAAAGAAGTTAATCAATAACGCAGTTATGCTGAACGAAACGATTGAAAGAAAAGCCGAACTCATCCTCAAATACCTACGAGGCGAGCTTTCCTGGGAAGAACAGCAGGAACTTGATCGATGGCTGGCTGTAGATACTGAGAACAAAGCTTTACTGGAAAGCATCACAGGGTTCGGCGACCTTACCCAGGCCCTCGCAGATTACGCCATTAACAAATCGAAGATCTGGGATCAGATAGGAGCCTCCATTCCTTTAAAACAATGAGATCGTACTATTACAAAACCAGATCATACTATCAGGCATACACAACAGCATCTCGTTATTTTTTTGATCTAACGCAAATAAACACCTTCAATAGGCCCTGATTGCATATATTGTAAGTACTTACACTTATAGCCGTTTAATCATTTGTGACTACAATGGTAAAAAACAATAAAATACCGTAGGAATACTTTTTTGTAAGAACGATTATACTGTTAGATTTGATGACTCTCCAATTATAACGGTGATGGTCGCTGGACCAGCCAAGCAGCAACTCTCCTCAACCTGTTGACCGACCCTTTGGATAGCACACCTGGCTAATGCCTGGTAATGGTGCTTGATATACTGTAGATACACAGTCCAATTTTGCTACCATGGATAACACCAGATTACTGATGCTTACACATGACGGCTTACACCGGCTTGTTGAGTTATACTTACACCGTACGGTGAACCTTATTGCTATGCGTCCATTTACTGAGAAACAATTATGTAGTCCGCTTGACCCTGGTATCCGTTACACCCCTTTCTTTTATGGATTGTTACCGGGTGACCGCCGGGTATTTTCTTTACGGCCTTTTTGTATTCCGCTCGACCTGCCTATTATTTATAATTGGTTGCAGGAATATTGCAGCGTACCAGGCAAAAATCCTTTTGCGCCTGTACAACAATTACTGGAAGCCTACCATGATCTGTTGACTTCCGATTATAGCCAATCGTTAGTAGCCGAGATCGATGGCATGCCCATCCTGCAAATAGATATTATTCGTGCCGACCAGGATGAGATCAGTTTGAAAGAGAACATTCAGGCAGGCGATTATTGCATCCACTTCCTGTTCTCGCCACACTTCGACGAACCCATGGAATATTTTGCAAGTGCATTAAATAGTTGCTTGTATAGTTTCTTTTCTTTCCCGGGCATCAGGCGTGTGTTCTGCAAAGCAGCTGTCTCCGATAAACGGTCCAACAGGCTTTTGCAGGGAGCAGGGTTTGTATTGAATAAAACAGTGAAAGATTATCCCGGTACCTCGGTGAATATTTACCGGCACGACTATGTGCCTACTGTAACCGGCTAAAATATTTGATATAAGTTTCCATTGAGCCTTATCCTATCCTTTCAGCGTCCCTTCCCGTTTATGCGGGAAGGGCTTTTTTTATGCCGTAATGGTTAGCTTATAACCCTTGCCATGCACATTGATGATACTGATGCCGGGATCTTGCTGCAATTTCTTGCGCAGCTTCGACACAAACATATCAAGACTGCGGCCAACAATAACCCCTTCATCTTCCCACACTTCTTTCAGCAACCTGTTGCGGTCGATCATCTCATTGGGTGCCGTGGTAAACACCTGCAACAGCTTTGACTCTTTAGCAGTAAGCGGCACGGCCAGCTCACCCAAAACAAGTAATTGCTTGACCGGGTAAAACCTGTATTGTCCTATGGAGATTGCCTCAGTAGTTTCTTCTACGGTTGGCACTGGTGCAGACGCTGCCGTTTCGCTTATCCCTTCTTCGGGAAGGTTTTCCTTGCGACGCCTGTTGTACAGTATGCGTGTCAGCAACGATAACCCAATAGCCACCAGACTTCCCCCCAACAGATACCAGGAAGCAGTGCCTTCTTCTTTAACAGGAGTGGGAAACATCAATTTGATCTTATAGCAGGCTTTTTCCTGGACCCTGCCCCTACACGGAACGATATTTTGCGTACTGTCCCGGTTGATGGCATAACCAAAGATCACCTCATTGTCCCTGCAGGTGATCACCTCTACCACGTATTCAGTGGGCAGGAGGCGTGCCTTCACTACCTGGTTGATGACCTTTACCAGCGAATCAGGCACAAAAGTGAAAGGACTTTCAAATTGCAACAGGTATTCGTGTTCGGCTACCTTCTTGACCGGCAACACGCGCGAGGAAAAATCCCCGGACTGCAGCAACACCTGGTGACCGATATCCCGCATCATGATCATTTCTTTCTCCTGGTCATAAACCGGGATAATGACAGTCTCCTTCCTGGTGGCAGTCCAGGACACGATGAGGATGAGCGCAACGGCGGCAGGCAATAACAACTTCCACTTCATACATGTAAAAATAGCACTTTAACACCCGCAGCAGCAGCCGTTTGCACAGTTTTTACAATCGTTTACATAGATTTTACTACCCATTTACCACTACCGGGAGCACCCACTGTAGGTTTGTGCAACAACCCAGACACTATGTGTAAACAACTATTGCTGACAACTATCTTGATCATCACAGTTGCTTATTTCACTGCCTGCCGGGACACGCCAGCGCCGCCAGAAGCGACAACCACAGCCCCCATCGCCGACCAGGATACTACCGGCCACGCTATCGGATATCAGCTCCTGTTGCCTCAAAGCATCATCAAATGGAAAACCAGCCATGTGGTAGGTGGTGGGCACGAAGGCACCCTGAGCCTTGAATCGGGCAACCTTGCCGCAGACGCTACAGGCAAGTGGGTGGGCGGATATTTCACGATCGACATGAACACCATCCGCGTTACCGACCTTAAAGAAGAGGAGAGAGAGGGCGTAGAAAAACACCTGAAAGATGACGATTTCTTTGCCGTACAAAAACACCCCAGAGCTCACTTTTTGTTTACCCAGGCCATCCCATCAGGCAACAACACCTTTGCCATCACCGGCAACTTATCGATCAAAGGCGTAACCCAGACCATTACCTTTTCCGCAACCCTTGAGCCAGAAGGCGATCTGGTGAAGAGCCGCGCTTCGTTTCAGATCGACCGCACCAAATGGGGCGTCAACCACCAGTCAGGCAGCGTTTTCTCCGGCCTTAAAGATGACATCATAGAAGATATGATACCCATCACGCTGGAATTGGTATTCAAAAAGAAGTAAACCATTCATCGGTCAATTCCCGGCAAGTACAACTTCCGGGAAGTTGATTGACCAGATGGCAGGGAAGCCCCTTTAAATACCGAGCAACTTCGTGATGATTGGATAATTGCCGGCAATGTAAACGAAGAAAAGAACAATGAAAAAAATCCCCAACAGCCATTCGAAAATAATGAGACGTACAAATCCCCTTGAAAAAGAAAAGTAAGAAGAAGGAAACTTAGGCGAAAAGAATACAATGAAACTAAAATAAAAAGATTTGAACAGGTCGAGACTAACAACCTTTGAAAATACCCGCACGAATCGGCTCCTTTTAGGCTTCTCATTACTGGTAAAGTAATTATCCGCCTGCTCCGTTTTCCTTGGCTTACTGAGGTGATCATTGATCTCGCGCTGATAAAACACCCTGAAAAGGATACAAAAAATACCAATCAGTAGCAGACAGGTACCGAAAAAATTCATTTCACCCTCATACCCAAAATTGACCACGGTTTCCAGAAAACAAAGCCAGAAATACTTCACCCGGGAATGCCTTTTATAATACTCCTGCTCATATTGTTTCGCCTGGTAGAAAAACCAGTTGCTGACCTTTTGCTGATTAGAACCTAACAGATCGTCGCTTTTATAATTCGACTTCAGGTATTCATTAAGCTGCTGGTATTTCAACCTTACTGTTTCAAGATCCTGCTCTGAAAAATCATCGAACGGATTGATTACACTATCTTCAGTATCAAAAAAAGGAGCAAACACCCTTGTTTTAAAAGCCCCCTGTTCATTGTCCCAGTATACATACAGATCGCTATTAGACCACCCCCAATCGACAATAAAAAAGATCTTTTCAAATGAAGGGAAGTCCAGCGACAGCTTATTGATTGCATCATCTTTGGAAAGCAGCACATTGCAATACTTTTTAAAAAAACTACCCTTTAAGGAAGTGCCTCTTTCGAAAGAAACATTTCTTAGATCGATTAATCGTTGAAACTTACAACCTTGAAACTGACAGGTGTCAAGGATTTTATCCTTCAGGAAGAAAGGACCATTGAATTCGCAGTTTTTAAAAATTATCCCTTTAAAAGATTTAGTCTGAAAGATGGCGTCAGCATTAAAAATGATATCCGTAAAAGCCATGTTCGTAAATGAATAAGGCACCCTTGCTTCAGAAGAAATTCTTTTTACATCGGAGGTATCATATTCCGGCCAATAGGCGCTATACGGATTGAAATCATCAATGAAACTATCATCATGATCCACCACAAAGCTGGAATCAAAAACAAGGTTTTCAAACCTGATTTTAGGGAAAACCAGGTTCCGCCGAGAAAGACTGAAATAGGTTGTATTATCATTAAAGCTGAGGGATACCGAATCCTTAAAAACGGCATTACACAAGGAAAACCATAGATAATTATTTCTAATAAGCGAGAAGGAACAATGAAAGATCAATTTATTGACCTTCAAGCCATACATCTTTTTCCCCTTCTCAACGGGAAGCAATCTGTTAACATTATCATGCCCAATATTCAAATGAACCATACTGTTGAACACAGAAATCGGCGCCGTCACATTCACATCGGCGTAGTACTCGTTGTAAGTATTAAGCAATCTGTCGGCTTGCTCATCCTCCGATAACTCTCTTCGTATTGGCTTAAGCACTACGTTCCCCCCTTGATTGTTTACACACGAATGCAGAATACTCTTAAAAAGATCGCCGGCAAAAACAGAATCTAAATTAAATCCATCATTGATAAACGGTAGAGGCTTCTGACCTGGTAGATATTTCAAATAGTAATTATCAGACCTTTCCTTTTCCTTGTTAGCACCATACAACCGTACAATAGAATCCTTGGGCATCCTGTAAGGTTGCCTGAGTATATTTGAATCGGCTATATACAAATAGTGATACTCATCGCTGATACTGTCTACAAGCTTGCTTTGAGCAAAGCCAACGACATGAAACAATAATCCAAGGATAAAGAAGTAATAACGAGTCATACATGAAATTGCTCGTTTTTATATTACTAAAAACAGGTGTTTTTCACGTATCTGCATTGACCTTATAAGTAAAATCCGCCAGTAAACAGTAAATTTTATTGAACACCAATAACGGTTCCACAACACCCAGACGTCCTTACTACAAGCTGGTGATCACCCCGCTTTTCTTCCTCCTTGCCCTTTACCTACCTGCGAAAACAATTTATTACTAACTAAATAATCAACGATGCGCAAGCCATTATTAACCATATCCAGGTTATTCGCTATTGCTATGCCCATAGCGATCACGGCAACCATGTCCGGCTGTCATAAACCAAACTTCAAAGAAGATAAGCCGGCAACACCTTCCGATAATGAAACACAATTGCTGGCAGTAATTGCCAATCCCTTAGGTGATCAATCTTTTGCAGCTTTGAACAACGCCTTCCTCGTCACCTCCGGTTCAACCCAATATTATAAAGAAGCACTCAACAACAACCAGGACGATTACTTCTGGCGGCAGGCCCTTTCCATCCAGATGGTAGAAGATGTATACCTGCGCACCAAGAACCCCGCTCACAGAACATTGATCACCAACCTGCTCAATACCTTCCTGCAAAATGAACAAGGCTCCGGCGGCTTGTACGACTGGAACTGGAATGAATACAATGACGATCTGTTGTGGGCAGGCATAGCCTTTGCACGTGGCTACCAGATCACAGGCAATACCGTTTTCCTCAACCAGGCAAAGTATGCTTTCAACCGTGTGTATGACCGTGGGTGGGACAATGCGCTCGGTGGCGGCATCTGGTGGGATATCCGCAAAAATGAGAAGTCGGGCCTGAGCAACAACCCCGCCATCATCCTTGCTTTATACATCTATGAATCCACACAAGAATCGATCTACCTCACCAAAGCCAGCGCTATTTACGATTGGGTATGGGCCACACTTTATAACACCAGCACCGGTGCTGTATATGAGCACATCAAAGCCAATGGTACCAAAGCCACAGACGCCAATGCTTACAACGTAGGTGCTTTCGTAAGCGCTGCCAGTGCCCTGCACAGGATCACGGGTCGCGAATCAGTGTTTGACGATGCAAAAAGATCAGTCGACTACATCGTACTGATCCAAACCAGTAATGGCATCATGACGAGCGGCCAGCGAGACGGTACCTGGCAATCTGAATTTGCTCGTGGCATCGGAGAGTTTGTACGCGACAACAACCTCTGGAGCACTTACTGGACATGGATGCGCAACAATGCCAATGCCGCCTGGAACAGGCGCCGCACCGACCTGAATATTTCCTGGAACAACTGGACTACCAACATGCCGGTCGACAATGTGGCCCGCAGCCTCGAATGCATCGGCACGGTGGTGATGCTGAATGTAACGCCCGTGGCCCAACCTGGGTTTACCAGCGGCGCCACCTTCCGCATCACGCCTAAGATCAATGAAGCCAATGCCCTCGATGTTATTGCCGCAGGTACTGCCAACCTCACCAAGACAGACATTTGGTCTTATTATGGTGGCGCCCATCAAAGGTGGACATTGACCTCACAAGGCCGCGGGTATTACAGGATAACGCCCACACATGCTACCAGCATAGCGCTCGATGTGAACGGCGGTAGCAGCGCCAACAATGCCGACGCACAGCTCTATACCTGGAACAATGGCGGACCCTCGCAAATATGGAAACTGGTATACGACTACGACGGCTACTATAAACTAAAACCTAAATGCGCACCGCTCAATTGTCTGAACGTAGCAGGCAATAACCCCGCCAATGGCACACGCTGCCTGATGTGGAAAGAAAGCTATGGAGATAATGAACGTTGGTTGTTGCAAAACTAAAAATCCTATCGCCCCCGTGCCAGTATTGACAATTCAGTCCGCAGTTATCTGCGGACTTTTTCAAAAAATAGGAGTGTGGTTGATATGGTAAGAAGTAAGCCCCTAACTTTACACACTTACCACATTCATGTCAACATCACTACAATTACATCACCTCGAAAGACCAGGCTACGCCATAGACCTCTTTGTCCCCGACGCGCAGGAAGTGCAGGAAAGCTATTTCCGCCAAAAGCAGCAACAGGAAGAAACACCTTTCCCGCACTGGACCAAACTATGGCCCGCAGCACTCGCCATGAGCGACTTTATACACCAGCATCCGGAGTTGGTACAAAACAAGAACGTGCTGGAATTGGCTGCCGGATTGGGATTACCTTCTTTCATGGCCGCCCGCTATGCCACAACGGTTTGCTGCAGCGATTACCTCGAAGAAGCCATTGCCACAATGGCAAGATCTGCACAACACCTACAACTGTCAAACGTCACCAGCCGTTTGTTGGACTGGCACCACCTGCCCGGCGATCTTTCAGCCGATGTGTTGCTGCTCAGCGACATCAATTACGACCCGGATCAGTTTACACAACTCTACCAGGTGCTGCAACAATTTCTTCAGCAAGGCACCCTGATTTCGCTCACCACGCCACAACGCCTGATGGCCAAGCCATTTATTGAAAAGCTGTTACCCTTCTGCAAACAGCAACACGAAATAGTTGTTGAGTATCAACAGCAACATACCCCCATTAGTTTACTGCTGTTACAGGGATAGACCGCACTCCCTACAACATTTCAACGATCTGGATATTATTCCCGCAAGTATCATTGAATACAGCAATCTTCACCGTTCCCATGGCTGTGGGCTTTACACTGAAGATGACGCCCAACTTCAAAAGCCGGTCATATTCCTTTTGAACATCATCCACATTGAATTGCGTATAGGGGATCCCCGCATCGAACAGCGCCTTTTGATACGTTTTGGCGGGCTCGAAGTTATCAGGTGATGGCTCCAACAATATTTCTGTCCCTTCCTGCTCTTCTTTGTCTACCACCGTCAGCCACCGGTTCTTTTCACTCAAAGGCACATCGTGCTTTTTTACAAAACCCAGTTTATTGGTATAGAAATCCAATGCCTTGTCCTGATCCAGAACAGGAATACTGACAATTTTAACTTTCATGGTAAAAGAGTTGATTTAATGCAGGCAAGTTCTCCAATGGGCGCCTGATTCACTTTGCGAAAGTTGCTCTTTTTTGAAACTCGATAGGAGATACCCCAATCTTGCTCTTGAAAAGCGTACTAAATGAGCTCGGCGTATCGAATCCGGCACGATAACAGGCATCGGAGATCGGCATCCCTTCCCGCAAACATTTCTTGGCTTCCTCCAGCCGTTTAATGGTCAGGTATTGCTTGGGAGTGAGGCCATAATACTTTTTGAAGAGCCGGAGCAAATGAAACTTGGAAGTAAAACGCATATGAGACAGCAGGTCCAGATTCAGCTCCCCATCGAAGTTCTGATCAATAAAGTTCCGTATGGCAATAACAGTTGCAAGCTGCTGGTCATTTGAATAACAAATGCCCTTGATCCTGTTTATTTCTGTCTGGTAAAAGTTCATGACGTTTTCCATACCCGGCAACGTTGGCTGCCGGCCTGCGCTAATATACAAATTCCTTACAAAACAAAGAGGCTGCCTCACAGGAGACAGCCTCATATTGAACCTAACTGCTAACAGACTTACTTAATAAACACCATCATACGGATTCTGGTCCGCAGGAGTCATGGCGGTGTTGCTGGTGAACTCTGCAGTCGGCAACTGGAATATCATCCTCCATGAACGCGCAGGGAGATTGATGATACGTGGATGGTCGCCGGTGCGGGTCAGGCCCTGAACAGTACGCAAAATGTCAAACCAGGCAAAACCTTCACCATACAATTCCTTTCTGCGTTCCACAAGAATATCATTGATAAGAGCAGCGCCAGTTGAAGCGCTTCTTGTAGCACCCCGCTTGTCCTGAAGCTCCCACAACACAGCCTGCGCTGCCGCATCCTGTCCACCTTGTCTGGCAATCGCCTCAGCCTCTATCAGCAACATTTCAGAAGCACGCATCATGATCACATCACCGGTACCGGTAGACTTATCACGGAACTTATCTGAAGTCCAGAGGTTATAATCTACCCTTTTCCAAAACTGGTTACGTGCATCAGTAGCAGAGAACAGGTCTTTGAACTGGTCATTCACACAATAAGTGTCAAAGCTCCAGCGTGTACCCCTTGTCTTATTAGCCCACAAAGTGAAAGAAGTGATGTCACCAAACATCGCATCGGTGGTTTGGCGTTGTCCCCACATCCACTCGGTATTGTCCCATTCGTTGAAGCCGGTCTTGTATTGGTCACCGGTCATGATGGGGAAGCCAGTGCGCGCCAGTTTGGCCGTAGCAGCAGCATTAGGCCAGTCTTCCATAGTCAGGTACACCTCAGCAAGGATACCTTGAGCCACCTGCTGGTTGATCATATTTTTGTACCTGCGGCTAAAACCTGCCAAACCAGGAATAGCAGCCTTCAGGTCATCCACGATATACTTATAGATGGTAGCCACAGTTTCACGGGGCTTACCGATTGTACCCGGCTTGTCGTAGAAAGGCACACAAGGCTTATCCTTTCCGATAGAGTAAGTAGGTGCAAACAGTCTGGCCAGGTAAAAATAAGACCAGGCCCTGAGCGCTAAAGCCTGCGCTTTGATCTGCGTTCTACGCGTAGCGTCACCTTCTATCCCGTCGATGTTAGCCAATATGTTGTTGGCATTGCCCGACAGCGTATAAAAATATTGCCACATGTTGATAGGCAACGTTTGATCCGCCCGGGTAGAAGCGAGGATGAAGTGGTTGTAATAAGCCTGCATATAACCTTGCGCCTCGAAAACGATGATATCCTTGGAAGCAGCATCCAGGCCATTCTGCCAGCTGATGATACCACTGGATTCCACAACAGTGCTTTTTGAACGCTGATAACGATAAGTACCATTCAGTACCGTTTGAGCACCATCCAGCGAGGTGAAAAGATTCTGATCAGAAACCTGAGTAGTAGGATTGGTCTCCAGGAAATTCTTTTCACAACTGGTCGAAAGCGTAGCCACTGCTAACGCTATATAGAGAAACTTTTTGTTGTTTGTCATGATTGTACGTTTTACAGTGGTTTACTAAAGGCTTAACTGTAAGCCAAGGGAATAACTTTTGTAAGTAGGAGCAGCACCTGAACCGCCCGCGCCATCACCCACAGCACCATTGATCGTTGTTTCAGGATCAGTGCCTCTTTTCTTCGCAGCACCCCACGTAAGCAGGTTAGTACCTTGTGCAATCACACGGAAAGTACCAATATGTAAACGCTTCATTACGCTCGCAGGGATCGTATAGCCCAACGTCACGTTACGCAAACGCACAAAAGAGTTATTGAACAAATACTGGTTGGAGTATACTGAAACGGTTGTCTGCGTAAACTCTGATATCCGTGGGATGTTGGTATTCTTGTTCTCAGGAGTCCAGCGGTCAAGGATCTGTGCGCTCAGGTTGAAACCTCTTCTCCACCTTACACCCTCGATATAGTCGGCATCATACATTTTGCCACCAATGCTGTAGTAGAACATGAAACTAAGGTCGATGCCTTTGTAGTTGAAAGAGTTGGTAATACCGCCAAACCAGTCGGGGATAGAACTTCCCAGGTAATACTGTTGGTCAAGCCCACCCACTTCTGTAGATACTTCAGTTCTCACCAGCTTGCCATCAGCTCCTTTTTTCCACCAGCCGTTGTTACCTGTTTCAGGATTCACACCAGCCCACAGCGGACCAAAGAACTCGTAACGGGATACACCCTCAGTCCATTTGTAACGGCCACTGTAAATTTCTTTCTGAGGCAGACGAACGATCTTGTTCTTGTAAGTAGAAGCGTTCATGTCGAAGTTCCACCTGAAATTCTTATTACTGATGATATTGGCATTGATATTAAACTCCCAGCCATAGTTCTTAACGTCGCCGATATTTTCATCGATACCGCTATTGCCGGTAGAAGGAGGCAGCGGCCTGTTGAAGATCAGGTCTTTCGACAAACGGTTGAACCAGTCTACGTTGATGTTGACTTTATTGAACAGAGTGAAGTCGAGACCGATATCAGTCTGAGCATTGCTTTCCCATTGCAGATCGGGTGTTGGGAGCCTGGAGAGGATAGCACCTGCCAGGTCCATGAAGTTGTAACCGGTAGCATACAAGCCTTGGTAAGCATAGTAACCTACGTTGTCATTACCCGTTGTACCATAGCTGGCGCGGAGTTTGGCATTTTGGAGCCAGTTGATACCCTTCATGAATTCTTCATCACTGAATTTCCAGGAAGCGCTCGCCGACCAGAATTTACCCCACCTGTTATCAGGGTGAAAACGGGAAGAACCATCCGTCCGGAAACTACCCGTTACGAAATAACGGTTCATGAAACTATACTCTACTTTAGACAGATAACTGTTCAAACGATAGTTGTCTTCACCAGAGCCGGAGCTCACCTGCGTAGAAGCAGCACTCATTTCATAAATACCAGGCAAAGGGAAACCTCTTCTGCTGGCGTTAGCAGAAATAACGCGCAGCTTGTAGCTTTCCTGACCAGCCAGCACATTCAGGTGATGCTCGCCAAAAGATTTATCGTAAGTCAACAAGTTATTAATGGTGTAAGAGAAACGCCTGTTGAAGCTACGGTTGGCACTACCGCCGTTACCCACTGCGCCACCAATAGTGGAAGAGGAGTAACCTTGGCCGGCTGTATTACCAAGATCAGTACTGATAGAAGTACGGAAAACCAGTTCCGGTAAGAACTTGATCTCTGCAAAGCTGCGGGTAGTCAGCAGGTCATATTGGCTGCCGGAGAAATCCCAGTTGTCTTCATTTTTGAAATCACCGATGAAGCGCGTATTCCAGCCTCTCCACTCAGTACGTGTAGTATCACCAAAATCAGGGATCAGTTTACCATTAGGATCTTTTTTGTATTCACCCTTTGCATAATCCCACACGTATACAGGATAAACCTCAGGCATTACACGGATAAAACGAGTACCAACAAAAGGATTTTGCGTAAAGGAACTGGTATAAGCGATACTGGTTCCTACTTTCAGCCAGCTTTTTACATCAGAAGTCACATTCGCGCGGGCAGAGATACGGTTGAATTTCTGTACCAGCATGTTACCATTATCCTTCAGGTAAGAAGCAGACAGGAAATATTGCGTCTTTTGGCCCTGACCAGTGCTGCCACTGAAGTCGAGGCTGTATTCCTGGCGCAGCGATTGGCGGAACATTTCACCAAACCAGTCGCCGGAAAATATTTGTGTTAACCCTGGTTTCATTTTACCATCCAAGCCAACAGGCTTGGGATCAACGAACGGGTTCTGACGTGCTTGCTGGAAAAAACGCGACGCGAGGTTATCAGTAGCGAATTGAGCAGCAGCAGCGGCAGACATGCCCTCATCCAGCTTACCGTTCCGCAGCGCTTCCCAACCCAGTTCGAACAATTGAGTAGAAGTTACTTTATCAGGGAAGTTTACCGCAAAATCGGAGTAGCCCCAGTTTGAACGGAAATTGACCTGCGCTACGTTGCCACCCTTTTTGGTAGTGATAACAACCACGCCATTAGCAGCCCGTGAACCATACAGTGAAGTGGCCGCCGCATCCTTCAATACAGTAAAAGTTGCGATATCTGAAGGGTTGATCGCACTGAGGGCGCCCGAATAAGGCATACCGTCCAGGATGAACAACGGATCAGTATTGTTTTGCATAGAGCTCAAACCACGAATCAGGATAGTACCATCCGAACCGGGCTGACCATTTGTATTTAATACCTGTACACCTGGGCTCATACCCTGCAGTGCCTGGCCTACGTTAGAAGCTTGGATCTTTTGGATTTTTTCACCGGATATGACCGTTGCAGCACCGGAATAAGCACTCTTCTTGGCAGTACCATAAGCAGCCACGATCACTTCATCCAGCTCACTGCTGCTCTTTTTCATCGTCACGGTAATAGAAGTTTGATTGGAAATGGCAATCTCTGAATTGCCATAACCCACCGCACTCACGATGAGCGTTGCATTGCTGCCGCTGTAAGTTAAAGTAAAGTTACCGTCATCAGTGGTCCTCGTACCTTGTGTAGAACCTTTGATCATAACAGAAGCGCCGGCTACAGGCTCGCCACTTTCGTTAACGACACGTCCCTTGATCTCGGCCCGGAGATAAGGCAATTCATTGTTGGGAGATGGAGTGAAAGCATACGCATTCACTTGATAGGAAGCTATAAGCAAAAATACACCGGTTATTTTCATCAGCAGTTGCGCAGACAAAAACCCTTTACCTGTCTTGCAGGGGATGTTTTGGTTCATACAGTTGTAATGTTTAAGCGTTTACACAGCAGTTTGTCAGTTCATTTTGCTGCTATTACCAGGCTGCACATCGATCATTTTACAAGTGGCAGTGAAGCGTCTGACCCGCTTGACTCTTCTGGTTGACAGCTTTTGTTTTGTATTACATCATGAGTTTTGTTTTAGTGAATAAAAAGAGTTGCGGTGATAGATGGATATGTTGGAGGTGAAAGAAATTTGCGTGACTGTTGCTATGTATTTTCAATAATGGCGGCAACACTTGAGCAAGGAGGATAGGTTCATTGCACGCAAAAGCGTAGTTATCGTCCGATGTTATTTGGCAAAGGACGATCTGTTCTGTATGTGAAGCAGAATAGAACAATAGTAATCGTTGAATAACCAAATTTATCCAATGATACCACGCAAGCATACTTGTATATTAACCCATGATTTATCAAAAATGATTTCTTTGTTAATGATGGAAGCACAGATCATTAATTGATAATTCAGTGTTAAGAGCGGTAAAGAAAATTGTCAATAAGGATCAAGATAAATTCACGCCACTAATAAAAAATGCCTCCGGAACTCCGGAGGCATCAATTATTGTACTGCATTGCTCTACGAGGCTTGCAGCTTGCTCTACGAGGCTTGTAGCCTCGCAGTTCTATTCCCGGGCCTTCGGCCCGCACCAAAACATGTCATTCATACCCCAGCGCCTCCCGCGTCGTGATCCTGTTTGCACGCCGTGCAGGATAAAACGACGCAGCATACGAACCAACAATAATGATCAACATCCATATACCGATCCCTTTCAGCGAAAGCGTAAGCGACAACGGTGTGCGGAAAGACAGGTTACCAATAAACCGGCCCAGGAAAAAAGAAAGCACCAACGACAAAGCAAAAGCAATGATCAGACTCGCAATCCCGGTCAACAGCCCTTCCCACGTGATCAGTTGATAGATCTTGCGCGGCGTGGCGCCGATGGCCCGCATCACGCCGATCTCCCGTGTTCGTTCCAGCACATTCATGCTCATGGTCGACAACAAACCAAGCATACCGACAAGCCCCATCAACACAGCAAGCGACAACAACGAGTTGACCAACACCTTCATATGACCGGCAATGGCATTGCGCAACATCCACACGGGCATACTGAGACTCACTGAGAATTGCCCGCTTTCCAGCACCTGCTCCACAACCCGGTTCTTTTGTAGCACCTGCTCCCTCGACCGGTCATTATAACCAATACGCAACATATTGATACTACCCGGCATATTCAACAGATTATTAAATGCATCCAGCGACACATAAGCAATGGCCGGACTACCCACATCCCTTGTAAAACCGATCACCGTCCACTCAG
This sequence comes from Paraflavitalea sp., assembly GCF_059502485.1. Taxonomy (NCBI): domain Bacteria; kingdom Pseudomonadati; phylum Bacteroidota; class Chitinophagia; order Chitinophagales; family Chitinophagaceae; genus Paraflavitalea; species Paraflavitalea sp. The sequence continues at coordinate 118,968 of NZ_JCACET010000009.1, forward strand.
TAGGTTTACCATCGATCAGCAGCGACACCACATCACCGGTCTGCACGGCGGGCAATAAACCACGTGCCCCTTGATTTAAGACCACTTCACGCGCTTGCGGATTGTGCAGCCATTGACCACCTACAACCGATGGATGTAATAATTGAGTAGGTACAGGCAAAGCCTGCAACGAAAAACTCCCATGCCCCTTATCAGGATAAGTGTTCGTCACCTGATAGCTACTGCTCATTTTAGCAATAGAGGTAGCGCAATAACGCCAGCCTTCTACCTTGCGTACGCCCGGTATAGCAGCAACGGAACCCACAATGCTGTCGCGCTTAACCACATTGTTGAGCCTGATCTCCATATCATACAACCGTTGCACATGGATCTGCTGCAGATTCTGGTCCCAGGCCTCCGACACATTTAGTGCCGACATGAACATAGCGCCACCAACAGCCAGCAGGCCAAGCGTCATATTGAGTCGTGCACGCTGCCGGAAAACATTCCGCACAGCAAGCAACAACGTTTCATTCATTCGCCGCAGCCGCGATAACCGTAAAAAGAATGGACTATAAACAGTTGTCTGCTGAGACACACCATAATTATCCAAAGCAGTACGCACCTTTATCCGGCTACCACGCACAATAGGAAAAGCAGCCGCAATACAGGGAATTACAATGCCGGCAGCTACCTGTATCAGCGGCACAGTAAAAGGTATGGTATCATCATGGATTTCCAGGTTCAGCAAGCCCGCCAGCTGATCGGAAAAAGCATCAGCAGCCAGCTTGCTAAGCGGAATAGCCAATACCAGGGCCACCATACAAATAATAAGCACCAGCAACAAATAGATCCGGAAAACCTGGAAAGGCGTAGCCCCAATCGTTTTCATGATCCCGATCTGCCGCACCTGCTTCACCATCAGTGTCGATAAAGAAGTAGCTACCAGTATAGAGCCCAATATCAACACCATAAAACAGAATATAACAAACAACGTCATCACTGCATTCATCTGCCCCTGATGTGGATGCTTGCCGGGAGAGGGCACCTGTATCTCATGAACAGCATGACCATTGCTGCGAAGCCAATCTGTAACCATCTTCGCCCTGTCCGTGATAGATTGCTTGGTAGCGTTTGATTCAGCAACAATGATCCTGAGCTGATTGAATCCCTGCGTTTCTCCAAGCTTTTGCAGCGAAGCAAGCGTAGTATAGCCATACCCCGCCTGTTCCTGCCAGGCAGGCGCCAGCCCGGCATCATGCACAGTACCACTTAATTTCATCCTGTACGGCACACCATGCGGTGTTTTCACCAGCAAAGAATCCCCTTCACGGGCATGCATCACGGAGTAGGCAGAACGCTCCACCAGCATACTTTGCACAGCAGGAACAGCAGCACCCGAAACAGGCCGGAAGACATTAGTACGCTTACCCGCAAAATCATCCACCACAAATAACAACAACGGGTACCAGCGATCTTCTACCCGCATGCGCGCCACGACTGTGGCATGCCGCTCAGCCACCTTGATCCCTGGCAGCTGACGCACACTGTCCAGTAAGCCCGTCGAAATACTGTCCTCCAGTTCAATAGTAGCCGACGCAGGTTGCGTACCGAGATAATTAACAGCCATCTCTCGTTTGATCACATTGTAAGAGCCCAGGATAGTACCAATGCCCCATACGCCCAAAGCAACGGCCAGCACCAGCATAAAATATTTGATAGAGTCAGATTGAAGGTCACGAATGACTTTCCAATACCTTGTTTTCATAATAAAAAATGAAAAGTGATTAGGAATAAACAACAGAGCCATCAAGGAGAGAGATAGTGCTTTCAAAGTAAGAAGCGAAGTCCCGCTCATGCGTCACAACGATCACTGTTTTGCCCGCCCGTGCAAGACGGGAAAACAATTCCATGATCGAAGAAGCAGTCTGAGAATCGAGGTTGCCCGTAGGCTCATCAGCAATGATTACCGGTGGGTCATTGGCCAGCGCACGCGCAATGGCTGCCCGTTGCTGTTGCCCGCCCGATAAAGCCGAAGGCAGTTTGTCAGCCTGCTCTTTGATGTCAACCAGAGATAATAATGACAGCGCCCGGCCACGGCGTTCCTTCTTGGGATAACTGTTGCAAAAATCCATCGGCAGCATCACGTTTTCTGCAATAGTCAGCGTGGGCAGCAGTTGGAAGAACTGAAATACTACCCCGATATTCTTGCCCCGCCAGGAAGCAAGCTCACCTTCAGGCAGCTTGTCCACCCGGATACCATTGATCGATACATCACCAGCTGAAGGTTTGTCGATACCCGAAATAACATGTAGCAACGTCGACTTGCCACTGCCGGATTTCCCCGTAATAGCCACCAGTTGGCCTTTGCCAATATCCAGGTCGATACCCTTCAAAGCCTCGAAAGTCCCCGAAACTACCGGGAAAGATTTACGCACGGCACGCAGCCGGATAAGAGAAGCGTTGGATTGGTCCATACAATAGATTTATGGAACAATAGTACACCACACCATGGCGGAGCAGGTCCAACAGTATCTGTCCGGACGTCCTACGCGGAAAGGTTTTTCCTGTACTCGGTAGGCGTAAGCCCGGTAAAACGCTTGAAGATGAGATTGAAAGTCGATTTGGATTTGAAACCAGCCTCAAAAGCTATACCCAGTAAGTTATAATGCGCCATCTCAGGGTCGGCCATTAGCCGCTTCACTTCCTCTACACGATATTTATTAATGAAGTCGTAAAAGTTCTCGCCCAGGCCATCATTGATCAGTTGCGACAATTGGCTCCGGCTGATATTCACCTGCTGCGCCAATGCGTTCAGCGACAACTCAGGATCGAGGTAAGGCTTTTGCCGCGCCATAAAAGAGACCAGCTTATCGAGCAATGCCTGGTCGGGAGCAACGGGCGTACTGGCAACAACGGCAACCGGCTCCATTGGTTCTTCCGCCCGTTCAGGAATAATAAGATCGAAAACATGCCTTTGCAGAATACCTTTAAAACTGAGCGCATACACCGAAAGCGCAAACACTACCGCTGTAGCCCTTGGCACCAATTGCCGTTGCTTCCAGTGAATAGCAGAAAACAATAGACTGAGCAGGAAAAACACATTGATCAGCAGGAATACCATTAAAAAGAACTTCACCCAGGCAATACTCACATCTTCCGTATTCGACACCTCCTGCCGCAGCAATTGCTGGTGCGCCTGCCATTTCCGGTGCATGGCAATCTGGTATCCCAGGAACTGCGCCACCACCATTAGCCAGAAAAAGACATATAGACTCCGTTTATGATCATTAATAAATGCAACCAACCCCGGCTGTCGCCCATTATAGGTCAATGACAAAAAAACGATCAGCAAAAACGGAACAAAGTGGAGCAGGAGGGCAGGAGAGAACCGCACCCGCTGCCCGGTAAGTGCCACTGCATAAAACCACGACAACGGCGCGATCAGCAAAAAAGTGGGATCACCCGGCGAATAACTGCCCGATGAAAAATGACTGATAATACGTCCGAAATACAAACTGTGAAAAATACTGAAGGCCAGCGCCACCAGCAAAACCGACAGAAAAACATTGGCGCGGTTACGCCGCACCCCTTTATTGTTCAGCAACAGGATCACGAACACAGCCGTGGCAATACTCCCGTCGCACAGGATCGTGAAAAACTGGTTCCAGAATGTGCCCAATTGACAACAGATTAAAATATAGAAAGGCCCTAAAAATAGACCAAAACCATTTACCCCCCGTCCAGCTGGATGCTGTTGGACGTACAATAAGTTGGTTGCCAGCCCCAGATACTTTAATTTGCCGGAAATTAATACACGAGGAGCAGCACATCAGGCTGCCTTTGACGACCCTTGAAAAAAGTTAAACACATACTGCTTAGAACAATACTTTACCTCACAGCTTTCCAGGTACTCAACCTGAGCATCGATTCCGACTACATTATTACCCAGGGCTTCAGCATCGTTTCAAGCGATTTTGACGATATAGATTCATTCGGCGAATACGTATTGGAAAAAGTGCTGGGAGATAACCAATACACGTCCGAGGACAACGATGACACAGGCAGCCCTTTCAACAAAGCACTGGACGAATTCGGCAGCGGCCTGTTATATTATGAATCCCATATTATACCTAAGCCGTTACCCAACAGCACCGGTAGCTCATCCTGGTTTGCAGGTTTAGACCTCGCCAACAGGACCTGCGGAGGCTATCGGGATATAATCACACCGCCGCCCGATAAGGCATCAACCAGCTGCTGACCACTAAGGTCAGTTCCTCCTTTAATTATATACAACAATTTTTTGCCTCAATAACAAGGCATGGCAACACGGCCATACCCTTTCAACATTCGAAAATGGAAATACTGATCATCATGCTGTTGATCCTGCTCAATGGCATTTTCTCTATGAGCGAGATAGCCCTCGTATCATCCCGCAAATTCAAGCTCGAAACAGCCGCCAAAAAAGGAAATACCAATGCAAAAAAAGCCCTCGAGCTGGCCAACAACCCGAATACATTCCTCTCCACGGTACAGATTGGCATCACACTCATCGGTATCTTGACAGGTATCTTCAGTGGCGATGCCATCACGGCCAACCTCAAAGCAGCCATCGAAAAAATAGACCTCTTACGCCCTTATGCCAACACATTGGCAGTCGCCTCCATTGTGATCATCGTCACCTTTCTCTCCATTGTCTTTGGAGAGCTGCTGCCCAAGCGTATTGGACTGATGTTCCCTGAAGCCATTGCCACCCTTGTAGCCCGGCCCATGACCATTATATCTATTATTACGAGGCCATTTATCTGGCTGCTCACGAAAACGAATGACCTGTTCCTGTCGATCTTTGGACTGAAAGGACAAAAAGAAGGAATAGTAAGCGAAGAAGAAATAAAAGCCATCATACAGGAAAGTACCGAAGGAGGCGAGATCCAGCAAATTGAACAGAACATTGTACACCGCGTATTCGCGTTGGGCGATAGGAGAGTAAGCGAATTGATGACACACCGCGCCGACCTCGTATGGTTCAACATTAACGACGACCTGCAAACAGTAAAAAAGAAAGCCGGGAAAGAAAAACATTCAGTATACATTGTTTGCAACGGCAACAACCTCGATAAACTGGCAGGCATTGTTTCCGTTAAAGACATCTTCCCCGACGATATACAAGAAGGAACATTTCAACTATCCGGCTATCTGAAACAACCTGTATTGGTACACGAAAATACACCGGCATATAAAGTACTCGAAACATTCAAAACGAGGAAGATCCACTACGCCATAGTAGTAGATGAGTATGGCAGTGTACAGGGCATGGTAGCCATGGATGATGTACTGGATGCCTTGCTGGGCGATGCCACAGAATACAACCAGGAAGAATACAGTATTGTCGCACGCGATGATAAAAGCTGGCTGGCAGATGGACAATATCCCTTCTTCGAATTCCTGCATTACTTCGACATAGCGGCAGAAGCACCCGGCGACTATAACACCCTTGGCGGCTTGATCCTCGATCTCCTCAACCACATCCCCGAACCCGGCGAAAAAGTAACCTGGCAAAACTTCCAATTCGAAGTAATGGATATGGATGGCCCGCGGATCGATAAACTATTGATCAGTACTAAATAACAGACCAAATAAAGAAAGTGACAATCCCCCTCAATAATTTATAGTACTTTCGCTCCGCATTGGTTTTTAGCATGCACCATGCATGTTAGAATTAATAGGGAATCAGGTGCAAATCCTGAACAGACCCGCTACTGTAAGTTCTGCAACAACACTTTGGCATCTACATGCCACTGTCCCCATAAAACAGGGATGGGAAGGCCCGCCAAAGTGAGAACAAGTCAGGAGACCTGCCAACGCAGATAATCTTTAAAGCTTTCGAGGATAAGGCTTTGAACACAGTTTGAGCTGAAGCTATTTCAGTATCTATGTTGTTTTCATGTCTTCCGGTAAGCGATTCTTTTGAATCAATTATTGATGTATATGTCAAATACATTAAAAACGTTACTAATAACGTTTTTGATAGTTGCTGGCCATGATCTGTATAGCCAGCAAAACAACCAGGACACTGCACGCGTAGATACGGGCCGTATAAAACTATTGCCATACGTCACGGTGTCTACTGCTGCCTATAAAGAAATCATCCCTGCACAAAAGCTCTCCGGAGCACAATTGAAAAGCCTCAACAGTTTTTCTGTAGCAGATGCCATACGATACTTTGCAGGAGTCCAGGTAAAAGACTACGGTGGAATAGGAGGGCTCAAGACCGTGGATATGCGCAGCATGGGCACCAACCACATGGGCGTTTTTTATGATGGCATTCAATTAGGCAATGCCCAGAACGGACAGATAGACCTCGGCAAATTCTCCATGGACAACATTGAGTCCATCTCCGTGTACAACGGCCAGAAAAGTGACATCTTCCAACCCGCCAAAGACTACGGATCATCTGGCACCATTTACCTCCGTAGCCGCAAGCCCGTCTTCGATTCAACCAAAAGAACAAACCTCAAAGGCGTTTTCAAAACAGGCTCGTTCGACTTGATCAACCCCTCTATATTACTGGAGCAGAAGTTGACGGAAAACATACACGCAGCCTTCAGCGGCGAATACACAAACTCATCCGGCCGTTATCCATTTCGTTACAAAAGAGTATTTCATGAGTCGGGCAACACAGCCTGGGATACGACAGCCGTCCGTGAAAATGGAGATATCGAAGCCATCAGGCTGGAAACAGGATTATATGGAAACATAGACCGAGGGGTATGGAATGCCAAAGCCTACTTCTACAATTCAGAAAGAGGCATACCGGGAGCTATCGTCAACAACGTTTGGAAACGCGCCCAACGACAGTGGGACAGGAACTTCTTTCTGCAAGGCTCTTTTAGAAAAAACATCCTCCGTGGCTACGACATCCAGGTCAATGCAAAATATGCCAACGACTACATGCGCTACCTGAATCCCGATACAACCCTATTATACATCGACAACAATTTTCACCAGCAGGAGTGGTATGCATCCGTCGCCAACAAGTATAGCCTTACAAAAAAGATCGACATCGACCTGTCAACAGATTTCCAGTACAATATACTCAACTCCAACCTCGACGGATTTGTATTTCCAAAAAGATTTACGTCCCTCGTAGCCCTGGCCGGAGCAGCAGACCTCGGAAAAGTGAAAATGCAGGCCAGCCTGTTAGGCACGTTTATAAACGAACGCATTACGAGAGGAAACACATCAACGGGAGATTCTGCTATCGCCGCCCCCTCCAAACAGGAACTTACCCCCGCATTCTTTGTGTCCTGGAAGCCATTTCCTAAAACAGACTTCAACGTAAGAGCCTTTTACAAGAACATTTTCCGGATGCCGACCTTCAACGATCTCTACTACACAGACATCGGTAACATTAGCCTGCAACCGGAATACACCCACCAATACAACCTTGGTTTTGCTTACCGTAAAACCTGGCCCGGAAAAGTATTGAGCGAATGGCAGCTGCAAGCCGATGGCTATTTCAATAAGGTCACCAACAAAATAGTAGCCGTTCCCAAGGGCAGCGGCATGTACCGTTGGATGATGATGAACATTGGAGATGTGAAGATAAAAGGAGTAGATGTAGTCACCGATCAGGCGTTTGCTTTACCAGTTGGCGTTGTACTCAACCTGAGACTGGCGTATACCTACCAGCGTGCACAGGACTTTACAACACGAAAAAATCCCGAGCTGCAAAAGATCACCTACGGCGGGCAAATACCTTACATACCCTGGCACAGCGGCTCACTTATTTCAAGTATACAATACAGAGGCTATCGGCTCAACTACAGCTTCATTTATGTAGGAGAGCGCTACCACAACTCAGCCAACATACCAGAGAACTATGAACAACCATGGTACACCCACGACCTCTCAGCCTCGAAAGAGATTAGACTGAAACAATACCGCTGCAAGATATCCGGAGAACTGAACAATGTTTTTAGCCAGGACTATGAAGTAGTAGTAAACTATCCGATGCCTAAACGAAATTTCAAGATCATTTTATCTGTTGAGCTATGAGAAAGTATCCATTACACTACATAGTGCTGCTGTCACTCACTATCGCAGCCACCGCATGCAGGAAAGATGTAGCCATCTTCGAAAATGAAGACATTCCACTGGACACGGGGGCACAAAACGGGTTTGCCGGCTTCTACCTGCTCAATGAAGGCAACATGGGTAGCAACAAAAGCACACTGGACTATTATGACTACACGGCCGGTCAATTCCAAAGAAATATTTACGCAGCCATTAACCCTACGGTACCGAAAGAGTTGGGAGATGTCGGCAATGACATCGCCATCTATGGCACTAAGCTCTACGCAGTCATCAATGCTTCCAACAAAGTAGAAGTAATGAATGCAAGAACAGCCAAAAGGATGGGGCAGATCAATATCCCCAATTGCCGCTACATAAAATTCGACAAAGGATTTGCCTACATCACTTCCTATGCAGGCCCCATCGAGATCAATCCAAACTATTCCCAGAAAGGATATGTAGCCAAAGTTGATACAGCTACCCTTACAGTAATAGACAAATGCATAGTAGGCTTCCAGCCCGACAACCTGGAGATCACCAATGGCAAAATATACGTAGCCAACTCAGGAGGCTATATGGGTGCCGGAAACACGGAGAAATACGAGCGAACAGTTTCCGTGATCGATCTGGGAACCTTTAAAGAAGAGAAACGCATCGATGTAGCATACAACCTCCACCACATCAAAGCCGATAAGCGCGGCGACCTCTGGGTCACATCGAGAGGCGATTATAAACAACTGCCCTCCAGGCTCTACTTTATCGACAAAGACCAGCAAAAAGTAACAGACACATTGCCCATTGCGGTCAGCAACTATTACCTCGATGGCGACTCACTGTATGTATACAGCACAGAGTGGAGTTACGTCACCTATTCCAATGTGATCTCTTACGGCATCGTCAATACCCGTACCCGCGAGATAGTCAGCCGTTCATTTATTACCGATGGCACCGACAAAGAAATAGAAATACCCTATGGTATTATGGTACACCCGGTCACCAAAGACATCTACGTCACAGATGCCGGCAACTATGTCTCACCCGGCATATTATACTGCTTTTCAAAAGAGGGGAAAAAGAAATGGAGCGTTCGCACCGGCGATATACCGGCCCACTTTGCCCTATTACCCAAACAATAGCATAACTCGAAAATAAAACACATGAACAGGAACATTTTTCTAACACTACTGGCAGTAGCTGTTTTCTTTGCCTTCTCTTGCAAAAAAGAGCAGTATATCGCCCCAACCATTTCCGGGATCGGAACAGACACGATCACACTCAACATTGGCGACGAAATGGAATTGGCTCCCAACATTACCAACCTGAAAGGAAACATATACGCATGGTTGGTGAATGGAAAGGAAGTAGCAGCTGACCAGGTCAGCTATACCTTCAAAGCTACCGAGCCGGGCAACTTCAATGTTACCTTCAAGGCAAACAACAAAGCAGGCACTGCTGAGCAATCTTTTAAAATATTTGTTGAAAAACCAATTACCGTATCAGTTCCCGGCGAACTGTCGGTTTCCCTGTCTACAGTTATAGACATCACACCTGAGGTCAGCGGTCCTGAGCGGAATGATTACACCTATGTATGGTCCATCGGCGATTCTGTGATCAGCAAAAAAAGCAGCCTCACCTTTATCTCTCCCGAGGCAGGTACCTTCCCCCTCACATTGAAAGTAACCGCCGGCAAACAATCAGCCAGCTCCACCCGCAATATCGAGGTGAAGACAGCCCAATACGTAAAAAATGCCTATACCGTATTGGAATACGCACCCGCACCCGGCAAATTGCACAACTGGGCCATCATCGGCGCCAGAGACCTATGGGATCTGGGACTCGAGCATCCGCTTCCTTACAATGATTTTTTAGCCAAAGCATCCGAAATAAGAAAGACCGATCCTTTTGCTGCTCTTTTTGTAGGCGCCTGGGGCGGATATGCCACCTTTAAATTTGACCACACCGTAGCCAATGTGCCAGGCAAAACAGACCTCGAGCTGACAGCTTTTTATTCCAACAAAGATCTGCCAGCTGTATACGTAGCCTATGATCGCAACAAAAATGGCAAGCCGGACGAAGAAGAGTGGTATGAGATCAAAACGGCAGACTATGGGTTGGAAGATAGCGGGAACTATGCGATGACCTTTACATTGGATAGCTTCAAAACAGATGACAGAAGAGCATATTCTTACCATAGTTACAAAGACAACCAGGATGTGCCAGTCAAGGGACAGATCGCTTACAATAAGACCTTCACCAGTGCCATGACCTATGCAGGAACATTCTCTGTAAGAGGGTTCTTTCCCGGCTTGAACATGACCGATCTTCCTGCGAAAAAAATGGGCATGCTGAGCGGTTGGCCAACCTCCTTCACGCGCTCAGGAAAGCGCCTTACCAAAAACGTTACCGGCGCAGCGCCGTTTTTCCAGAACATGAACATCGATATCGACTTCGCAGTAAACAGTAAAGGAGAAAACGTTGAGTTGCCGGGAATCGATTTTGTAAAAGTGCGTAAGGTTGTCTACCCCGTTCAACAGGTAGCGGGCCTCACCGGTTTGCAGGACTATAACCTCGAAGAAGGACGCATGCTGCAAGTAAGGTCTATCCTCGACAAGCACCTCAAATAAGTGTCACCTTCTGTCAACCTGAGTAGCTGCTGTCACACTGAGCCTGTCGAAGTGCTGTCGAAGGGTTGTCGAAGGGATAGATCATCACAAAATTGCAAACAAAACAGTACGATCAATAAACCAGACAAAATGAACAAGCAAAATAAATTCCTCGTATACATCTCCTTCGCTTTACTGGCAATAGCCAGCTGCGGAGAAAAAGATGCTCAGCTCCCGGAAACAGCGCCGGTTATTAACGGCATTGAATCCGAATATTATGTAGTGGTAAAACAATCCTTACAGATAAATCCAACCATTGAAAACAACGTAGATTCGTTGGTATGGCTTGTCAACGGACAAAGAGTAGCCAATGCAAAACAATACACCTTTCAGGCGCCCGCCGATCCCGGAACATATAACCTGATCGTCAGAGCTTACAACCTGGGCAACATTGTCCAGAAAGCAGTGAAGATCACCACGGGTCGCTATATCAATTGGATCACCACAACCAATAAGATACTCACCCTGGAAGCCTCACAGAAATTTGCAGGCAAGACAGATGTAAAATGGGCAGTACTATCGTCCCCGGCCGATCGCTACAGGCTATCTGCAGCCAATACAACAGCGCTGTTTAGCGCCGTAGACAAAGGCGCCTATCAGGTAAAAGTATCCTCAGGCGATGTGATAGATACATTACTGATCACGGTACAGCAGGCTGATAAAGCGCAAACAGCTTATATAACGAAAGTATTCGATTACCTGCCGGCCCCCGGTCAGTTTGTAAACGAATTACCCAAATACAACCCAGGTGATAGCCGGGAAACGATGATCACCAAAGCAGGCAATGAACTGATTGGAGAAGACGCCAACATGATCACCCTCGGAGGATGGGGAGGTTATGTAGTAGTTGGCTTCGACCATACCATTGTAAACGTAGTCGACAGGCGCGATTTCAGGATTTATGGAAATGCGTTTGGCGCCCTTGCCAACCCACGCCCCAATGCCCCCTTTGGAGGAAGCTGTGAACCGGGAATCGTGATGGTAGCATACGATAAAAACAAGAATGGCAAACCCGACGAAGACGAGTGGTACGAGATAAAAGGCAGCGGCAACTTCTCTGCCGACAAAGAACCCTGGTACGCCACGGCTGTCAGCAAAAACCTTGACGTACGCACGTTCCGTACTTACGAAATGACCTACAACAAGCCAACAACAGAAACGCCAGATGCCAATCCACCCAGCAATACCAGTATCAGCAATTATATCCGGTGGACAGACAATCAGGGACAGGAAGGATACAAAATAAAAAATACCTTCCACGCACAGAGCTATTATCCCGGCTGGGTCACAGATAATAAGATCACTTACAAAGGCATACGCCTCGCGCGCAATGGCATGGACGAGAGTGGGGGAGGAACTTACTTTGTATTGTATGCTTTCAATTATGGATATGTAGACAACTATCCCAACCTCCATGACAATGCCGGCATCGATATCGACTGGGCAATCGACAAAGACGGCAACAAAGTCAACCTGCCAGGTATCGACTTTGTAAAAATTTACAACGGAATAGACCAGGAAAACGGTTGGCTGGGAGAAGCATCCACCGAGATCAGCCGTGGAGAAGACCTCCACCTGTTAGGCGCAAAGATCCCTACGATAAACCCATAGACGGAACTACCGGTAAACGAAAAACAGGCTGTATGTGATCATACAGCCTGTTTTCATATATATTACAGTCTATCAGGCTTTCACAACAACCTGCTCCCGCAACTCACGCGCAGCATCCACCATGGCCTCCAAAGCAGCCTTGGTTTCCGGCCAGCCGCGTGTCTTCAGGCCACAGTCAGGATTCACCCACAGTTGATCAGAAGGGATCACCGCCTTCGCTTTCTCCATCAGCTCCACCATCTCCTTTTTAGAAGGCACACGGGGCGAGTGAATATCATACACACCAGGCCCGATCTCATTGGGATATTTAAACTCCGCAAACGCATCCAGCAACTCCATTTGCGAACGGCTGCACTCGATGGTGATCACATCTGCATCCATATCCGCAATATTCCCGATGATATCGTTAAACTCGGAATAACACATATGCGTATGGATTTGCGTGGCATCCTTTACACCACTGGCCGAAATACGGAAAGCACGTACAGCCCAGTGCAGGTATTCCTGCCAGTTCTCTTTGCGTAGCGGTAGACCTTCACGGATAGCCGGCTCGTCGATCTGGATCACGTTGATACCAGCCCTTTCAAGGTCCACCACTTCATCCCGGATGGCCAGCGCGATCTGTGTACAGGTTTCGCTCCGTGGCTGGTCATTGCGCACAAAGCTCCATTGCAAAATAGTTACCGGGCCGGTAAGCATTCCCTTTACAGGTTTATCAGTGAGCGATTGTGCAAAAGAAGTCCAGCGCACGGTCATAGGAGCGGGGCGGCTTATATCACCATAGATGATAGGAGGCTTCACACAACGGCTGCCATAACTCTGTACCCAGCCATTCTTGGAAAACACAAAACCACTCAGCTGCTCACCAAAGTATTCCACCATGTCATTACGCTCAAACTCACCATGCACCAGCACATCGATGCCGATCGCTTCCTGCCAGCGGATAGACTCCTCCGTTTCTTTGGCGATCAGATCATCATACTGTTCCTGCGTCAGATCACCCTTCTTCCAGTTGGCCCGCCAGCTGCGCACTTCCGCAGTCTGCGGAAAAGAACCGATAGTCGTGGTCGGGAACTGTGGCAGCTTCAACAGATCATGCTGCTTATGCTTCCGGATAGAGAACACACTGTTGCGCGCAGCATCCTTATCAGTGATGCCCGCCACCCTTTCCTTCACCACCTTACTGTGGATCAGCGCAGAAGTCTGACGGTTCCTGTTAGCCTGTATATTGGCTTGCAGCTTCGCCGCAGCGATCACGTTGTTGTCACCACTGGCCAGCTGCTTAAGTGTGATCACCTCGTCGATTTTCTGTTTGGCATAAGCCATCCATTGCTTGATCTCTGGCGTCAACACCTTTTCATTCGTTTCCAGTTCCAGGTCGCAAGGCACATGCAGCAAAGAACAGGAAGGAGCGATCCACACCCTTTCCTTGCCCAGTTTTTCAACAGCCTTATTGATAAGACTGAGAGACTTCTCAAAATTGTTCTTCCAGATATTCCGGCCATCCACCACACCAAGTGAAAGCACCGTTCTTGAACGGGCAATATCCGTAGCAAGAATATCATCCAGCTGCGATGGACAACGAACGAGGTCAAGGTGCAGCACCTGCACAGGCAGGCTCAATGCCATAGAAAGATTTTCACCATAACACTCGAAATAACTCGCCAGAATGATCTGCAGCTGCGGAAACCTGTTCTTGATCTCGAGGTAAGCCTTGGCAAATACTTGCCGCTCGGCTACCGAAAGATTCAGCGATAAACAAGGCTCATCCAGTTGCACATAATAAGCACCTGCCTCTTCCAGCTTCGCCAGTACTTCTACATACACAGGCAACAGCTTTTTCAGCAACTCAAGACGGTGAAAGCCACTTTCCTTTTCCTTGCCCAGCAGCAGGAACGATACAGGCCCCAGCAACACAGGCTTGGCGGCGATACCATGACGTTTCGCTTCATTGAATTCATTCAGCACCTTGTTGTGATACAAAGTGAATTGCTGGTTCGCAGTAAACTCAGGAACGATGTAATGATAGTTCGTATCGAACCATTTCGTCATCTCCATAGCGGTGATGTCGTAACCACCCTTTTGATAACCACGCGCCATGGCAAACAGCAGGTCGATATGCGGCAGCTGCTTGTCGTGCATCAGGTCGTGGTAACGGGCAGGGATAGCCCCCACCAGCAGGCTGGTGTCCAGCACCTGGTCATAAAAAGAGAAATCATTACAGGGAACCAGATCGATACCGGCATCCTTTTGAAGTTGCCAGTTTTGCAAACGGATTGTACTGCCCGTCTGCATCAATTGTTGTGCGGTTAGCTTTCCGGCCCAGTACTGCTCGGAAGCCTTCTTCAGTTCACGCTGGCTGCCTATCCGCGGGTAGCCGAGATTGTGTGTCTGCATGATGAATGCTTTTAAAATGAATAATCAGTTAAAAGCCCTTCGTTAAAACCCGCAATGTTTGGTGAAAAGAAGTAGAAGTGAAACAAAGGCATACGCATAAATAGCCAGTCCCGCATAGTATAAAATATACATACACGGCCGGTCATTATACAATAAGCCTATCAGATCAACAACAGCTTCATTCCACGAAAGCATTGTCAAATACAGTAAGGCAGGTCTCCTGGCTTGTAACGTTTCTACCGTCCTTCCCATCCCAACCATAGTCGGGACAGTGGACAACAAGGGTAAAAACTCAGGTATGTTACATACAGTTGCGGGACAGCTTGTGATTTTCACACAATTCCCTATTAATCCCGGGTTAGCGGGAACCTTTGCTGCTTGATAAGATGATAAGAAAGAACTTGCGAGGGCAAAATTAATCTATTTGCACATCAAAATGAAACAATACCCTTATCCTATGCTTCGCAGCTCTTGCAGCTTACGAGGTTAGTCACCATTTCTTTAGAAACACTCTGGCTACGTTGATAATACAACGTTTTAATACCCAGCTTCCAGGCTTCGATCAACAACTTGTTAACCTCTTTCACGGGCAGGTCAGCCGGTATATTGAGGTTGAGACTTTGGGATTGATCAACAAACTGCTGACGTATAGAAGCCTGCTGGATGATCTCCAGCTGACTGATCTCTTTGAAAGTCTTGAACACATCCTTCTCCTCTTGAGTCAGTGCAGAGAGATGCTGCACGCTACCGTGGTTCAACATGATATCGCGCCACGTATCTTCATTATCGATGCCCTTCTTGATCAGCAGTTCCTTCAGGTACTTATTCTTACGCATGAAGTTACCCTTGGAAAGACCCGCTTTATAATAGTTGCTGCTGAAAGGCTCGATACCGGGAGACGTTTGGCCCAGGATAGCACTGGAAGAAGTCGTAGGCGCAATAGCCAATACAGTCGTATTCCGCTTGCCATAACCCTTCAACAGTTCAGGCTCTCCATAGATCCATGCCAGATCTTTACTGGCCTTCTGAGCCTTATCATGAATATCCTTAAAGATCATAGCAGTCAGTTGCTTGGCGCGTAAACCTTCAAAAGAGATCATATTCTTTTGCAGATACGAGTGCCAGCCCAACACGCCCAATCCCAATGCACGGTGCCTCTTGGCAAATCGGTTGGCAGCCTCCAGGTAATGATTACCCTCAGTTTTGGCAATGAACTCCTGCAGCACGGCATCGAGGAAGAATACAGCCAGCTTCACAGCATTGGTATCTTTCCATTCATCATACAGCTCCAGGTTCATAGAAGATAAGCAACAGATGAAAGACTCTTCCCACGTAGAAGGCAGCATGATCTCCGAACAAAGATTGCTGGCATGAATAGTAAGATTGTGGTCTTTATATACCTGCGGTTTGTTCCTGTTTACATTATCGGAGAAGAAGATATAAGGCAAACCCTTTTGCTGACGGCTTTCCAGCACCTTGGCCCACACCTGCCTTTTCTTCATATCACCGTCGATCATCTCCTGCATCCAGTAGTCGGGCACACACACTCCATAAAAAAGATTCTGGATAGGGTGACCGATATCCTTGATAGAAAGAAACTCCTCGATATCCCCGTGATCGATGTCCATGTAAGCGGCAAAAGCGCCACGGCGCACACCGCCCTGAGAGATCGTATCCATCGCCGTATCGAACAGGCGCATGAAACTCACAGCGCCACTACTTTTACCATTGTCAGTTACAGCACTGCCCCTTTCACGCAATGAGCCAAAATAAGCAGAAGTACCACCGCCCAGCTTGGTCTGCATGATCACCTCACCCAGCTTATGCGTAATACCCTCGATATTGTCAGGCACATGCACATTGAAGCAGGAGATAGGCAATCCCCTTTCAGTACCCATATTGGCCCAGATAGGAGAACTTAAACTCATCCAGCCCCTTTCCACCATTTCTTTAAAAGCATCCTTCAGCTCAGGCTTGTACAAACGCTGTGCAGCAGCAGAACAAATCCGCTCGATAGCGCCTTCCACCGTTTCGCCCTTCAATAAATAACCCCTGTTCAACACTTGTTCACTCTCTTCATTCTTCCACCAAAGCTTCTCCTGTTCATATTTTCCATTCAGATCAGGCAATTGCTCGGTAACCGGTACAGCAGTATCGAATAATGTTGTCATCGCATTTCGTTTTATAGGTCAGGTAAGTAATGTAAAAACTAAAACAGGTCGTGCGCTGAGATACTCTTGTCAAACTTGGTGTATTCCACCGGGCGCTTGGCAAAGAAATCGTCCAGGCTATTCGAGAAAACCTCTTCCTCAAACCACAACATAGCCGCACTCTCTTTTGAACTAATATTGAAGATAGCAGGCATACCGATCTGTAACAGACTATCATCCGCACGCTTCTTCATGAAGTTGCTGAGGTTATGCTTGCTGATGATATCGATCTCACCTGCACCGAAGATCCAGTCGAGCATGCGCTCTTCCGTTTCGATCGATTGCTTTACGATCTCCTGTACCCGCGCGATCATTTCGGCAGAGAAAATCTCCGGATATTCCTCCTTGATCTTGTTGATCAGGAAAATACCGGCATTCGCATGGATCTGTTCATCCACAGAGGTCCAGGCAATAATATTACTCACATTCTTCATCAGGCCCTTGAAGCGGGTGAAGGCAAGAATGATGGCAAACTGACTGAACAGGCTCACATTCTCGATCAGCAGGCTAAACAGGATCAGCGAAGAAGTATATTCCTTTTTATCGGTCGATTTGGTATGCGCCAGCGCAGCCGACAAATAATTAATACGCTCTTGAACTACAGGCACTTGCAGCAGGTTTTCAAACTGATTATTGTACCCCAGCACCTCCAGCAGCCTCGAATACGCCTCGGAATGCCTGAACTCGCATTCTGCAAACGTCGACCCTAAGCCATTCAGCTCAGGCTTGGGAAAATGCTGGTACAGATTACCCCAAAAAGACTTCACAGCCACTTCTACCTGCGCAATCGACAGCAAACTGTTCCTGACGGCATTTTGCTCGGCAGGAGTGAGGTGAGCATGAAAATCCTGAATATCGGCCGTGAAATCCACCTCCGAATGAACCCAGAATGACTTGTTGATCGCTTCCGTATACTTTAATACCTCAGGGTACTCAAATGGCTTATACTGAACCCTCTTATCAAATAATCCCATAATCAGTGACTTTTATCGTGAAACAGGCCCCGGACCATACCTTATAATATGATCTGCGGCGTTGACCAATATTTAGTTTGAAATCTGCTTTCCCGTAGAGCGGTTTTATAAAGTTCTTGATTAATTTGATAAAAGGGGGGTATAAGAAATCAACAGCCTGTGAATAATCCGTTTGGCATTTTTGCCAAAAAATGATCTCAGAAGAGAAACCCCTATGCCTGCTGCATTTGAACGGCCAGGTTCACCCAAAGGACCATATCAGGATGTCAGGCGATGTGGCGGTGAGGGTGGGGGGAGTGGGTAGCCAAGCCCTGCATTTTTATGGGGGCATGTTAGTTTTGAGTATCTTAAGGAAATATTGAATAAAATCTCACAAAATGAAATACCTGCTTTTTCTTTTGATAGCATTGATTGCGCTTAGTTGCAGCAACGTATCAAACACAGCTGCTTCGACAACCCAGGCAGACGTAGATTCTTTGACGTCAGTATTTGTTGTAGGATGGAACAACAAAGATTCGGCTGCTGTCATGAAAGTAATCGCGGAGGATGCTATTGTCATGAATGACACATTGATTTACAAAGGCCAGTCATCGATAGCAGAAAAATGGGTTAGTGGCGGACTAAAAATTCTTGGCAATATTACTGTTTCATCTATCGCAAAGAATAGCGACGACAAAATCGCGTATACTGCTGGAACGTATACTGGTGATTTGACACCACCTGGAGGACACGTTCTTAAAGAGAAAGGGAACTATAGTTTTGGATGGACGAAGCAAGCCAGTGGCGAATGGAAGTTAACACTCATCCATATTGAAGATGTAAGCAGAATACCAGTCATACAGTAATCTTTATTGTTTACTTATCCCATAATTGTACGTCGTTGAACTGGCGCTTCTCTTTTTTCGATGTATTGCTCCTGATCGGCATCACACAGGGCTTCTTCATTACCATGCAGATCTGGCGCCACTGGTCCAATAGCCAAAGCAAGTTGCTGTTATCCTTTATGCTCACCGTTTTCAACCTGCTTTGCATCAAGATCCTCATTCATACTACCGGACTTTGGCAAACCACCTTCTTCAGATATTTCCCGTTGCCATTCGACCTGGCCATCCAGCCCCTTATTTGGTTGTACATCGCTTCCCTCACAAAGCCACACTTCAGGTTTACCCGCGATCAACTATGGCATTTTGTACCCTTTGCCTTATCCCTGGCTTATTCCGTTTTTATTTACCTCAGCGTATGGCGGGTGCCAGACCTTTTAGCCAAAGACATGGTAGCTAACCATTATCAGTTTAACGCCATCAAAGAAGGGGAGGACTTGCTGTCCGTCTTGTCTGGCTGCTTATATTGGTGGCTGGGTCTGCGGCTCGTACTACAGTACCGGCACTGGCTCAACCAGAACATCGCAGCAACCAATTACCCCACCTACGCCTGGCTCCGGAATGTAGCTGTCTGGCTGGGCATATTGATACTCGGGCTGGCCGTAGCAGTTGCGTTGGAATATTTTGTTTATACAGGCTTCCGCCCTTTCTATTACTGGCAGGTATTCTTCGTGTACCTCGCAGTACTCATTTACTACATCGGTTTCAGGGGCTACCAGTTGCCGGAACAACAAATGGCTGGTGCAGCACAGCAAATCATTGAATCACCGCCGGACATAGTACCGGTGAAGGAAACAAAGTTGTCGCCAGAAGCAGAACAATCCCTCAAAGCCGCTATCCTCACTGCCCTGGAAAAAGACAAATGTTACCTCGATCCGGAACTGAGCCTGCAAAAGCTCGCCCAACATATAGCTGCCAATCCGGCACTTGTCTCCACTGTCATCAATACCCACTGGCAAAAAAGCTTCCGCACACTGATCAATGACTACCGGCTGGAAGAAGCAAAGCAGCGGCTGAAAGATCCCCGCTTCAGCCAGCTATCCATACTCGGCATCGCCTATGAATGCGGCTTTAATTCTGAAGCCAGCTTTTACAGGATCTTCAAGGCCGGCACAGGCATCTCTCCCAAAGAATACATCCGCCGGCAATCGTCCCCGGAATAGCACCTTTCCTTCTGAATAAGAACTCTCAAAACCGGTTTTGAGAAGAACCGCATGCCCGCCGACGGTTACTTTGAGTGAAAAGAAACTCATGAAAAAATGGATGAAGACCACCGCGATAGTATGCGCACTGCTACTGGCCCTGTATGCCACGATCTGTACAGCTTTTCCCTTTTTCCCGGATAAGACCAGGTGCACCCAAAACAGCAAAGGCCTCACAACGACAAACTGGCAGCAGATGGGTGGCTTTGAGCAATGTACCCCCGACAGCCTGCGGCTGGGCTGCTGGAGCACAGCCCTCGCACAGATCATGTACTACCACCGGTTAAAACCCTACGGCCGGGTACAATACACTTCCCGGAAGGGCTATCGGATAGACGAAGTATTGGACAGTACCCAATTCGACTTTCGGCAATTCGCCCCAACGATCGATAGCAACAGTTCCCCTGCTACGGCTGCACAACTGGCGAAGTACAATTACTACGCTGCACTTGCCATACAAAAGGATTTTGGTACCGACCGGTACATGAATAAGCTGGCGCCCGCCAGTTTACTCGAACAGCACTACCAGGTAAAAGTGAAGCGCTATATTGCCTGGCACAACTTCGCCCCCTATACATTGGGCAAACTGGAAAAGATCATTTATCGTGAACTGAACGAACAGCGACCCGTCTTCCTGCATTTTGCCAACCTCAAAGATTTTGGGCACTCGGTAGTAATAGATGCCTATTGTTATGAAAATGGAAAATTTAAGGTCCACCTCAACCAGGGACAAGGCGGCCCTACCGATGGTTGGTATGACTTCTACAAAGGCATCCTGCGGCCGGATGATACAGTCTTGCGGGTCATCTATACATTCAATCCAGATTCACACAAGAGAAGTCATTAGGTAGAATTTGTTTAACAAAGAGTCTTGCGTATATTGGAGTCAGTAACAACTTTACTGATACAGCGCAATGAAATGACTGCAGTTGAACAACTATACCAAACTTTAAAAGAACGAAGACGACCGGAAGACGTTGCGGAAATGATTCTTGAATTGACAAAAGGCAATTTGACAACCAGTGAAAGACAGTTTTTGGAAAAGGCAGCCCAGGGTTCATTGGCAAGAAATATGTTAGGTTATACTTCAATGCTACAAACCTTTGCAGAAGCAAAAGGTGCCGGAAAACAAATTGCCAAAGCAATAGAAATTTTCAAACTCGACAACAAAAACAACACAGATTACAATAACCAGAAGAACATTGAGGAGTTTATCAACCTCGTTTCACCCATTATTCATAAAACCGCAGGGAATAACGATTTTAAAGCCGACAGACTTAACAAAACACAGAGAAAGGAAAGCGGGCTTGATTTATCGAAGCGGAACTACAATAAAAAGTGGCGGCTGCTTACCCGGATAGAAGACAAACTGCTGAAATTTATTCGGGAAAGCAAAAAGATAAAATTTCAAAAAATTGCAAAACACGGCTTAGCCCATACAATAGATTTCACAAACTTTTCGTCAGACATAAACACAGCTTGTTTTATCGCCTATTACAATGCTCGTTGCAATCTCAGAAGTGTTTTTACAAATCAAAGTCAGGACCGTCCTTTCGACGAAATAAGCGAAATGCTATTGGCCAGATGCAAAGCCCCCAACAATACAAATTGGTGGGCTATAGCACATATCTATGCCAGCCAGGAAGTACTATCAAACTTGACGGACGAACAAAAAGGAATACTGTTGGGCAAGTGGACAACCACTTTACAGGATATTGCAGCATTATTAGACGAGGTTTGGACGGCCAGCGACATCAACAGACAAACCATGGTTGTTAAAAGAGGCAATGACTCTACAACCTGGAACAATACAGCAGGAGCGTGGAATAAGGCGAGAGACAACTGGATGAACTTAATTTATGCAGTAGGATTGGATTACATCCTCGAAGAAATTTGTTTTGGCAAAGTATTGCGATTGATGGCTGCCGATGTTGTCGCCTGGCATTTTGCATCCGGTGGAAAACTCGACCCAAACACAGACGTATGGAATAAAATACCTTTACCATGGGAAGTGTTCCAGAACAAAGCTGACTGCAACAAAGAATTGGTAGTTAAATATTGTAAAGAAGCAGGGCTTGACCCGGAAAAATCAGGTTGGATAGCGCCACGGGTTCACGGAGTAGCAGAGTTCAAACCTACACCAGAACTTGTTCATGGAGTGACAGTATCCAATCCTTTTTTGGCGACAGTGCTGAAACGACATAGATATTTTTCAGGTAAAAATGTAAAAACATTATAGGTTCGGGTCCTACACCTATCTCGGTTTCTGATATAGCTCAGTGGTAGAGCGTCCGGCTCTTGGACCGGATGGACACAGGTTCGAGCCCTGTTATCAGAACAAACGGTAACGAATAAAATGTCAGAAGAGGTCCACAACTTTTACCTAAGCAAAGAAGAGCCAAACAAGAGCTGCCTGCTTGCATTGCGCAGCATCATTCTTGAACAAGACACAAACATTTCTGAAACACAGAAGTACGGAATGCCCTGCTTCTGCTACAAGAAAAAAATGTTTTGCTATTTGTGGACAGACAAAAAGACGAACCAGCCCTATCTCCTTATGGTAGAAGGAAAACACCTTGACCATCCCAAACTGGAAGAAGGCGACCGTTCCCGGATGAAGGTATTAAGGGTTGATCCAAACAAAGACTTACCCATAAAGACGATAAAAAGCATTCTGCAAAAAGCGCTGGACTTATACAGAAAAGGAACAATAAAGATCAAAGAATGAACTCGAACCATTTTAGTTATCCCGGGGCGAATTGCCTAAATTCCTTTACGCCCGTCAGTTTTATATAAACATCACTATAAAACGTTTATGAAAAAAATTGTTTTTATTTTTTGTATTTTCTATGGACACTTTACGTTGGCTCAGACAAATTCAAATATTGATACAAGCAACTATTACGAGTATTTCTCACCCCGAAATTTGAAGGGCAAAAAATTAACAACTAATTGGTTGAGACTTGATGATGTTGTGCCAATTATGCTTGAGGAATTGAAAAATGCTGGTTACGACTGGCTTTACGACCGGACAATCTACAAATTACAAAACGGACAGTATATAAATATATCTGCTTACAGCAGAAAGAACAACATTGGATTTCTATATATTGAAGGGCACGAATTGTTTCCAGACAAAAGTCACAGAAATATTATGTTTCAAAAGGATAACCGAAATGTAAACTATGTGGAGTGCGAGGAGACATTCAACGGACATGCTAATTTTGTAAAAATCAAAGAACTGCCTTCTAATATTTTTGTCCTCAAAGAAGATTGTTATTTTTATCAGTATACGGGCAATGTGGAAGACAACAAGGCCTTAGTGACAAAAGAAACTGCTATATATATTCTAAGGCAAGATTTACGAAAATACTTATCTATGGCACCTAAGCCGAGGCAGTAAAAGTAAAAAGGATGAATAGTAATTTTTATGAGCGATCGTTACAACATATACAAATGGCTGCGTATAGCATTTTCTGAACAAGTAGACAGCATAAATGAGAGCTTTTATTTTGACAGACGAGACAACGAATTTTTTTCTGTTTTTGTCACTGACTATTTTCTGACAGACCCATTATCAACAGAAACGTATCCTGGCAATCCTTATTCTGCAGAAGAATTGGACATATTGGCTAAACGTATACAAAGAATTGAAGACAATGACGCAGTTATTATATCTATTCCCAGATTGACAATTGATGAAAGAAGGCAAATGATGCAAGCGTTTGTTGGTAACCGCCCAGATCTAAGTAATAAAGACGATTTACAGAAAATAATAGAGGCAGAAAATGGGAGAACAAGTTTGAACTTCAATAATCTGCTTCAGGATAATATCCAAAAAGAATGGAAACAGTTTGTAAGTGATTTTATAGAGCAGAAGGCCGATACGTTCTGTAATCTACTGAATATAAATTTGGACACAGCTTCTTTGTGGACAGACAAAAAGATGCTTTCTATGAGCTTCGATCTTGGCAATAATGGGAATGAACAAAAATCAGAACCCAAAAAACCTTGGTGGAAACTATGGTGACTAAAACTGTAGCTTACATTGGGATCGCCCCCTTACCTGGCGCAAGTATGCAGCTTAGCCTTGTGCGTTAGCGTACTTGTGCCTAAATGCATCACAACCTTTCCTGCTCTTCGATACTGCTTGCCCTTTTGGAAGTAAGCTTGCCGCCTATATGATACCGTACACTCAGACTAATGCGGTGCGCTTCAGGCCGGTCATTATAACGGTAGTCCGTGGTATTGATCAGCGAAGACCCGCGCAGGCGGTAAGTACGCAGCACATCCAGGAAATTGAACTGCACCACCAGGTTCTCTTTCAGCATAGATTTACGAACCCCCGCATCCACAAAGTAGAGCGGCTCCTTCAAATAAATACCCCACAGCTCATCAGTATAATAGAACGCAGCCACCTCCAGCCGGAACCCGGCCGGCAGCTTCAGTTGCTGCTGCGCTTGTATATTGAACGCCCAGCGCGAAGCTGTGGCCTCATCACCGTTCTGTGGCAATGGATAACGCGAATAGTTGGCGCCCGCCGACACCTGCATGCTCCACACACCGGCACTGAAAGGTGCCGAGAACAAGAGATCGAACCGCTGCATATTGCGAAAGTTAGCCGTCACACTCTTGATAGCATTAGCGGCAGAGTCGATGAGCAACCTTTTGGTCATATAATTATCCCGCAGTGCATAGGTGGCCGTGAAGATGTACTTCCGGTGAATGGTCCAGGCACCGGAAAACAACCACGCCATTTCCGGCACCAGCGACGGATTGCCAGAATAATAGAAGTACTGGTCGGTATACCAGCGCACAGGGTTGAGGTCGGAGTAAGTGGGCCGGTTGATCCGCCTGCTCACAGACAGGTTGAGCTTGTGCTCCTTCATGTCATGATCGATCGATAGGCTGGGGAAGAAGCTGGTATATGCCCACCGGTTCGTAAAGCCATCCTTCACAGTATACCCCTTCGCATCGGTATGCTCCACCCGCAACCCGGCCAGCACACTGGTACGTTTCATCCTTTTGGAAACAGAGAGATACACAGCCGATACGCGCTCATCATACAGGAAGTGATTCGACATGGTTGTAGCTTCCTTGTAAGAACCGCCGATCAATGAGTCGAAACGATAATTGTTGTCATTCGTCACATAGGCATACTTAAGCCCGGCTTTAAACAACATTCCTGCATAAGGCCATTCGAGGTCCGTTTTAGCAGAGCGGATTTTGATATACCCCGGCTGGTGAGAGCGCAGCACATTCTTTTCGATGAGCGAACCATCCACGCCGCTGCTCATGATGCTGGTCATAAGCGCATCCGAGAGATTCCGGTAACTGATATAATGCCCTTCCGTAGTCAACCGCTTTCCGGTGCTGTCGATGCGCCACGTCCACGCAACATTGCCGGCATCATAATGATAAGGCTCGATGATATTGTTGGAAGTTTGAACAACAGAATGGAGTTGTCCATTAGCTGCATAACGATACGCCAGCGCATCTTTGGGCGCCGCAAAATCATCGAAGTACCCATGATAATGAGCGCTAAGCTGATGGCGGTTATTAAGCTGCCATTCGGCCCCCACGCGCCAGGTGTAAAACTTGATGAGGTAGCGACTATCACTCACCCGTTTAAGCTGTAGCGGTGTGCCATTCTCCTGCAACGAATTACTGCTGACACCTTTCACCTTGCGGTTGGGTGTATTATAATCGAAAGAGCCATAGAGGCTAAGCTTTTGAGTATTAAGCGTGGCACTGATGTTTTCGTTGAACATCCAGGTGCTGCCCCGCGTCACAGTCGAGCGCAGGTCGATGGCATAGCCACGGATCGTGCGCCGGCGCGTCACGATATTGATGATGCCGGCATTGCCCGCAGCATCAAACTCCGCCGTAGGCGCCGTGATCACTTCGATCTTCGCCACATTGTCACCACTCAGTCCTTTCAGAAAGTCAGCCAGCTGTTTACCGGAGAGATAATTCATCTTCCCATCGATCAGCACGTTCACACCTGCCGTTCCGCGCAGGATGATATCGTCGTCCTGACTCACAGTTACGCCCGGCATTCTCTTCAACAATTCGAATACCGAAGTACCACTGGTTAGCGCACTGTTACTAAGGTTCATTACGATACGGCCATTTTCTACCTGCAGCGCGTTTTTGGTAGCAGTCACGGTCACCTGTCGCATCGAATCCGTACGTGGAAATACAGTGCTGTCTTTGGTCACAGGCAGCTTCTTGCTGCCAGTCGTATCTGTAGACGCTTTTTGCACCTGTCCGGTAGCAGGCATAGCTGTCACAAACAGCAACAGCAGGATAAGAGAGTAAGGTATTTTCATAAACACATTCAAATGGTCTCGAGATAAAGCTGTTGCAACTGTTGAGCATCGATACCTTTAGCACTGAGCACATGCACAAGCTGCCCCTGCCGCATGATGCCGATAGTAGTAGCCACATTCACTGCATTGAAAATGTCATGCGTGGCCATCAGCACAGCCTTCCCTTGTTTGCCCAGTTGCTGCACAATGCCGGTGAACTCATTGGTGGCTTTGGGATCGAGACCACTGGTAGGCTCGTCCATGAAGATCACATCCGCGTCCTTGGCAATAGCGATAGCAATGCCCACTTTCTGGCGCATCCCCTTGCTGTAAGTGCCAACACGCTTGGCGAAAGCTTCCGGCTGCAGCCCCGCCTTCTGCAGAAACTCCTGCAACTGTTCCTTTTTATATTTGTAACCGGCAAGACGGCTGAAGAAGTCCAGATTTTCCAGCCCGGTCAGCTGACCATACAACATCACCACCTCGGGTATGTAAGCAATGAATTGCTTCGTATCGTTGTTGGTGGGCGACACGGTAACACCGTTGATGGCAGCACTGCCACTGCTGCAGGAAATAAACCCCAGGAATATATTGAGGGTGGTGGTTTTGCCTGCCCCGTTTTGGCCGAGCAGACAAAAAACTTCGCCTTTACTTACCGTAAGGTTAAGATTGTTGAGCGCCATATGCCCCTTGTATTGTTTCGACAACCCCGTTGCCTGTAATGCGTACATATAAAAGAGATTTCTTTACGTGATAAATAAAAACATTTTATACCCTGAAGCGCAGCCGGTAATAAGCAATGCCGAAGGCAATAACAGCCAGCAGCCAAAGCCATCCCAGCCCACGGAGTAAATTACCGGCAACAGCCACCGTGGCAGTTGGTTTGAATACAGGTATATGCCTGAAATCATCTTTGATCATCATCCTGCCCGCAAAGAGCGGCACATAACTGAAATCACACAACTCCTGGTGAAAAGCCTCGATAGACTTTCGGAAGGCAAAAGCATCTTCCAGCCCGCTATGCGCCAGCACATTCAGCAGACTTTGAGTATTCACCGCAGGATTCACGAGATGAAAGGCCGCTATCTTTTGCTGGCGGTTCCACACCTGTTGATAGTAAGCATCGATAGCAGGCTTGGCCGCCACATCAGTCAGGGTCACATAAGCCGAATAAGCCTGGAAGTCGAGAAAGCGCGTGGCCGCAACAGTATCTTCATTCTTATACTGCGGATAAAGCTGGTAAAAACGTTGCAGTACGGCTACCTTTTCTTCCCGTGATTCGCCCAGCCCCTGTTGACGGCGGATATAGTCCGTGAGCTTCGTAGGGTCAGCCTCACGCTCATCCGTGAAAGAAAGATTCAGCAGCGCAGGTATCACAACAAGAAACAATAGCCAGGCGCCAAGGCTGCACAGCGCATTGAAAGCGCTGCTCCGCCGGAAAGCATTCACAAGCAGCAGCAATGAAAACCAGCAGGCAGTATACGATGCCGTTACCAGCAGCCACCAACCCATCGAAGCCACAGCCTTGCCGGGAATGCCACTCCACACAAACGCGATCACCGACACGATGGCAAGCAGCCCAACCGTGATGCCAAACCAGAACAACCCCTTGGCAATAACCACCCGGTACAACGGCACTGGCTGTATGCGCAGCAACGGCAGTGTACCCTTTTCCTGTTCGTCCGACAGCAAGTTGTAGCTGAAACTAATGATCAGCAGCGGCAACAGGTAGATCACGACAAATGATAGATCGAAATTACCGGCCAGCAGTTTCCGCGGATTCGCGATCTCCGACTTGAACAATTGCAGATATAGGTTCTGCGCATTGAGCGGCAGGTAGAAAGCATGCACATCACGTTGACCGATCGAGAGTCTTGCAAACGGCGACGGCGCATCGATGGCATAATAAGTGAGAAAGAAGCGCACCCGCGAAGGATATGAAGCATTGATCCACGCAGCCATCCCTGCCGGTTTGGTCGTGTCCGCATCGAGCCCTTTTACCAGGTCCTGTTGCTCCGCGGCATTGCGTTCCAGGATGTATTGAATAGTCCGCTCTTGTTGATCGATAAAAGCATTCCCATAATGGATCGAATACAGCGCGGCGCCAAGGAACAAAGCAATGATGAACAACTGACCATAATTACGCGTCAGCAGCTTCCATTCACGACCGCATACCAACAAGATTGTTTTCATAATTGAGAGATGACGGGGATTCGTTTAAGTATCAGGTTGAACAGCAGAAAAGCCACCACAAGAGTAGCGGAGAGAGAAAGCAGCTCCATCCGGTACGATCGCAACACCTGCTTCAGGGGCAACGATTGATATTGGAAATCGGATACCGAAGCATACAACGCCTGCGAAGCCTTATACTTCCAGTCACCCAACTTCGAATGATGCATCATGTCCTCATTCATCTTCTGCACGAAATACCGGCGGTAAGTCTCCGTCTTCTGCTGAAAGTCGATATGCGTATAGAGGTCGGTGGAGGTCAACCCCATCGAAAGCCCCTGCACGGCGAGGTAGGGATCGGCAATACCGGCCAGGCGGCAGAAACGGTCTTGATTCAGCAACGTTTGCTGCAACTGGTGAAAATGCTTGTCATACACCATACTGCTGTATTCTTCACCCGCCTGCATCACATACCCTTCGAAGTTGAAAGGCAGCTCGCTCACCGTTTTTACGCCATACTGTTGCAGCAGTTTTGCTTCCAGTTCCTTCGCCCGTTCATCTTTGGTATTATGTCCATTGATGCCCTGCGCAATATCTTGCTGCACGGCCTGCCGGAAAGCATATTGCGAAAGAAGCGGATACCGGTCACTGCCCATATTGGCCGCCGTTTTGGGTACGATAATGCAGCCAATGATCCAGATAGTAAGCAATGTAAGCAGCGCATTACCGCTCGTTTTGCTGATGGCCGATACGAATACGGTGATACCGGTGAAAAGCAAAAAATAAGCACTATACACGGCAAGCAGCACCAGGCTCCGGCCCAGCCAGTCACTACCCGTGGTGGGCGTCACTGTAGCAAAGAAAATACTGGTAAGCAACAGCGCCGGTACAACGAGCGCCAGCAGCGCCAGGAACTGACCCACTACTTTGCCAGCCGCAATAGTCGACAAGCGCACGCCACTGCTGAGCAAAAGCTTGAGCGTACCCTGATCTCTTTCACCGGTAATGGACCCAAAACCCATGAAGATGATGAGCAGCGGCACGAGCAGTTGCAGCACGAGCGCTACCGACAGTTGGCCAAACCGGATGCTGGCCCCATGACCCTCGGCCGGCTTGAACACGAAATCATTTTGCCGGTGAGGCTCCAGGTAAGCATACGCACCGGCATAGTTGTCGAGGCCGGCGTCGAGCATGCTGAACCAGGTCTTGGGCTTGTAAGCGAAAGTGCCGAAATGCGCGGCGATATGCGGATGCTTCGGGTCCTGGTGTAGCCACTGTTCCCGCTTTTCATGCCGCGCAGCATCACGTATGCGCTTCGCTGTAATATAATTGCGATAGCCGCCCCAGGCTGCCACCCCCAGCAGCAGCAAAATGATGCCTGCCATCAGCAGGATCACCTTGCTGCGATACACCGTGGTCAGCTCTTTCATGGCTATCCTTAACAGGTTACCGGTCATCATCACTTATTGAAGTTTATTGAAACCGCTGCAGCGGCCTCCGGTGAGCATTACCTTTTTAGTCACGTTGCCGGAAGAAAGCTGGTAGCTGTAAATGCTGTTCTCTGTTTTGCCGGCAAATGCAAAAAGTATTTCTCCTCCGTTATTGAAACGGCGCATGGTGGCGCCACTGGAGCCAAAAGCATCAGGCAGGTTCGGCAGCTTACCACCACTGGTCTTCTGCGCCACATCGATCTTGTAATATTGATGCGAAGGACCATTGATCTCATAAGAGTCGGTAGGCTTCACGAGCGCAAGCGTAAAAGCAAGTCCGTTGTCAAACAACGATACACCACGGCATTTGTAACCCGTAGCCGCATCGAGGTCGAAGAAGTAAGACGCATCGAAATCAGTCTGTCCCTTTTTGATCCGCAGAATACCACTGGGCCGGTTGGTATAGCCCAGACCAGCCACATAAATATCTCCGTTACTGTCCATGGCGAAGGAATTGTTACCGTCGAATACACTACCCGTGCGGTAGTCCTTGATCAGTTTATCCAGCTTGGAAGTGGCCAGGTCGATCACGGCCACGTAAGCAGTATCGTTGTACTTCTCCACAAAACCGGCCCCTTCATAAAATACCCCCATGAAAAGCTTGCCATCGCGTGCCTTCATACCGAGGTAATACATCACGGGCGCTTCAGCCCGCAGGATAGAAGACAGATCGATCTCTCCGGTACGCTCCATCGTAGTGGGGTTGAACTTGATCACCTTGGCCACACCGCCTGTTACAGAAGCATAAGCCTCCGTAGCACTGATAAATTCTACTGAAGAATAAGTCCTGGCGCCGGGTATCACCAGCTCGCCCGCTTTGGTAGCCTTACCGGTTTTATCGATCGTATACCTGGTCATCGTAGCCGGTGAATTGAATACACAGGCATAGGCGGCGCTGTTGTAAGTAAACAAACGGCCATTACCCGTCAGCTCGGTAGCATTGCTGTTACTGATCGTGGTGCTGTCGAAATTGGCCAGCCCCTGAATGTAGGTAGTCTGCGCACTGCCAGTGCCAGCTACCAGTGCAATAGCATACTGGTTGGCATCCTTGTTCACGGAGTTGTTGTCATCGTTCTTATTGCAACCACCCATTACTGCAAGGGCGATCATACCACCCATGCAAAGCGTTGCTGCCAAAGTCTTGTTACGTTTCATTTTTTAGAGTTGCTTTTATTGGTCAATGAATATTCTTCCTTTAACCGTCCACGCCCTTCCCGGCAATTGCACATTAAAGTTGTCATACACTTTCGCATTACCCACATTGTGCACTTCAAAACTGAGCGCTGCCTTGTTCCGCGCAAGCGCATAACTCACACCCGCCTGCTGCACAAACTGCGTAGGGATCACCGCCTTCGTATCCCGCCGTCCGTCTTTAGACCAGTACAGGTAAAACCAGTTCACGTAATTGATGCCATACCAGCATTGCAACGTATGCTCCCGGCGAAGCACATTGCGCTTTGTCCATTGCAGTTCGCCATTAGCAAACAGGAAAGGCTTGTTGGGCAGCCGCTCGTTATAATAGCGGTCATCCACATTGCCGGTATTTTCTTTCTTCGATTTGTTGATGATGTGCTGGAAAGTACCATTCGCCCACAGCGACAGCGAAGGCGTAAACTGGTAGCTGGCCTCCGCCTCGATGCCTGCCGACAGCGCCTTCAGCAGGTTGCGGTACTGCGAGCTGCGTGGCGATACCTGCAGGATGATAATGTTATCCGTAAGCCGGAAGAAACCGTTGAGGCCCACCGTTAAAGCGGAGCGGCTATACCGCGCCATCAGGTTGAGGTTGTGACTGTTTTCCGGTTGGAGGGAGGGTGTGGCTTTCACCAGACTGAAATCCCCAAACACCTCCATCTCATCCGGTAGCCGTGTGGCATATTCGTAGGATAGTTTAACAAGCCAGTTTTTAGTTACATCATATTTCAGCGCTTCGCTCACGCCCCATTGGCTTTGCGAGCGGGAGGCAGGGTTGAACACCATGTTGTCGACGGTAAACCCCTTGGCATGGTACCAGTAATATTTTAAAGACGTGGTGCTGGTAATGCGTGACACAAACTGATGCTGCCACGCAAGACCGGCAGTATTCTTCTGCATCGTCATGGCCTGACCGTAATAATCCTGTCCGAAGTATTTTTCGGCAATCGTATCCTTCCCTTTGCGGGTGAAATAAGTACTGGTGAGCGAGAAGCTGATCTTATCATTCGAATCGGGGGCATAGTCCAGCTGCAGCCTGCCTACAAGGTTGTAAGTAGTAAACAGCAGATCGGTGCGAGAGCTGGATATCTCACCATAAGAGATCCTTCTTTCATACACTTTGCCATCCCATGTATACGCATTATAAGAAGTATCGAGAAAGTTTTCTTTCACCTGCCCCGCGTTGCCATAAAACGACAGGTTGAGCCGTGGCAGCACACGCTGCTTCACATAACGCACCCCCGCATTCCATGTACGCTCATCACGGGTGATCGCGCCATAGGGCTCCGTCATCACGAGGTTGTGCTGCACATCTTTATCCATCCCATAGTAAGAAGCGTTGATACTGAACAGGTCAGCCCATGGCTTTTTCAGAACGCCCGCTTCCGCATGGAACTGATAATCACGGTAGCGGTCATGAAAACGCTTTACCCGTTGCGGTTTGGGATTGCCCAGTTGATCAGGTACATCGGCAGAGATCTTATAATCGTTATCACTGTAATTGTAAAAAGCACCCGCCTGCACAAAAAGATCATTACCGATGTTTTGATAAGTATTCACCGTTGCTTTATGCGTATTGAAAGAACCAATGCTGTACGAAGCATCGGAATAGTTGCTAAGCTGTTGGCGCGTCACGATATTCACGGCGCCGCCGAGTGCATCACTGCCCAGTTCGATAGGCACCACGCCCTTATACACCTCGATGCGGTCGATGGCGTTCACAGGAAAAATATTGAGACGGTTGCCCGCGCCAAGGAAGTCGGCGGGAATGCCATTGATGAAGAACTTAACCTGCCGACCGCTGATGCCGTTGATGGAGAAGTCGGCCTTGCTGCCAAGACCGCCATCCTGCCGCACCCGCACGCCAGGGCTTTGGTTGATAAGCGCAAGAGTAGTGGCCGGGCGGTTATAATATTTTTTGGCATCGATCACGGTAACCGCGCGGTTCGATTGCTGCAGGCTGCCGGCAGAAGTGGCACTCACCTGAACACTTTGCAATTCCCTGGCAGGCTTTTTAGCAGTGTCTTGCTGAGCAGTAATAACAGCCGGTGGGGTAGCCGGTGATTGCGCATACACCTTGTGCAATAACAATACGCCGGCGATCAGGGTTAATAGAGGATATAACTTATTCATAGTATTTCAGTAATTAGCCGGAGATTGATCATTTCATCATAAGCAACACAGTCTTTTGCGCGTAAAGCTGCTACGGAGCATAACGTATCGGCACTTTCCCAGATTTCCCGTTGCACACCCGTAAGCCGCCACGCATTGTCCCCTTCACGGGGCAGCACGTAGGTTACAGCTTCTCCCTTTTCCTCTTTTCGAAGCGATAGATACTGCTGATTGCGCACAGCACGCGGTTGTTGAAAAGCATGCAGGGGAATAGTAATTCGCTCTTCATTGTACACGAGAAATACACTTTTGCCGGAAGTATCGACAGAACGGCTTTCTCCCGGTGCGATATAAAACACATCCAGCCCTTCAGGTCGTTGATACTGGCCGGAGATATAAGAGATGAGTTTGGCCGGAACAGGCTCCGGACCCGGATTATGAATAATGACATCCCCGCCCGCATGAGCAACAACATCCAGCTGCTCTACATAGAAAAAGTCTTCTGCAGCAGTACCCGAATGCTTAAGCACTCCATCGATATACATTTCCGATAACAGCGTGTATTTACCCGGCGCCGCATCAGCAGTTGCGTGCCAGGAAAAATAATAATGCCGGCCATTCTGAATATTCGTCAGTATCTCCGCAAGCCTTTCCCGCGACTGCTTGCCCGATAAGTAAGAAGCCACTACCAACAGCGGCGTATGCTTGTTCAGATATTGATACCCATCGGCTTGTTGTAGCGCTGTTGGTGCAGGAGCAGCCGTGGATGGCAGCAACAACACATGCTCTTCGAAAAGTAAGTGCGTTTTCCCATCAGGCGTGTTGATGCCAATACGCACAAAAGGACATACGGCCGATTCCAAGCCTGCAGGAAGCATCAGGTTCCAGTGAATAGTAACAGTGCTGTTGCGCATGGCCCGTTTGGGAAAGATGCTCATATCAGAACTTTCGAATGTTTTTAATGACCAGCTTACTGTATTGCACCGGGTATTGCTGAAACCATTTCACCACCGTATCATGACCAAACCGGTCATAGACGATAGACATGAACCCCGCCAGCTTCCCGTTAAAAACTTTTCTGGCCGCAGCCACATCGATAGCTACCAGCGCGCGGTGCTGTATTTTTTCAGCCTTGGAAGCAGGGTGGTGGTGGAGATAACCACCAAAATATTGATCACAAAAAGCCTGATAGGTAGCAGTAAACAAAATGAAGTTGTGCCACATCTCATCCACGATCAGCAATTCATCAGGAATGAACACACCCGGTTCCCGGCAGATGAAAAGGAACTTCTTCGTTTCAGTAAAGATGTCTTCCGCTTCAGCTTCCGTCACATCATATTGATCCATGAAGCGGGAGAGCACATCCTCGTTCCGGTATTGCAGCAAGACTGTAAGAGCAGCGTCTTCAGCTATAACATGCATGGTAGTAATGTTTAAAAGTGTAAGAACAGCGGAGGGCTCACCCCTCCGCTGCTTTGTTCAAACAGACTAACAGACTAATCCTGGGAGCCACAGCAATGGCTGCCGCCGCAGCAATGCGTACCAATGTCACCCCATGCGTTTTCCCTTTCTTCGATGATGGAAGCGATAAGAGCTTCTCTGTTGATGATTTCCATAGTAAATGTTTAATTGATAATGCCTACTTTTTTTGAAAGAGGTGTTCGGCATAAGCCTCTATGCCATTACAGCACGGGTACCGCGTGCCTCCATGGCAATACAGTATGTGATGAGACGTATAGTCCCCTCAGGTTACAGACTTGTGTAAAGAGAATGTGGTAGTTGGACGCAACGATGGCGTACGCATGCTATACAGCATATTGGGTAATACTATGCAGGAATTAAGCGCAGGGAGGTCCCCGGCCTTCAGTAACAAATAAACGATCGGGATTGATAGAAGTCAGCAGCCTGCTGTAAGTAGGAGCAATGTTTACAGGCGCTATCACCAATTGTATCTCGCCGGTGAAGGGCGCATCTTTAGCAAGTTGGAAATCGCAGATGTCACAGGCACTATGAATAGCGCCCGCCTGGGCGATCATGTTTTCCTGGTGACAGGCATGATCCGTATTATACGCAGTATGCGTGTGCAACGCTTTCACGGCATGAACCAGCATCATTACCGACAGAAGCAGTAATGCGATCAGTTGTCTGGTATGTATATGCTGGAAGCGATACATGTAAACAAAGATAGGGGAATTTGTATTGAATGCAACTCTGTTGTATTTTTATTTTACAGGAGCGGTTGACACACTGTAATAATTATATGCATGCATTCGATGTTGAAGTAGCCGTCATAGGCGGCAGCCATGCCGGCCTGGCAGCAGCCCACACACTTGGCAGAAGTAAACGTAGCACGATCATATTCGATACCAATAATCCGCGCAATAAAACAGCACGCCGATCACACAACTTCTCGGCACACGATGGAGTTTCTCCGGAAGCATTGCGCAATATGGCCCGGCAACAGCTACAACAGTTTCCACAGGTGCAAAGCATCCAACAACAGGTAACCAGTGCCGTTGCATCGAACGGGGGCTACCTGCTCACCACAGCCGGTACACAAACAGTCACCGCACGCAAGCTCATCCTCGCTACAGGAGCTACTGACCATTTACTGCCCATTGAAGGGCTCGCACAACTATGGGGCAGCAAAGCATTGCATTGCACCTATTGCCATGGATGGGAAGCAAGAGATCAGCCGGCACTGGTATTGGTGAAAGGTATTATTGCCTGGGATGTAGCGATGACACTGTGCCAATGGAATCCATCACTGACATTCTTATTGCATGGTACAACCATTGAAGATGCAGCAAAGCGAGAACACCTCATACAAAGAGGTTGGCCGCTGATCGAAACGCCGGTTGCGCTTGTAGCAGAGCAGGAGAGGGAAGTAACAGTGTGGCTCGCCGATGGACAAACGATGATGGCGCCAATCCTATACACCAAACCAATACGCGTACAGTTTAATAATGAGCTGGCAGGGATGCTCGGATGTCAGGTAAGCAAAAGCGGCTCAGTACTCACAGATGCCGCGATGCAAACCTCCGTGCCAGGCGTATTCGCGGCTGGCGATCTGGCTCACCCCGGTTATCACCAGGTGTCCGAAGCCATCAGCACCGGCCACAAAGCCGCCGCCTTTTGCAACACACAACTGAGTAAAGAAGATTTTATATAACAGACTAAATACACAATAACAACGCCTTCAGGAATCGCCGCTCTGCGAGGCTTGCAGCCTCGCAGCTCTATTCCCGGGCCTTTGGCCCGAATGTAGTGAAAGATTATTTCCTCCTAACCGTATTGGAAATCTTTTCAAATTCAGCAATGTATTGCTCAAAGTTATCCTCGGCAATACCCTGCATAACAACGGCGCTTTGGTCAATTAAAACAATATGTTGAAACAACAGCACAAGTTTGCCTTTAAGTTTTCCGTACACCTCCCGCTTCAAAGATGGGAAACCGTTCGTTTTGTCTTCAGAAACATTCTTGACATTGCTCTCTGTAACCATCTTAGACATATTATCAGCAACAGCTGCTAAAGTCGAGCCCTCAGTGGGTATGGAGACTGCCATAAAATAAGGTTCATGCTCGAAAGCGTTCTTCTTAACACCACCTACTGAATACAAATATACTTGAGCGGTGAATGATGCAAATTTGAATAAGGATTTGGAGTCGTCAAGCCTGAAAAGTGCGCTTGCAAAGGGATCAATCGTCTTTTTCTTATCGTAATAAATGGAAAGAATTGCTTGCTTTACCTGACTGCCTGCTTTGGCGTCATTGGCAGCAAATGCACCAATAACCATCGTTGAGAAAGTCGAGTCACCAAATACCAGGTTATAAACCTTTGTTTGCGGATCCCCTTGAATGAGTGCCATCTTAGCGGGAAAGCCGTTTATTTTTAATTCTTTGTATTCAAAAACTTTTACGCCCTTTTGCTCAAATCTTTCTTTGGAGAATGTTGCTGCATTGGTATAAAAGCTACCACCAACCAGGTCCATAGCCTGCACAAGCCCTGCATCGCTTTTCTCTATGGCAGGTAAGGTACTGGAGAGCTTAAACCCATCTGGCGGAACAATAAACACCCGCGTTCCGGGAATATTGACCTGGGTCGCCAATTTGGTAGTCTTTATTTCGTTGGGAAAACTTTCATTGATAGTCTGGCCAAAGGAAACAAGCGTCAAACAGGAGAGGAGTACGGTCAAAAATTTTGTCATAGCGCAAATATACACAACTCCCTCCTGTCATGATTTAAAGCCTGTATATACATACTTACGCTCGCTTTTATTCATTTTTAATCTTAGTCCACTCCGCAATTAATTTTTTGCGTTCATCTTTTGTTCCGAAAGTAAATAATGCAATAAATACTAATAAAAATATTACCAGAAATACAACAAAAGCAATTGTCTCCCATGTTAATAAAGTCTTGGGGTACTTCGAAATAAACACAAGCGTTGAGGAAACAGCAATAGATAAAAATACAATTGCCATGGATCTGTTATATCCTATTCTTCGTTTTGAGAAAGACATTTTTCCGATCTCATTTTCCCATACACTATCATGATAAACAGCCAAAAATGCCGCAGCCCGCAACTGAAATAATTCAAATATCTTATTGACATGCATGGTGATAGATAAAATTAACAATGGAAATATTGACACGATCTGCCAGGATAATTCCAGAATTTCATCTTTTTTGAGACTAAGCATATATCCCGTATAACCGATAACAACGGTAATCGTGATTTGAGAGAATGTTATTCTTTTGTCTTGCCATTTCAGGATCTCATCCCGCAAGGACGAATATTCCTTTTCCATTAGATTTTTTTCCATTTTTATTTAAAGGTTTAAGGTTTAGTCCATCAAACTTAGCTACAATTTACCCATACCTCGCATGATGTCAAAAAATAAAAAAAGCCCCGCATAAAAATGCAGGGCTTCACCAATCAAAAAAATTAACCATTAAACCTTATCCTATGCAGTGATATGGGTAAAGAGTTTTAGAATGGGTAAAAAAGTGGCTCATTCCCGTGTAATTTCAGGTAAACCCACTATTTGAGAAAGTCGGCATTCGTCCTTTTTATTCTGAGCCATACCACTGTCACCGTTTCACCTACCAGCTACAAACGACCGCAGCAACTTTTACCTTGCGCATCATACACCTACCTGGGTCGTATCTATCATTTAATCAGCACAAGCGTTCCGGCAATGATCAGGATCGCTCCTGTAATAGTCTTCCAGTCTACAGACTCTTTAAGCACGATCACAGATAGACCGATAGCAATGGCCACACTCAATTTGTCGATAGGAGCAACTTTCGACACCGGGCCGGTTTCAAGCGCCTTGAAATAAAAGATCCACGAAAGCCCGGTAGCAATACCTGATAGCACCAGGAAAATAAGATGGTGGCGGGTAATTATTTTTACATCCTTCCATTGTCCCAGAGCCAGCACAATACCCCAGGCTATAAACAATACGACAGTAGTACGGATGGCAGTAGCTATGTTACCGTTGATGCCTTTAAGGCCCAATTTAGCAAGTATGGCCGTAATGCCGGCAAATAGCGCCGAAAGTAACGCATAATACTTCCACATAGGGAGAACGATTAAATATTTTACTTAGACTTCCCATTTATAACCAGAACCATACAGCGTTTTTAAATAGTTGTCGCAACCGGCTTCCTGCAACTTCTTCTTTAGGTTTTTGATATGCACATACACGAAATCATAACTGTCCATCATCGTAGCCATTTCGCCGGAAAGATGTTCTGCCAGGGCGCTCTTTGAGATAACTTTATTTTTGTTACTGATAAAATATAAAAGCAGGTTAAATTCTTTGCGTGTAAAAATAGCAGGGTGATCATTAATGTGGACGGTCTGCGCCTGTAGGTTTATTTTTAGCTCATTCAACTCAATGATATTGGTACTTCCTGATTGCTTTCGCCGGATAACAGAATAGATGCGGGCTGCTAATTCCGACAGGTGAAAAGGTTTGATAAGATAATCATCGGCGCCCAGCTGGAGACCTTTGATCTTATCTTCCAGCGAGTCTTTGGCAGAAATGATAATAACACCATCCTGCTTATGCAATTGCTTCAGTTCTTCCAGGATCCTCATGCCGTCACCTCCCGGCAGCATGAGGTCCAGCAATATACAGTCATACTCATGCATGGCAACTTTATCCATCGCTTCTTTAAAAGATGTCACAAACGAACATATATAATGCTCATCAGAAAGATAGGCTCCAATACTGCGTGCCAGCGTTTCCTCGTCCTCGATGATCAGGATATTCATTTGCAAACATTATAAATCAATTTTAAATAAAATCTGAAGCCCTGTGCATTTCGTATTTTCTTGTTAATGACAGGTTAATGCATTGGCTTGTAAACGATACGGGTATAAAGGCAGTCCTCAAAATCCAGTTTTTCAACAGAATTAGGCTGCACATTCGATGTTTGACTAAACATAATTCGATAATGAAGGGTTTCTCCCGGAACAGATTTTCACTCGTTTGGTTTTTGCTGTTATCTTTCCTTGTTATATCATTTGCTACCCGCCTTGCTTTATTGTTGAGTACGCCCGCTGCAGGAATCACAATGGACCGGGGTGGGGGAGCTTTTTTGATTGGCTTTCTATATGACCTCACAGTGGCGTTTTTCATTGTAGTGCCATTCATACTGCAGATCTGGCTGCGCAATGATTTTATTTACCGGAAACGTGCCATGCCTTTTGTAATTATTTTATTCGCTGCTATTATTTTGTTATTGTTGTTTACAGATATCGTCCCCAAAGATTTTAGCCGTGAACTTCATACTGCATTGATTATATATATAGCATTTCGATTGGTCATTTACATAGTACTCTTCTTTCTTCCCTATCACTTTCGTACTCGATGGAGACAAGGCATATTGTACGTAGCCTTTTTTCTATCCATTTTTATACTCCTGTTCAATGCCCTGAGCGAATGGTTTTTCTGGCAGGAGTTTTCGACACGTTACAACTTTATTGCAGTCGACTACCTCGTATACACAACAGAAGTATTGGGCAATATTGCTGAATCTTATCCCCTTAAGTCGATCATTGTAGCCGTATTATTAGTAACCTTGATAGTCGTATACCTGGGCAGACAGAGTGTACAAAACAGCGTTGTAAAGCCGATGCCTGTCTTCAGGCGGTCTGCTGTCGCCATCGGATTATTGTTACTTCCGGTACTTGCCTGGTACTCCGTAAAGGAGAAATGGCGTCATTTCAGTTATAATGAATATGCGAATTCTTTGGCCGGCAACGGCCTTTTTGAGTTTGCAATTGCCTTTAGTCAGAATGAGTTGGACTTTTATAAATTCTATCGCACCATCGATGATGCCGCCAGCTTCCGGATCGTAAGGCAGCAGTTACAAGCTCCTCACAGTCGGTTTATGAACAACGACCCTTACAGCGTTGAAAGACTGATTGCTTATGACCAGCCGGAACAAAAATTAAACGTGGTGATGATCAGTGTTGAAAGCCTGAGCGCAAGTTTCATGCAGGCTTTCGGAGGCACTGAAAACATAACGCCTTATCTCGATTCCCTGGCCTCGCACAGCATCTTCTTTACAAACCTGTATTCATCAGGCACAAGAACTGTTCGGGGGTTGGAAGCACTGACCCTTTCTATACCCCCAACACCAGGACAGAGCATAGTCAAAAGACCGGATAACAGCCACCTCTTTTCGTTGGGAACTGTATTTCGTTCCAAAGGATATACAACCCAATACCTGTACGGTGGGTACAGCTATTTCGACAACATGAAAACCTTTTTTGGCAATAATGGATATGATGTTATAGACAGATCGGCAATACCTGCCGATAAAGTACACTACCAGAATATTTGGGGAGTAGCCGATGAAGACCTGTTTATGTTGGCCTTACATGTCCTGGATTCCAATTATCAGATGCGCAAGCCTTTCTTTTCACATATCATGACTGTTAGCAATCACAGGCCCTATACGTATCCCGAAGGTAGGATTGATATACCACCTTCCAGGCAGATAAGGCAGGGAGCAGTAAAATATACTGATTATGCCATCAACAAATTTTTAAAAGAAGCACACGCTAAACCTTGGTTCGATAGTACCCTTTTTGTGATTGTGGCCGACCATTGTGCAGGTAGTGCAGGAAGTGTGGAGCTACCCGTAACGGGATATCATATTCCCATGCTTATTTATGCACCTCGGATCATAACACCAAAAAAAGTAACCAAGCTGATGGCCCAGATCGATGTGGCGCCTACTATTCTTGGATTACTGAACTTTGATTATAAGTCTAAATTCTTCGGACAAGACATATTTGCGATCACAGAAGAAAAGCAAAGAGCTTTTATCAGCACTTACCAGGGATTGGGGTATTTGCGCAACGGTCGCTTAGTCATTCAATCTCCGGTAAAAAGAGTAAATGCCTATACCCCTGATTTTTCAACCGGAAATGCAGTGCCCGTTACACTGGATGATACCTTGGCAAATGAAGCAATTGCCTGGTACCAAAGCATTAGCTGGCTGTTGAAACATAAAAAGCAATCAGAATAATCCTATGCTCATGGAAACGTTTAAAATATTGAAAGCGGTAGAAACTACAGTGGAAGAGCTGTTCATAAAAAATGAAAGACCTTATTTGCTATATCATAATAGCAAACACACGCATACTGTGGTAAGACGTGCAAAGGGAATTGCTGATTTTTATTCCTTGGATAAGGAGCGCTCATTCATTTTATTGGTGGCAGCCTGGTACCACGATACAGGCCATTTGTTGGGTAATATGCAGCAGCATGAAGAACTGGGCGCCCGGCTTATGCGTATGTTTTTGGGAGATAAGATAGAGGATCAAATGCTCAATGATATCCATAAATGCATTATGGCTACAAAGATGGATACACAACCGGTTTCCCTCGTAGAACAGATACTCTGTGATGCGGATACTTACCACCTTGGAACACCCGAATTCAGGGAAACAGACCCGCTCGTATGGAAAGAACTGGAACTAAGGACCGGAAAAACGATTGATAAACAGTCAGAACGGTCACTGCACTTTTTAGAAAGCCATTCTTTCTTTACCCCTTATTGTCAGGGCCTGCTCAATGCCGGTAAAATGGATAACATCCAATGGCTGAAAGCAAAAATTGATTAAGGAGTAATATTGTTCAGGTCATTGCTGCCCTCTTTTTCCTTTTTGAATTCCAGCAAGCCGAATTTCCAGGTAAAATTGATCCCCACCGACCGGAAAGGTATCTTACGAACACTCGTAGTGGTAAAATTAGGGCCATAGATCTCCAGCCGTTGCTGCACATATTCGTTAAATGGATTGATGGCCGTGAGCGCCAGACTTGCCTTCTTGTTCCAAAACTGTTTCCGAACGGCAAAACTATAAGTAGTGAAAGAAGGATATTTACCCTGCACTTCGTTTCTGGCAGAATTGAAATTGCCAAAAAACTCAGCAGCCAGCAGACTGGTAAATTGATAAGTGGCATTCAGGTTTACCCGGCAATTGAAGCTGGTGCGGCTGTTGCCGGCATCGATGGCATTGATGATCTTCCGGTGAAACATAGAAATATTAGTTCTGAAGCTGAGTTTAGAGCCCGCGTGCAGGTCCGAAAAAATATTAAGCCCCGTATTATTTTCGGTGCCGATATTTTCACGCGTACTCACCGATACGTTGTTATAAACAGAGTCCCCCACCTGCAGAGAAGAATAGTATTTCACATACGGTTGGATATCCTGACTGTTGTGACGGTAAAACGTCGTCACCATAAACGAACCGAGATGATGCAGGTCCTTACTGTAACTCAGTTCAACACGTTGCCCCAGTTCCGGCAACAGATAAGGATTACCCGCCGTGATATTCTTGGGGTCACTGGTATTGATAAAAGGATTTAAGTCCCCATAGTCGGGCCGTTCGATCCTTTTGGAATAACTCAGCTTCACCACATCATCTTCTCCCAACTTCCTGGATAGGAAAATGGAAGGCACCAGTGTGTTATAGCCAGGCGTTTTTGCCTGCTGTTGAGCATTCGAGTAATAAGAAGAAATGACTGTACGCTCATACCGGCTGCCCAGCTTTACATCAAAAAGACTCCCCACAGGAAAAGTTACCTCTGCATAGGCCGCATACACTTTCAGGTGGTAAGTCAGGCTATTCGATAAGGAGCTGTCATAAAGGTATATTTTGTCCTGTGGCCTGTAGCCTTGAACAGACGCGTCACTGCTGATGTCCAGAAAAGTCGTTTTAAGGCCGGTGCCCACGATCACTTTTTCCGATAGGGGATGCGTGTAGTCGAGCGCCACCTGCGTCTCATTTTCTTTGCCGGGATTGGAATTGCGTACACCATAATAAAGAGAACCCGCTGGTAGCAACGCCTGCTCATTGCTGGAGTGTAAGTTCGAACGGCCCATGCTGGTGTTTACTGAAAATTCCAGCTCCTGGTCTTCCCGGTTGAAGGTCCTTTTATAATTGAAAGCCGCATCCACGTTGTGCGAACGATTGGTGCTGTTGGTATTATTGAGACTCAATACCTTCGATAACGTATTACCTGCATAGTCTGTGGTGGATTGCGATTGGTTGATGAAACCATAGTTATCATTACCAAAAACATTATAGTTGAGAGAGGCGGTAAAATTGTTATGCTTTTTATACGTCCAGTCCAGGCCAATCCCGGATTCTATACCATGCCTTTTTACCCGGGTGGTGCCGTCCTGTGCCAATACCCCGGTAGTCTTACTAAAAGTATCGGCAGAGTTGCGTTCATTCGTGTAAGGAGTACTCACTGCCAGCCGCGCATTGCCACTTACAAAAGCATTGAACCCAAAATTCTTATTACGTGCATTGAAATTGAAAGAACCATTCTCGATCCGTGTGCCGGCAGTCAGCGAAAGATTGCCATTGATACCCTTTGCTGTATTCTGCTTCAAAATGATATTGATGATTCCCCCAAGACCCTGGGCATCATATTTGGCGCCTGGGTTGGTGATTACCTCGATACTTTTGATCTGGCTGGCTGGTATCGATTGCAATACATCCGCAATACTACTCCCAAATGCAGTAGAAGGTTTACCATTAATAAGGAACCGGATGCTCGAATTGCCGGCCAGTTGTACATTCCCATCCACATCTACTGAAACCTGCGGCACTTTTTTCAATATATCCGTTGCCACGCCCCCCTGTGAAGTAAGGTCCCTTTCGGCATTAAATACCATTTTATCGATCTTGTTGTCGATCAGCTTTGCCTGAGCCGTCACAGTTACAGATTGGAGGCTCTTTTGGTCGGTGGAAAGCCTGATGATGGTAAGATCGGTAATTTCGTTTTTGGCAAT
The DNA here is from genome assembly GCF_059502485.1 of Paraflavitalea sp. NCBI lineage: Bacteria > Pseudomonadati > Bacteroidota > Chitinophagia > Chitinophagales > Chitinophagaceae > Paraflavitalea > Paraflavitalea sp. The sequence continues at coordinate 163,563 of NZ_JCACET010000009.1, forward strand.
GCGCAGACGGGGAACTTCAAAAGATTTATACCCGATAAACTCGATGAGTAATTTATAACTGCCGGTATCGAGACCGGTTACACTAAACTGTCCATTCCTATCCGTTGTTGTTCCGGTTAAGGTCTTTCCGGTAGTGATATCAAATACGGTGATGGTTGCATATTCCAGTGGAGTAGAACTGGCCGATTCTATCACCTTTCCAACGATCTTTCCATTTCCTTTCCCGGCAGTCTCCTGTTGTGCATATAGGGTAGTGCACAACAACAGTAGAAAGGCAACAACTGATTTTCTCATTCGGTTGAATTTATTTGCAACAAACCTATAAGGCGAATCTGAAAACTTCCTGGATTCCGGCGCTATTCGTTTGAATCAGTTGCAGGATTTATGGGACAAAAGAAATGGTAAATACATGACGTTGAGCAATAAAGGCATAGTTGATTTGCATCTTTTCCCGTTCGCATATTTCCTTTACTATAGATAAGCCAAGCCCATTACTGCTATTATACTGTTCTTCTTTATAAAATCGCCTGAAAAGCCGCTTGTCGTCCAGCGGTTTGAGTTGCCCGGTATTTTCAATAGAAAGGCAATTCTCCTTCAGTACTATCCGGATACTGCCACCCTTTAGATTGTGTTTACCGGCATTACTCAATAAGTTATTCAAGAGAATATCTACCAGAGCAGGGTTAGAGTGAAGAATAGTGTCCTCCAGGGTAGTATCGAGAGAAATATCGATGCCAGACCATAATTCCTGCAATTGGCCGATCTTTTCTTCCAGCTTCTCGCGGAGGTTGATGGATTCCACTTCTGGAAATTGATTATTTTCTATTTTGGTAAGTAAAAGAAGCGATTGGTTCAAACGGCTCAGTTTTGTAATAGCGCCATAGGTATTCGTAAGCAATTCCGTTTGCCGGGCCGATAAACTTTCATCCTGTATCAACAGATCGAGCCTGGACCGGATGATTGCCAACGGCGTTTGAAATTCGTGCGACGCGTTTTCCGTAAACTCTTTGAGTAGATGATATTCCTGTTGCGCATTTTTTATAGTGTGGCTAAGATTGTCCTTTAAAAAAGCAAATTCATCGATATCCGTAACGGGCAAAGCCAGATTATTGCTGTGACTTATCTTGAATGACCGTAGCGCTGCTATCATTTCGTAAAAAGGACGCCAAAGCTTTTTTAAGAGCAGGCGGTTCAGTAAGATCGAAATAAGTATGATCAGCAGGAGCGTAAGAACAGTAATGGCCACAATAGCACGTAAAAGCACGCGCGTCCCTTCTACGGCAATCGCAATATGCAAGATATAGGTTTGGCTGCCTATAGGCTGACTGTAAGTAAGCTGCCTGAAATCCCGCAGGTGCTTTTCTTCGGGATCGATCATACTTACCTGCCTGATGTAACTTTTGGTGCTGCCAGCTCCGGCAGTGTAGGAAATAACGAATTCATCCAGGTCCCGGAAAGAAGGGAGCTTTCCATTGATCTTCACAAAACGTTCGATTTTCTCTTTCTTGTCATACAACACTTCGTCAAGCTCATGAATAAGTACAAACCTGAGTAAAAAATAATAAGCAACGCTCGACAACAGAAAAATCACCACCATAAAAGATAAATTGATCCTGTTGTACCGGGAAAAAAGTTTCATGAGCAGCTTATTATGAGTTGACGATGAACTTGTACCCCATGCCATACACTGCTTTGATATGTTCCTGGGTACCGTGGGCGGTCAGTTTTTTGCGTAGGTTTTTTATATGCGAATAAAGAAAATCATATTGACCGGTAGTATCATAATCGTCACCCCACAGATGCTCCACGATCGCCTCTTTGGTAACGACCCTGTTCTTGTTGCTGATGAAATACAGAAGCAGTTCATATTCCTTGCGGGTTAGCACAACAGGTTCTCCTGCTACTTCCAATGTTCTCGATTCCAGGTTAAGCGTTATATTTTCGAACCGGAGGATGTTGTTACCGCCAAACGATTTTCGACGGATGATGGCCGCTACCCGTGCCCCAAGTTCCGATAAATGGAATGGCTTGGCAAGGTAATCGTCTGCACCCGTTTGTAATCCTTTTACTTTGTCGTCTACAGAAGATTTAGCGCTGATAATAAGCACACCTTCATCACTTTTATTTTTTTTCAATTGTTCAAGCAATTGCAAACCACTGCCATTGGGAAGCGTAATATCCAGAATGATACAAGAGTACTCATACGATTCTGTTTTTTCCAATGCAGTATAAAAGTTATACGCAGCTTCACAGGTATAGTGCCTGTCTTCCAGGTAGGTGCAGATGCTTTTAGATAGCTCCCTTTCGTCCTCTATTACCAGTATCTTCATTAGTTTAAGAATATAAAATAACCCTGTGATTCTAAAGAAAAACTGAAGCTGTAGCAATAGAAACCCCGCGCCCATTGAAGACGCGGGGTAGAGGGTCATAAGAGAATGGATTAATCCTTATCCTTTTCTTTGGCTTTTTCCTTTTCCACCTTCACAAATTTTCCATCTTTGTCAAAGATTACATCCGATTCATTTACTTCAGCTTCGTAAGTCACTTCACCGGTTGCTTTTGTAATCTTCGCTGCTTCCTTGATCTTCGCGCCTTTGAAATGCTCTTTAATGTAAGTGCTGGCAGCCGCAGGTAGCATTGCTGCTTCAATTTCTTCCTCCGATTCTTTCAATGTACCGGTTGCGCTGTATACGGCAGACATTTCCTTCTTTGCGTGCACAAAGTTCACTTCAAAATCGCCTTCCTCTTTTTCCCACTTCACTTTGATTGCACCAGGATATGCTTTTTGGAAGGCTGCCAGGGCAGCTGCAGGCGGCTTATCATTCTTTTCTTTTTTCTCCTGAGCAAACGTCGTTGCGGCCAGTAATAATACTGTAGCTGATAAAAGATAGTGTTTCATATAGAATCATTTATTGAGCATAAAACTAAAAACCGATTCTGGAGAATTTTTGGAGAGAGGCAGCTCAATCACTGGTAGCTCCTTTTGGATTCGGTTTCTTATTAAGTAGTAAACAGTTACAAAGAAATCCAGAATTCCTACAGAATCTGGTTTTTAATTCGCAGCCGCAACCTTGTTCTGCGTACAAAGAATTACATGCAAGGATGTCACTGCGTAGTGGCGTCCAATTTTCGTTTATATATACTATTAAAATAAAAAAATAACACTTCCAAATTATTGGTTTGAATTTCCGGATATCGATACATGTTTTACTGATATCGAAAATCAAGTACATGGCTCTCATACTTCCTTTGCAGGAAAATAAACAACAAATGATGAAGAGAAGATTATTAAGTTTCACGTCGATCATTATGTGCGCTATTGCTATTACTTCTTGCAAGAAAGATAATGATACGCCCGGTTATACAGTCCCCACTACCTACACTTTCGATAATGTAGAATACGCAGAAGCGTCCGGACGGGTAAGCATGTGGCTTGGATTCACAGCGTGGCTTGGCCGGTCAACAGGCCGCGAGTTGAGCCAGGACTCTGCCAACTATTTATGGAATAATACAAACAATGCTTTTACTGCAGAGAATGCATCCAACCTGCCGTTTTCGGTAAGTGCGATCAACGCCCTTGGTTTCAATCTTTCTTCTAAAACGGCTGATGCGGTTAACTTCAAACAGTGGATCGATTCAATGGTAAAAGTGAGCAAGTCATACCAGGCTTCAGCTTCCAATGGTGTAGCTGGTAAAGTAGGTTCACGTCTTGTAAACTATACAGGCGTTGAGTTCAATCAGTTGGTTGCCAAAGGCATGATGGGCGCTTTGCAATTGAGCCAGGTCATCACTTACCTCGATAAAACTAAAACAGACGACAATAATACTGTTGTGACCGGTAAGGGCACCGCCATGCAGCATGATTGGGATCTCGCATTCGGCTATGTGGGTATCCCTGTCGATTACGATTCCTCAAAGGTTTATGCCAGCACAGAATCAAACAGGCCATTAGCTATTGGAGGTTATTTCCGTGAGCGTGGCCGTTACATCCAGTCCGGGGGTAAGGTTTATGAAGCATTCCGCAAAGGCCGTGCTGCTATTAATGCCAAAGATTATAAGGGCCGCGATGAGGCTATTGCTATCATCAAATCTAATCTGGAAAAAACGATTGCGGCTTCTGCCTGGGAGTATGCAGCTCTGCCACAAGGGTCTCCTGACCTCGCTGTGAAATTCCACGCGCTTTCCGAGTGCTATGGCTTTCTGCTGGCGCTGAAATACCGCTCTGCCGACAGTCCATTATCTGCGGCCAACTATCAGACAATGGTGGATATTTTGAAATCAAATTACTATGAACTGTCGGCTGATGCTACCAACGCCAAACTGAAACAGGTACAATCTATCCTGACGGCAGCATACGGAAAGCTACAGCCGTAATAAAAATAAGGGATCAACAAGTTCACATAGTCAGTTATTTTTAGCAAAGCAAGTGACCGGATCTACATTCGGCACTTGCTTTCAATATTTTACGACGACATTAGAATCGTATTAGAACAAACAACTTTTTACTTCCAAAAGAAAACAGAATCGGATCAGAGTTTTGGTACATGAGCAATAAAATAGTAGCAACTTTTCTTTTGGGATGCTTGTTGATGTCTGGCAATATTGTCCATGCCCAGGTAACGGATAGCTTGCACTTGACGCAAGTCAAAAAAGAATTCCAGGTAAGACAATTATATATACCACTGGCGCTCATCTCCAGTGGTATTTTATTAAATGGAAATGGTGAGGAGTCCTTAAAAATGGAAATCAAGGAAGAAAGGAATGAACATTTACTTTCCTTCAAAACCCGGTTGGACAACTACCTGCAATTCTCCCCGATAGCAATAGCCTACGCATTAGATGCTGCAGGCATACGTTCGAAGACAGATTTGCTGAACCGGTCAGTGATCCTCCTGAAAGGCGAAGCCTTTATGTTGGCAGCTACGTATGCGGGTAAAACATTATCCCATCAGCTACGGCCGGATGGTTCCAGCTTCTCTTCCTTCCCCTCAGGCCACACAGCCCAGGCCTTCGCTGCTGCTACCTTTTTAAGTGAAGAATACAAACACCGGTTTAAATGGATGCCTTATGCCGCTTACACACTGGCAAGTGCAGTAGGAGGGATGAGGATCGCCAACAATAAACATTATATAAGCGATGTACTGGCCGGAGCCGGATTAGGGTTCCTTTCTATGAAACTCTCTTATTGGACACACCAGTATAAATGGGGACACCACCAAAGCAAACCAACAACAATACTATTTTAAAATACAAGCCCCAATGGCTGAAGAGAGAGACCCTTGGGAGATAGGATGGCATAAATAAAGTTGAAATGAAAATATTGCGCTCACAACGATTGAAAATGGTTGCCTGCTGCCTGGCAGGATGCTGGCTCGCAGCTTGTTCCGGCGCCCGGTATGTCGATAGGAAATCCGTTTCCGAGAAAGTAGCAGCCAATACAGGACATACCCTTGCCGAACAAAAGACCACAGGGAAATTCGATCTCCCGCCCGATGTAAACCTGCAGGATGGTATCGGTGAGTCGGAAGCAGTGAGCCTCGCCTTATGGAATAATGCCCAGTTTCAGGCAGACCTCGTAGATCTTCAACTGGCCAGTGCCGACATTACCACCGCAAAAATTATACAGAATCCGCTGCTAAGGTACCTTGCGCCCAACGGAAGTATTCTTCCCTCAGGCTATATCAATTTCGCCATCGATTTTATCTGGCAGCGACCCGCGCGGATAGCCACGGCCAAACTAAATGCAGAACGTGTACGCGATAGCATGGTGCAGAAAGGATTTACCCTTATTCGCGATGCCCAGCTGGCCTATACCGACCTATTGCTGGCGCAGCAGCGGTTGGCCATCACAAAAGACAATACAGGCACCCGGGCAGAGATCAATCGGTTGGCCAATGCCCGATTACGCAATGGTGATATCAGCGAACTGGAAGCTGCTACTTCAAAAGCCGACTCTGCCAGCGCAGCTGATGATCTGATACGCGCCCAATTAGCACTGTTATCTTCAAGAGTTCAACTCAACTACCTCTTAGGCATAATGCCTGCTGATACAGTCATTACCCTGCAACCTCTTGACGCAGATACATTGGGAGCTAAAATGAATAAGGCAGCATATATTGAATTAGCGTTGGCCTACCGGCCCGATATCCAGGCCGCCAAAACAAGTATAGCCGCAGCAGGAAAAAATTTGGGATGGGAACAGTCAAAGATCATTTCATTTACCGCCACATTGAACTTTCAATACCTCTCCAATACAGGTGGCGATGGTAGCAAAGAATGGATACCCAATGCCGGCAACCCCGGCTTTCAGGCAGAGATCCCAATCTTCAATCGCAACCAGGGCAATATCCAAAAAGCAAAAGCGGCCCTGGAGAAATCATCGTTACAATACTATGCAGTACTGCAAAAAGCATTGGCCGAAGTAGTACAAGCCTGGAACCAATATGAACAAACTTATCAAAGCTACCAGCTTTGGAGTAGCAATGCATTACCTCCCCTCGCAACGGCTGTCGATCTGGCTAAGCGTACCTACGAGCGGGGCGATATATCCTACCTGCCTGTATTGGAAGCCATTCGTCAATTACAAAATGGACAACTACGCAAAGCAGAGATCACAGCCCAGCTACGCAGGTCCATCAGCTCACTTAACTATTCAATAGGCCAAAAAATAAAGTAATGAATATGTACACCTATATTTATTTGCATGCATTGGCGATCGCATGCCTCGGCATGACGGCATGCGGTTCAAAAGCGGCTCCTCCGAAGCCGGTAGCGCCGGTTGCGCAAACCAAACCGGTAAAAGAAACCACCCTCAATACCCTTACCCTCACAGCTGATGCCTACAAGCGGTTGGGCATTGTAGTGATCAACGTGGGTGAAGGAAATACAGCATCGGGCCGCGTATACAGCGGTGAGCTAATGACCATCCCCGGCGGCACGGTCACCATCACTGCCCCGGTAGCAGGCACTTTACTGAGCGCTGCCGGAAGTACAGCACTGCAAGCCGGTCAGGTGGTTTCAAAAGGCAAACAGATATACCGCTTATTGATCCTGCCCTCGGAAAAAGACCTGCTGAGCGCCCGGGAAGATGTTGCACAAAAACAAGTACAATATGAAGTGGTGACCCAAAAGGTAGACCGCGCAAAAAAATTACTGGAAGAGAAAGCAGGAAGCTTACGCGCTGTACAGGAAGCCGAAGCTGAGCTGGCAGGCATACAGGCCACGCTGAATGTGGCCAGGGCAAGATTAGAATTACTCAAAGGCAATGCATCAGCCAGCCTTGCCAATAGCTTGTCTACGTTGGATATCGAAGCCCCCGTTACAGGGCGCATACAGCGCGTGTTTAGCACACCTTCACAGGTGGTCGCAGCAGCGGCACCCATTGCGGAGATCGCTGCCACCAATGCATTGTGGGTGCGGGTGCCTGTTTATGCAGGCGATGTGGACCGCGTTGAAAAAGGCAAACCCGCCACCGTTCAATTAGTTAATGATTTCGGAGGAGCTAAAGAAACATTTACAGCCAACCAGGTACAAGGCCCGCAAACGGCAGACCCCCTCAATACCTCGGTAGACCTATATTATGGAATTTCCAATACAGACAATCGCTTCAGGCCCGGCGAGCGCGTGAGCGTTGATATTCCCTTCAAAGGCAAATCCACAGGTCTTGTTATTCCCTTTTCTGCTATCGCATATGATATACATGGCAATTCCTGGGTATACCAGCAAACCGATTCACTGTCCTTTGAACGCAAGCGGGTAGAAATAGAACGCGTAGAAGATAAAATGGCGGTCATTAAACGTGGATTGAAAGGAGGAGAAAAGATTGTAACGATAGGCACTGCCGAATTGTTCGGAACCGAATTTGGAGGAGGTAAATAATGAAAAAACTATTATCCCTTTCCTTGCAACTGCGGCTGGTAGTGGTAGTTGTAATGGGCCTGTTACTCGTAGTAGGTAGCCGCGTTATACAAAATGCCTCATATGATGTATTTCCCGAGTTTGCCCCGCCATACGTGGAAATACAGGTAGAAGCGCCAGGTCTGTCTACGGCTGAAACGGAGGCGCTGATCGCCGTGCCCATCGAAAATGCCTTAAACGGCATCCCCTGGTCCATACACCTGAAGTCGAAATCAGTATTGGGACTTGCTTCAATACGTGTAGAATTTGAGAACGGAACAGATATAATCAAGGCACGGCAATTGGTGCAGGAACGCATCGGGCGCGTCGCAGCCCAGCTTCCTGCCGTTGCCCGTCCGCCTGTAATGTTGCAACCGCTTTCCACCACAAGCCGCGTGTTGAAAATTGGGGTCAGTTCTGATAAGCTGTCACAAATGGACATGACAACACAGGTACGGTGGACTTTACGACCGCGTCTGATGGCAGTGCCGGGCGTTGCCAACGTAGCCATCTGGGGGCAAAGAGATCGGCAGCTACAGGTAAGAGTAATTCCTGAAAAATTGTTCGCGCACAACCTCACATTGAATCAGGTAATAGCAGCAGTTACCGATGCAGCCCGTCAATTCGGTGGAGGGTTCATTGATATGCCCAATCAACGCATCGCGATCTCTAATATCCCACACATCTACGCCGCAGAAGACCTGGCAAAGATTACTTTGCCTTCCAAGAACGGTACCCCCATTCCGCTTGGTGAGGTTGCCGAAGTATTGGAAGGATTTCCCGCACCGATAGGCGATGCGGTGATCAATGATAAAGAAGGATTGTTGCTCATCGTTGAAAAGCAGCCACAGGCAAATACCTTGGAAGTAACCCACAACGTAGAGAAAGTATTGGAAGAAATGAAGCCGGGATTCGCTGATATGCAATTCGATTCCACGATCTTCCGTCCGGCTACGTTCATTGAAATGTCTTTACACAACCTCAATAAAGCATTGTTGATCGGATGCGTGTTGGTGATCATTGTATTATTCTTCTTTTTGAACGATTGGCGCACAGCCTTGATCAGCGTACTGGCAATTCCCCTGTCTTTGCTCATCGCAATGATGATATTACACTACCAGGGGGGCACTATCAACACCATGGTATTGGCAGGATTGGTAATTGCCCTGGGAGAAGTAGTGGACGATGCCATCATCGACGTGGAGAACATAGTCCGGCGGTTGCGGTTGAATAGTATGCTGGAAAATCCCTTGCCGGCATATCAGGTAGTATTGCATGCTTCCCTCGAAGTACGCAGTGCGGTAGTGTACGGCAGTATAATAGTAGCCCTGGTATTGATGCCGGTATTTTTTCTGCCCGGTATTTCTGGTGCCTTTTTTCAGCCACTCGCTTTATCTTACATCCTGACTATTTTGGCTTCCCTGTTTGTTGCCCTTACGCTCACACCTGCATTATCATTGTTGCTATTGCCTAAAAAATATGGCGCGCATGCGACATCCCGTACCGGTAAGCCTGTCAAAGAACCTAAGTTGGTCTTGTGGCTCAAGCCCCGTTATGAAAGAGTTTTACAAGCCCTGCTTAATAAGCCTCGGCGCGTGTTCGCCATCACAGGTCTGCTGTTGATATTAGGGATCGCTTCGGTACCATTTTTAGGAGAAGAGTTTTTGCCCCATTTCAAAGAATACGATTTCCTGATGCACTGGGTCGAAAAGCCGGGCACCTCTTTAGAAGCATCAAAGCGTATTACAGTGCAGGTAAGTAAAGAATTGAGAGCGATTCCGGGCGTACGCAATTTTGGCGCTCACATCGGAAGAGCCGAAGTGGCCGATGAAGTAGTAGGCCCCAACTTTACGGAGAATTGGATTAGCATAAGCCAGGATGTACCGTACGATTCTACGATTGCACGCATCCAGCAAGTGGTTGATGGTTATCCGGGATTATACCGGGATGTGCTTACCTACCTGCGCGAAAGAGTAAAAGAAGTTTTGACGGGCACAAGCGCCAGCATCGTAGTGCGCATCTATGGATCAGACCTGGCAGTACTGGAAGCAAAAGCAAAAGAGGTCAATGCAGCGCTGGCTTCAGTGCCGGGCATTGCTGATTTGAAAGTACAGCCACAAACATTGGTGCCCCAACTCGCCGTAAAATACAATCCTCAAAAAGCTGCTCGGTTTGGCATCAATGCCACAGATATGCGCAGAACGATCAACGCACTGATCAACGGCTTGAAAGTAGGAGAGATTTATGAAGACCAAAAGATATTTGATGTGGTAGTGTGGGGAACAGCCCGCCAGCGAAATGATATAGAAGCAGTACCGCACCTGCTTGTTGACATTCCGACCGGCGGCAGAGCGCCATTGAAAGATCTGGCAGATGTATTCATATCACCAACTCCCAATGAGATCACACGCGAGTCGGCTTCCAGGAGAATAGATGTTACCTGCAATACCAAAGACGTTGCATTGGGCACTGTGGCAAAGGATATCGAAAACAGGCTAAAAAATATTTCATTCGCACCAGGTTACCACCCCGAGATATTGGGAGAATACGCCGAACGACAAGCTTCCCAGCGCGCCCTCAACACACTGGCCATTATTTCTGTGCTGGGCATATTCCTGTTGCTGTATGCAGATTTTAAATCCTACCGCACGGCTTTCCTCATCCTGCTGAGCCTGCCGGTTGCACTGTTGGGATGCATAGTGGCGGCCTGGATGTCAGGCGGCATCCTGTCGCTGGGATCGTTGGTAGGGTTCGTCACAGTACTGGGTATCGCAGCCCGCAATGCGATCATGCTTATCAGCCATTACCGTCACTTGGAAACAGAAGAAAATGAACCATACAGTTTGAAAATGGTAATGCAGGGAGCTGTCGAGCGCATGAGCCCTATCCTCATGACTGCGTTGGCCGCTGCACTGGCACTGGTGCCAATAGCAGTCACCGGTAATAAGCCCGGACAGGAGATCGAATATCCTATGGCCATTGTTATCCTCGGAGGGTTGACGACCTCGACAATGTTGAACCTGTTCGTGCTACCGGTCATTTACTGGCGCTTTGGGAAATCTAAAAAAGTTCATTGAATTACACACTAATAACATCTTATCGAAACCTCGCAGGAGTAACACCAAACTCTTTCTTGAAGGCATGTGTAAAATGAGAAACATAAGAATAGCCAAATTTGGAAGCCACTTCAGCGATGGACTGACCATCCTGTAGTGCTTCCAGAGCGGCCTGCATGTTTTTTTCCTGGAAGTACCGGAACATCGTCTTGCCATAGGTTGCTTTGAAAGCTTGCTTTAGCGTTGTTTCATTGGTGCCCAGTTGTTGCGCCAGCCCGATTACAGTAAACTCCTTCTTACCCTTATTACTGTCAATATATTTTTTTGCCAGAATAGCCAGCTTATTATGTTTCGCAGGCAAAGCAGGGGCAAGAACAGGCGCCTGTAATTGCGCTAAAAAGAGCGCCACCAGTTCCAGCGCCCTTGCTTCAAAAATAAGCTGCTGAAAAACAACAGGCTTTCGCGAAAAAAGAACAATACTGTTAAGCACCTGCACAAGTCCTGTTGACAGGCGCAAAGGTTTAGCAGCCGCCAGCAGGCCCTTACGTATACTGGTAAGATTGAAAAGGTCACCCCATTCCTTTGCCTCGGTGCCAGTCAGAGAAGTCAGATATTCTTTCCTGAGCCTGATTTCGATAAACTCCACCTCTGAAGCATCGTCCCAGGTAAGATGAGTGGGATTATTGGTGCGGTATAAAATATTGCCCCTGTTCCTGGTTAAAAAAGGATCGGAAAGAACACTGCCACCCATCGTAAGTGTGGCCCGGGAACCCATCGTGCAAAAAAATAAAGAAACGGGGAAGTCACCGTTCACGGTCCAGCTTGATGCTGAAGTCGCCTTAAAACGTACATAATACAACTCGAAATTAGGGTGGGAGGCCAGAGGGACGGCCGTAATTTTCATCGTGCGAATAAAAACAGCAATTCTAAATTCTTTCTGAAGAAATAGATGTAGGTAGCCTGACATACTTGTGTCAGCGTTGTTACTTGACCATTATCCACGCCGGCGAATGGTCACTGGCCTTCGGCCATTCGCGTACATGCTTGTCTACACCGCCACGCTGCAGGCGCCCGGCCACTTCGTACAGCAACAGTACGCTGTTAACCTATCAACTTTTGAACATATCAACAAAACGAAAAAGCCCCGCATAAAAATGCAGGGCGACACTAATCAAATTCGTTAACCATTAAACCTTATCCTTTCTATTATAACAGATAAAACGTCCTGCTGTACTATACAATTCGAAAATTTATTTTTAATGATCAACATAGATAAGCAAAGATGCCTGTCACAGTCCACAAATAACCTTCCGCCCAATCCTTATAATCCAATAATCCCGGTTCAGACGGCATAAAAAAGCCCGGATGCCAACCGGGCTAAATCACTGTTTGATCTGAATCTATATGGAAAACGCAATGTTGAAGCACATACTTATAGAGAATTGTTCATGCAAAGCACAACATTGTACCAACTGGCACAAATACAATTTTGCAACCAATAATGCTACTAAAATAAAACACGAAAAAATCAAATCAGAGCAGAATAAAAGAAGCTACTAACGCTGTATAACATTTGAAGTCATAGCTAAGATATAGTAAAAGAAATAACAAACAAAATTAATTTAACGCACCCCGGAAAGAAACGAAAAAGCCCGGATAGAAATCCGGGCTCGGTTTAACTTAAGAAACCTATGGCTAAAATAACGGAGCGACAAAAGAAGGTATTGACCTTTTCAACTTATTAACCTCTCAACTTATCAACTCTCCCAAAATCCTCCCGCACATGGCTACACATGCAGGAGGCGGTCTTTACAGGACATTGGTTACAGCATCCACTACACTTCCTGATTCGGTTCAGTCACGGCCTGGCTCACAGCTCCCGCCACACCAGCGGCAACTGCTAAATAACCTGCAACTTTTACAACGATCGCCGGCAAAGCGATCGGGGTGGTAAGCACTGCGCCGCTCACAGCTGCCAGTATCAGACTCCAGTTACGCAACTTCGCAAAGAAGGGTGGAGTAGGACTGCTCATTCTTTCCTGTATACTCATAAAAGATCAAAATTTTAAAGTTAGAAAATGGATTATACGCCAGGTCATCGGAAAAGCAGTAGGACAAACCCGGGTTTTATCCATCCCGCCTTTCCGCCTTCCCGGCAATCGTCCCGATGACTATCGGGGCCGAACTCTTACTTCTTACCGCTGATTACTAAACAACCGGCAACGGAGTTCCTGCTGAAACGAGGCCCCGGCAAAGCCTTCCACTAAGACAGCAGGAAGCGTCCTGAGTGGCTGGTGGCTGGCGTTCACCAAAACCCCTTGAGGTCAGGGAAGAACGTTTGCCGGGGTGAGAGCGAGGTAGCAGTGTACTGCCGTTGCCGGAGCTGCTGGTCATCGCGAAGAGAAGAGGGCCAGTTTTTTTTAACTGGCGCAAGTATGCAGCCTGGCCCTTAGTCTGGCGTACTTGTGCCCATATTGCCTAACTGCCTGCGGCCGCTACCGGCAATTGGCTCGTATGCACCACGCGCAGTGCAAGAGGGCCGCCGCCATACAGGAGAAGATATTGATCATTTACCTTCTTGTAAAACTCAACCCCCATCAATAAGATAATAGGCAAGTGCTGGTTCGGAGGAAGCTGCATGCGCAGCACCAGAGTTGCAGGCTTGCCCTGCATAAAGTATTCACTGGTTTGTATATCAGCATAATAACGTTCCACTTCAAAATCGAAGGCGCCACCGGCCACCACAAGCCGGCATTGACAGTCAGCCTGCGGCAGTCGTACAACGGTCTCCGGTAAAAAAGAAGGTAGCTTCAGGGTACATACACCGGTCACCCGGTTGATGTCCACTTCAAACGGAGCAAAGAACGTCTTGCCAAACTCTTTCTTTTTGTTGAACTCAAAGCCTTGTAGTATAGATAAACTGCCGGTATTGGCCGACTTCATGCCATACGGATGATGATCATCAGTTTGTATCACTTTCAGCATGGCAGAAGTGAGTCGGCCGGTTGCTTGTACATCGCCAATATTGAAAAGCAATCGGGCAAACGCAGTACGAATAAGTTTACCCGCTTTCGTGGCTTTGGAAAAATGAGCACGTGTACCATCAGCAATACTCATCTTTTTCTTTCCAGGTATTTTAGAAGAAGGCATAAAATAAAAGTTTAAGTGAATAAAAAATTAAGAGAGAGTTGGTCATGACTAACAGTGCAAAGCAAACGTACAACACACAAATAGGCGTTTCCAAATTTATTTAGCCGCGTTTGGGAATATTTGGAATTTTAGGAATTTTAGTTACTAAAATTCCTAAAATTCCCAAAAATCCAAATCTCAGAAAGAAAAATTTGGAAACCCCTTCCTCATTATACTACGTTTGATGCGTGCTGTTAAAAAAGTGACCGAATAGAAGAAGACAAGCAATTAGAACGAGGAAAAAGAAAAAGATGGTACGGGGATAGTCCATGGATGGTCCATAGATAGTCCATAGATCGACCATAGATAGTCCATACTAATAGCACAAAAGCCAAAAACAAGGTCTTTTGCAAAAAACGGCAGGGAAGCTGGCGCGCCTGCCACAAAGCAAAACGCCATGTATATATGTTGCACCGCGGGCAACACAGTTAACCACAATTCACAAACAAAAAAACAAAGTATGCCTAAACAGATAAGTCCCATAGTAAAATTAAAAGGTAAGATAGACGACCTGAGCTTTTACAAAAGTCAGGACGGCTTCATGGCCCGTGCAAAAGGAGGCGTCTCTGGCGATCGTATATTAACCGATCCTAAATTCGATCAAACGCGTCGTGCCATGAGCGAGTTCGCCATTGGTGGCAAAGCAGGCAAGCTGTACCGTCAGGCCTGGAACAATGAACTGGCCAAAGCATCCGACAACAGGGTGGCCAGCCGTGTAACCCAAAGGATGGTCAGTGTCCTCAAGACCGATACAGTCAGCGATTTTGGTTTCCGGCGCGTGGAGAATGGTAACCTTAAACTACTCGAAGGGTTCGAGTTCAACAACAAAGTGCCATTCTCAGCTACGGTCAAAGTCCCATTCGTAGCTACGATCACCAGGGCCACCGGCGCGGTTTCAATTGACCTGGTGTCGCACATTCCAAAGCGCGACATTGCTGCGCCTGAAAATGCAACACACTATGTATTCTTTGCAGCTGCAGCCGTTGTCAACTTTGCTACCGGCGAATCAACCGTAGTACGGCAGGTTGC
This sequence comes from Paraflavitalea sp., assembly GCF_059502485.1. NCBI lineage: Bacteria > Pseudomonadati > Bacteroidota > Chitinophagia > Chitinophagales > Chitinophagaceae > Paraflavitalea > Paraflavitalea sp. The sequence continues at coordinate 178,733 of NZ_JCACET010000009.1, forward strand.
ACCCGAGATTCTTTGGGATACTACGGCCTCCGATCCCGCTGCTATAGCATTGTCGTTGCCGGCCAATAGTCCGCTGCCCATATTCGTATTGCTCGGAGTCGAGTTCGTCACCCTCATCAATGGTAAGCAATATCCTGTCAGTAAAGGACTCAGCAGCCTTTCCGTACTGAGAGTAGACCAGCCACCAGTTGAGGAAATTTAGCAAAAACCAGGAAACCGGGCCTTGCCCGGTTTCTTTTCTCATTTTAAAAGAAACCCAACCTTTTTTGTCATTTCGAACGGAGCCATTCGCAACTACAAAATGTAAGTTGTAACGGCGAAGTGAGAAATCTGCTATCGAAGCAAAAGGCTTACAGGTCAAAATTCATAACCAAAAAATAAAGTATCATGCTACACAAAACCAAAAAATCACGCTCCACCATTCCAGGTTACACACTCATTCCAGATGGCGATCATTATAAGATTCGGAAAATCGGCAACTCCGGCGAAAGGGTTAAAAGCGATCCGGCTTATCACCTCACGCGCTTGAACAACGAAGCGTTTAAAAAAGCAGCAGGTCTTGGCAAACTCATACGAGCTTCTTTGTTATTCGGCACGAAAATTAAAAGCAAGCCCGCAACTTTAACGGCAGCCTTGCTGAAAGTATTGGCGACCAGTAACACAGCTTTACACGCACGCACCTTTGGCACAGCCAATTTTGAGTCGATGAATAACTTCAACCTCAATGACGAAGCCAACTGGAAGGATTGCATGAACCTGAATCCTGAAATAATTTACGTTCCGTACTACAGAAGAGTAACGGTTTTCTTGCCCGGCTTTATACCCTCCGAAATAAGTAAGGTGCCGGAAGGGGTTACCCATGTCCGGATTACGACCAATGTAATTTTTGTGAATTCCGCCGGCTGTACAATGGAATCACACAATGAACAAACAACTATTTTACCGTTAAAAGGAATGGCTGTCAGACCGTCAACATTAATTGCTAAATGCGAATCATTGGAAAAAGATGTTTGGCTGGTAGCGATGAGCGTAACCTGGTATCAGCCACAAAAAAATGCAACACAACTAACCGTTAGTAAAACACATGGGCCCTTGATCTTAGTCAAAATGGGAAGCGTTTAAGAGAATTTTATGAATGAAAAGTTGTTTTAATGTAAATTCTTTATTAATTTAGGTTTCGTGTGATTCCCCTAAGCCTCCATCCTTTTTAGTTGCACTGTAAAATACGCTTGCGAATTCCTGCTTTTCCCTGCACATGAAATTTTCATAAGTGATTCTAAGCTATGCGAAGCCGTCTTTGCATTGCATTGTTATATACTTATACGAAACCATCAATAAAAGAAAAAATATGCAAAATCCTTCTTGTATGATAGGAGGGTGGCCGCATGCCCCACCTTTCCATAATTGATTTGCTGGCACTGTAAGGTTTGTATTCCCTGGAAAATATCTAAGAACTACAAATACAAATCATTTACCTATGCCATCAAAATACCATTTTTATAAAATCTCCAACAACCATGTGCAGAAAATTTTGGGGCTTAATGTTAAACAATCCTCCTATAAGCTCAACAAAATTCGTGCTGCATATGGCAAAACGCCGGAAGATGATGTCAGGCTTTTTGAATTTTGCGATTATGAAAAGCTCGACATGCAGGTTGTATGCCAAATGTTAGGTTGGAAGGAGGATTAGAGTACTTAGCAATTACACCCTCATTCAACAGCTACGATCATGAAAGGTCAAAACTTATTTATATAGGAAGTCAAAAACGCAATGATATTTCCTTTTATAAAGAAGTTACTGTTGAATGTGACAAAATTAAAAGGCCCGGGTGATCCCGGGCCTTTTGTTTATTAATACGTTTCAGATAATCTCACTACAGATTTCTGCAACACCTCACAACTTCGAAAAACTTACATACTGAACAAACCGCGGCAACTCAGAATGATTGGCACTCGCCGCATGCGGCAAAGTCTGCAACCAGCAAACGACATCACCTTTCTTTCCAGGCACAGGTGTACCGGTATAAGTATGTTGCACCATTTGCAGCGCATCGTGCGGATCAGGGTACGCTTGTAGCCATTCTTCGAATTGATGATGAAAACCCGGCACCACCGTCAAAGGCCCTCTGTTCTCGGGAACATCATCGAGGTAAACCAGCCCCTGGATATAGTAGCGGTCAGTTTTATTAAAGTCAATATCCCAGTGAAGGATATTATGCCTGAACTTCCAGGAGTCGGTTTCCGGCGGATTAAAACTCACCTTTTCTGTATTGGCAATAAGATGAGAAGTACCATATAACGCAGCAAACAGCTGTTGAATGCCAGGAAGCGATTTGATAGCATGGATACTTTCATGTTGATACAGCTGCAGCATGAGCCCATGCCAATCAGGATGACTGTTGTACCAGGTGGCCGGCACCTGTAGGTCGGCGCCTAATTGAGTACAGATAAGCCGGCAAACAGCATCACACAATCCTTCATCCACAAGACCACTCACCCGGACATACCCTTCCTGCTGCCAGAACAACCATTGCTCCTCACTGAGCATATTATCTTTTACGCTGACAGTTGTAACAACACCTGCCTTTTGTTTCGTCCACTCCTCAAAAGCGGAGGCCGCTGCCCGCACATGCTGCGTTCCTTTAAGCTCGATTATCCAATCCTTCAAATGAGAAATACTGGAGCATTGGCCATATAAGAATTGATACGTTTCAAACTTACCCAAACCATAAAACCCCATCCAGATGTCTTCCACAGCCACGAAATCGGTAAACGCCGCAGGAGCTTCACCAGCCTTAATACGCTGGTGATGTTCATAAAACACCGGCAGGAAGGAACAATGGATCATGGCAAGACAGTTTATTCAACCCAAATCCGCTTAAACACCTTCACCACCTTCTCCGCAATGATTTCACTCCCCTTATCCGATGGATGCAGCCCATCATAAGTAACATTGATCGCCGCAGGCGGATAAGGATATTCATCATTCTTCGGATCGAAGGGGATGTCGATGAATTTGGGATACTTGTAATTTACATATTCCCCAGTACTGGGATTCTTTAACCGCTTGAAGTTCACCATATGCTTCAGGCCAAGCCGCTTGTCGTGATAAAGATCGATGACCGGTATGTTTTCAAGCTTTCCGATAGCAACTACAGCCTCGGCAAATGCCTCCAGCGACTGCCCGTTTTTATCTTTATATGAACCGTATGCATTATTACTCGCATTCTGCAAATACACAAAATCACCACGCTGCATAGGCGCTATAAGTACAATCTTCGCTTCAGGATTTAGCCCACGGATCTTATTGACGATGATCCGGAAAGAACCAAATACAGAATTGGCACCCGTATTATTCTTGTAATCATCGATACTCCCGACAGGCCGGCCGCCCCACCAGTCGTTCGTGCCTAAAAACACGGAATACACATCCGCTTTTACCAGCCCGATACTTTCGATCTTGTTGGCAATATCGCTCGACTTCCACCCGTTATGCCCTTGGTTGATGTAACGTACATTAGGCAGCTCAGCCACCACGCGGCTCAAATAACCTTTGGCAACACGATTCCCCGTTTCATTCGGATGATCATTCAGATAAGTGATCGAATCACCAATAGCTACCCAAACCGTTTCCTTTTCCCTGAAAGAAGAAAACAGCAATATACCAATGACAACAAACAGGTACTTTTTCATATGATTCTTGTGCGTTACAAACGTTTTACTTCTTTACACCAAGATGCTGATCAAACCATTTCACAAACGCCTCCTCATCTTTCTCCATACCCTCCCAGCCATGACCCGCGCCGGACTTCACCGACAGCTCAACAGGCACCTTAGCAGCTTTCAGCTTTTCCTGTATCCATTGCGATTGCTGCAGAGGCACCTGCGGGTCCTTATCACCATGCATAATATAAGTAGGCGCATCATCAGCCGTCACCAACTGAGCAGGCGAAACAGCCTTCACGATTTCCAGTAGTTTAGTTTTGTCGGTAATGAGCGTGTACACCCTTTTATCTTTATCCCATTCCTTGAACTGAAAAGCACCCAATACCCGGGCCTGCTGCAACAAGGCAGCCTGGCCCGACAAATCGAACCCAACCTGCCCATAATTCAGGAAATCGGTGGGCGGACAAAACACGGCCACAGCCTGCACTTTGGAAGATACCCTTTCCATCGGGTCCTTTGCCTGCGGATCGCGGATATCATCAGCCATGCCCACCATCAATGCCAGATGACCACCCGAAGAGGTGCCGGTGACACCGATACGAAGCGAATCGATACCATACACAGAGGCTTTATGCCGCACAAACTGAACAGCCCTCTTGATATCGAGCACGGCATCATCGATGGCGTACTTGGGCGCTGCACCATGCATAACAATGAACACGGTATAGCCCTTATTAATAAATGGTAGCGCTCTGTCCACAAAGCTGGGCAGCCAGTTGGGCGAAGAACCCCAGGCCCCACTGTTAAGGCTGATGATCCCTTTGCCGTTGGCCTTGGCAGGCGTCAGCACGGTCATCATCAGCGCCATACCATCTTTACGGTCATAAACGATTTCCTGTTGAGAGTAGGTCTTGTCCTGGGCTATGGCCACAATGGACAGGAAGAAGGAAAAAAGTAAGGTTGTGCAGATTAACTTCATAATTACAATAAAGTAACTACAAAATATCGTCTTTACTACGGTACCTTGAAAAAAACACTAACTTGAGAGAAATCAACGGAAAACGATTCTATGAGAAAATTGATCTACGCCATCAACGTCACCATCGACGGTTGCTGCGACCACACCAAAGGAATAGCCAATGAAGAAATACACGATTTCTTTACAGACCTCATGCGGCAGTCTGGCACGCTCCTGTACGGGCGTAAAACCTACGACCTGATGGTGCCCTTTTGGCCCGATATGGCAAAGAACAAGTCCGGCACCACAAAAGCAATGAACGATTTTGCCCAGGCATTCGATGCCGTCGACAAGATCGTGGTCGTCTCGAGAACATTAGAAAAAGCCGAAGGAAAGAACACGGAGATCATTCGCACCAACCTCAAAGAAGAAGTACTCAAACTCAAACAACAGCCCGGCAAAGACATTTCAACCGGCGGCGTAGACCTGGCTGGCCAATTGATAGAACTTGATCTCGTAGATGAATTCATTATCGTTGTTCAGCCCGTCTTGGTAGGAGAGGGAAGGCGCCTGTTCGATCACACGATCCTGCCAGAAAAATTACACCTGAAATTGATTGACACAAAAATATTCAAGACAGGAGGCGTGGCCCTTCGTTACGCTAAGCAATAACGGAAAAGCTACCCGCTCATCTAACGCAGCTTCGAATTAAGCAACTCGAGCGTTAGCATACCCTGCTCATCCAGCGTGAAGCACGTAATAGAAGAGTTTTGCTGCACCAGCTGGCGGTAATTCTTCAAAGGCATGCCCAGCTTATGCGCCATATACAAACGGTTGATGCCATTATGTGCCACCACCATGATATTCCCGGAAGAATAAGCTTGTTGCAAAGAAGTAAAGAAGTCATCCACCCGTGCTACAATTTCAGCCCCCGTTTCTCCGGTGCCACCGGCACGGTGCGTAGCCGGATCATGCATCCAGTCATTCCACAGCGACGCATTCTCCGAAATAAACTCCTCCTTCGTTTTGGCTTCCCAGCCACCGAAGTCCACCTCGATCAATCGCTCATCTTTCACAGCCTCTTTTCCCGAAGCGAGGCACGCCGTGATAAACGCACGTTGCAACGGAGAAGAATACACCCCCGCAAACTCGATACCTTCCAGTTGACGCTTCACTTCCTCCGCCTGACTAACCCCTTTGTCGGTGAGCGGAATATCGGTACGCCCGCAATAGCGGTTATTATCAGCATTCCAAGGCGTTTGCCCATGTCGGAGTAAAAAAATAGTCAGCATGTTCAGTCTAATATTTTTCTTGCTTTCAATTCCTTAATAAAAAGCTGGTATTTCAGTTCATAAGCATTGACCAAAGGAGCAAATGGCTCCAGTACAAGCTCTGGCGTCGTCATGTCAGCCACAGCTTCAGACAAAGATGCATAAAAACAACGGGAGGCAGCCAGTATAGCCGCACCGGCTGCGCCTGACACATTTTGCAATCGGCATATAGGCACATTAAGCACACAACTCCTGATGCGCAGCCACGTATCACTATTACTGCCGCCACCGGCAGAAAACACCTGCGCTATCTTCTCACCACTCAATAAAGATATTCTTTCGTAAGCATAGCGCTCTATAAAAGCAACCCCTTCCATGCAAGCAGTAAATTGCTCTACAGCATCTCCGGTAGGCCAAAACCCAACAGCCTGCGGTGCCACAAAAGGAAAACGCTCCCCCTGTTGCAGCAACGGCCAGGCGAGAGCAATAGCGGGCAACCGGCCCGCAGCTTGTTCACTCAATGCTTGCAGGTCTTCGCCAGCAAACAGTTTGCTCACCCAATCGGCGCCGGTATTGCTGGCGCCGCCCGGCATCCAGTAACCAGCCGGATGACGGTGATTATAAACAGCACCCGAAGGATCAGTGATAGCCTGCGTGGTCACACCCTTGATCACCAGCGTAGTGCCAATAGTGGTATTCCACTGGCCCGGACTTACCGCACCCGATGCCACCTGTGAGGCACAGCCATCAGTCATGCCCGTTGTTACAATGATCCCCGCAGGCAGGCCCCATTGTGCAGCAAGGGCAGGTTGCAGCATACCCAAAGGCTCGCCCGATGGTTTCACTTCCTGCAACCACTCACGACGGATGCCGATCTGCTCAGTAATATAAGCAGGCCATTGATAATGATGAATATCATAACCCGACTTCATGGCGTTGGTGTAATCAGTCACACCATACTCACCACTCAACCGGCCCGTTATAAAATCGGAAGCATGAATAAATTTATACAGTTGCGCAGCCTTATCCGGATACTGATCGAGAAACCAGCGCATCTTCGGCAGGCCACTGGAAGCATTGAAAGCAGTATAACCTTCTTTGATACACTGCCCGGCCATTTGCTTGCAAAAGGCCGCCTGCTTGGCCGACCGTGGATCACTGTACATGATAGCAGGATGCATCGGATGAAAGTCTCGCCCCAGCGGAATGATGGTGCCGGAAGTAGAGGTAACAGCCACCGACTTGATAGCATCCAATGAGATCTTGCCCTTTACTTCCTGTACCAATGCCGGGATCAATCGGCTACAAGCTTCCCACCACAGCTCCGGCGACTGCTCTTCGCGTAACGTATCACTTAAAGGAAATACTTCTTCTTGTACGCCCACCTGCAAGCCAAAATTCGACAATAGCACCACCCTCGCACCCTGCGTACCAATATCGATCCCAATAAAAAATGCTTCACTCATTACTTAATATACTGATAGTAGGACAACCCCGTTCAGCTAACAGCCCTGAACTGCTCCCTGGTTGCCTTCCATTGTTCATAAAATGTTTTATACGTATTGGCGCCCTCGCTGGTGGCAACGGCACTTTCCAACACACCCGCTTCTCTTTCAACAGCAATCCCAAGCGCTTCATTACAAAGCATGGCGGCGCCAACAACGGAAGCCTGCTCAAACCCATGCCTAACCCGCACTTCATTACCCGTAACGGCAGCAATAAGTTGTCGCAACGTCTTGCTCTGCAAGCCGCCGCCACAAGCCCAGATATACCCGGCATCATGGCCCGACACCTCGGCCAGCACTTTATAATTCTCCGCAATAGAAAAAGCAATATCCATCAGCGTGGCCCAAACAAAACTGCTACGCCTGAGCTCATGAGAAACAGGCACAGGAAAAATAAAACCACCACGTATCACAGGTTTGGTTTCCCCGGCAACCAGAGATCCCAGAGAAGCCACACAATGATGATGCGCATTCTCCGCCAGCTCCCGCTCGATCACATCATAACCCTCATTGGGATAAAACACTTCTTTAAGCCGCTGATAGTTCAACCCGGTCACACCGGCATTCGCTTCAAATACAAACCGGCCCTCCGCAATATCCCGGCTTGTCCAGGTCCTTTCCTGTACATCAGTAATATAGTCGCCCTCCAGCTTCACCACAGGCGTGGTAGTGCCGGAAACGATCACCACATCACCAACCGAAGGACGGGTACTTTTAATAGCCATCTGCGTATCACCACCACCGGTAATAACCACGGCATCGGCGCTAATCCCCAATGACGCCGCAACAGCAGGCTGCACGGTTCCGGCTACGCTGCCCGACTGTGAAAGCGCCGGCAACAGCTTCGGCGAAATATCGAACAAAGCACAAAGCTCCGCACTCCAGTCACCCGCAGCCACATCATACAACAACGTTTCAGATGCCTGCGAATGTTCATACAGCGCAACACCACTCAGTTCCCACGCAGCCCAGTCACTGATGCTAAGAAAGAACGAAAGCCCATTCCACACATCATGTCGGCGTTCCCGTATACCCACCAGCTTATAAGCAGAAAACAAAGAAGTAGGGTAGCGGCCCGTCAGTTGATAGATCCTGCTTTTATCAGCATACTTGCCTTCCCACTCGCGGCCACGGTGATCGATATTCGGCAAACCAATAACAGCTTTACCCGATTCATCGATCAATACAATACCTTCCCGCTGGCTGGTAGTGGTGGCAGCTTTTATGTTTACAGCACCAGCCTGCTTCAACGCCTCGCCAGTCAGCTCCCGGAGCTGCGACCAAAGCTCATCCGGCTTGAAATAAATAGAATCGGGGTAAAGTTCATCACGATAATACCGGATATCAGCCCTTGCCACACCGAGTATAGTACCCGATGCATCTACAATAGCCGAACGAACATTTCCGGTACCAATATCGAGCACGAGATAAGCATCCTGTTGTTTCATGGGCAGCAATTTATCGTTGAATATTCGAAGACAATATTTCCTTATTCGCCAGCCGGTCTGCACTGTGATTACCATACACAAACCACTCCGTCAGCACCTCATTGAGAATACGCACATGATGATCCTCCACTTCATGCGTAGCCCCCGCAATATGCGGAGTAGGCAACACATTCGGCAGATCGATGATCTTATAATCCAGCTCATCCGGAGGCTCGTTGTCAAATACGTCGAGGATTGCCCCCTTAATGCTGTTCTGCGATAATACACTGTACAGATCATTTCTATTAACCACAACCGCCCTTGCCGTATTCACAAACAGCGCATCAGGTTTCATCAACCCAAACAAACGGCCATCGATCATCCCCTTCGTATCCGCCGTTACAGGCAAATGTACCGACACGATATCGCAGGTAGAAAAAAGTTCCTCCAGGCTCAATTGCTGATAAGCAGGGAAAGCAGCCGCCTCAACATACGGATCATAATAAGCAATATGGCAAGGGTAATTTTCCACCAGCCTGGCGATCAGCTGCCCAATAGCGCCAAAGCCTACCATACCGATTTTCTTTCCGGCCAGTTCATTCCCCTTAAACTCAAGGTATGAAGTATGTGCACCCACGTTCCAGTTGCGTCCCCGCAGCCAATCGATCGCAGGCAGCGTCTTACGCAGGAAAGTGATCACATTCGCAATGAACATCTCAGCCACCGCCTGCGCATTGCGAGCGGGCGTATAAAAAACAGGGATACCATGCTTGGAAGCAGTGGCCAGAGCCACGTTGGAAGGTGTGCCCCGGCAAACACCGATGAACTGCAGGTGAGCGTTGGCTTCGATCACTTTCTCTGTCACATGGTCGTGCTCTGTGATGAGCGCCTCCGCTTCCGTTTCATACAATAGAGCCATCAATTCATCTTCATTATAAGCACGCCCGTTTTCTTTCCACGGACGGTAAATGACTTCTCCGAGGTCTTGCTTCACATCAAACAAACCTTTTTCATGATAAGGAGCAGTTACTAATATGCGCATTTTTCTCATTGTAATAATTAACAGTTTTCTAAGCTAATCGAACTTAATGTTGTACTCGTTCCTGGCATCTTTTTTCCAGGCAAAAGGACGGGTAGTAGGAGATATGCCGAACAAAGGAGAGAAAGTTTTCACCTTCACCAATTTTCCATCCGCTGAAAACTCAAGGATACGCAGCCAGCCGTCACCACCATTACCATCACGGTGCCCGCCACCCATCGATTGCGAATCGAACAAGATCTGGTGAACAGTTTTACCCGCAACATTCTTATCCTTTCTGTAACCCTCACCAGAAATATGACCACACAGTACCATTTCGATATTGGAAGAAGGCTGTACCACCTTTTCCCATATCTGTTGACCATTATTAGCCTGCGGCAATTTGATCTTCGGCGATTTCTGGATCATATTATCCACATTGTAAGGCTCCCACAGCAGCCAGTCCACTTCACCGGTAATACGCGCATCTTTGGCATTCAGATAAGAGTGCGTAGACAGGATCACACGGTGGTTCTTGTACTGCGGCAACGCAGCCACGTTTTTAGCCCAGGCCAGCACGGTGTCCCTTGGGCCATACTCTACAGTGATAAACAGGTAATCCTTTCCATTCAACCCCTTCAGTTCATAAGCAGAATTCTCCAGCGTAGGTTGCCCTTGCTCATTCCGCGTATTTTGAACAAGGTATTTCTGGTTCAGGTGATTCCTTTCAGTAGTGAAGAACTGACTGTACTGAGAAGTACGGTTACCTTGCCGGTCGATACTGTAATCATGATTACCCGTGGCAGCCATATAAGGCACCTTGCCATCGAGTTTGCTGAAGGCCTTCGATACATAGTCCCACTGACTTTTCGAAGTTTGATCACCATCATAATCATTCGTGATCTTGCCATCATTTTCTACAAGATCACCAACACCCATCACCATCTTGATATTGAGCGTATCGATATTGTCCACGATCCACGCCATCATCAGGTCAACCAGCGGTTGGTTCCTTTGCCACTTCACGTAATTCTGAAGATCGGGCACCATGATCAGCGTCCAGCCACCCTTTTGCTCCAGAGCAGGCTTTTGATAATCCTTGTCCTGGGAAAAAACAACACCCGTTCCCAGCAACAACAATAAACAACCAAAAAATATCTTTTTCATTGATAATACATTTAGTCGATAACAAAATCAGTTTGTAGAAAGAAATGATCACTGGGATATTTCCCTTTGATAGCATCCTTGATAATAGAAGCATCAGTTGGTTTCGCTTTACCCCTGTACCAGATAAAATCGATCCTGCCTTTGGAACCCGCTTTATCATAATTGATCCCCTGGAATTCATGACCCGTATGCCCGGCTTCCTTTTCACCATGGATCGTTTCATAGCCATCTTTCCAGCCTCCTTTCCGCACAGACTCAAACACATTACTGTCATACCGGCTATTGAAATCTCCCGTAAGGATTTGTGTATAATCCGGTAGGTATTGCGCGCTTTCATCAATCACCATTTTTGCCTGTTGTACTTTTGCTTCGGCAGAAATATGGTCCAGGTGCAGGTTTACGATGCGTAATTCTTTACCGGTGCTTTTCTCTTTAAGGCGCACCCAGTTCGCATGCCTGGCCCGCGCCGTGTCCCACGATTTACTGCCCGCTACCAGCGGCGTTTCTGAAAGCCAGTACGTACCACCCGTCAGCAACTCATACCGGTCTTTCGAAAACAGTATCGGGTTCTTGGCAATACCATAATAACCCGTAGTATGCGGGTCCATCTCAGGACCATCAAAACCAAACAATTGATAAGAAGAGAAATATTTACGCAGATCATCAGCCTGCACTTTCAACACCTCCTGAAAACCAACGATATCAGGCTTCTTATCCTTAATGATCTTCAGACAAGTATCTTTCCGCGCACTCCAGCCCACCCCCTTAGCCTCATCCTCATCAAGTGCTACACGTATATTACAGCTGAGCACGCGATGCGAACCACTTTTATTAAATGTCGCATCTGTGTCCCTGCCAAAAGCTGGCAACACAGGCAGCAAAGCAGCCGCACCAATACTCTTTAAAAAATGTCTCCTGTTGGCACACATATGATCAGGTAGTTTAAAAATGATTTTATGATACGAGCGCTTCCCTGGCGATACGCAGGTAAGCACCCTTTTCAAGCAGCTCCCGTTGCAGCTCCTTCACATTGATATCCGCTGGTTGCACGCCTTGCCTTACAGCCATCTTCGCTGCACGTCCGGCCGCTTCACCCATGGCCATGCACGGAGCCATCACACGGATAGCAGACATAGCCTCGTGCGTAGTAGAGATACAACGACCTGCCACAATCAGATTCTTGATCTTTTGCGGGATCAACGACCGGTAGGGGATATCATAACAGTCACCACACCATTCCAGCGTACAACCGCCACCTTGAGGATGATGAATATCCAGCGGATAACTGGCCACGGCAATCGCATCATCAAAATGCTGGCAGGCCATGATGTCTTCGCGCGTCATGGTATAATGCCCTTGAATACGCCTCGTCTCCCTGATCCCAAGGAAAGGAGCAGTCTTTAAGAAATAAGCCTGCTCAAAACCCGGCACATAGTCGATGAGGTATTTTTGAATATCATGGATCTGGTGCCTGCCTTCAATCTCACCATGCGTAAGGCTGCCGGGATCGGTTCCGTTAACGCCATTGATCCGCGTCATGTTTACCCACACTTCACCCTTGCGCAAACCGGTAATAAGAATAGTACGTTCTGTGGTCAGCGTCAACCCGGCATCCTGTGCTTTCTTGATCAGGTTACGCATCCCCACCAATACGAACTGATTATTTTGACCAAAGTATTCGGCAGGAATAAAGTCAGTAAGATAAGTTCTCGGCTCTTCCGCCACGCTCGTACGCAACTTCTCTGTATCTACGCCGCCAAGGCAAAACATAAGCGTAGGAGGTTGAACACCGCCATCTTCATTACCATATTCACAAGGCACACCGGCACGCGCAGCCACATCGGCATCACCACTGCAGTCGATAACCGTTTTAGCCAGTATCACTTCACGCCCGGCTTTACTCTCGATGATCACACCCTTCAACGCATCATCCTCCACCACCACACCGGCACAAAAAGCGTAGAACAATACATTTACTTTACTTTCCACCAGCATTTCCAATGCTACTGTCTTCACGGCCTCCGGCTCCACCAACGTCAGGCTCATGTGCAAAGGACAGGGCCGGTGTTCACTCGAAGCCTGCACCGCTTTCAACCTGTCTATCAGCTTTTGCGGTAGCCCCTTGATGATCTGGTTTCCCTTTTGTCCCAGGAAACCAAGAATAGGAAGACCGATGGTCATATTGCCGCCTACAAAACTGCGGCTCTCTACCAGTGTCACCTTCAATCCATCTTCAGCTGCGGCCAGTGCAGCCATGATCCCCGAAGGACCTCCACCAATCACCAATACATCAGTTTCTTGTCTAACCGGGATCTCCCGGGCTGGCTCTGTGATCGTTTTCAGCATATTATTTTTCATTTACAGTTTACTATTCGATTCGATGGATGGCCTTTCCGGCTTCACCATCGTCCATAAGATCAACACCGCGAGCGGATGCAAGAACGCCATCGCGATGAATATTTTTTCCGCACCCAAAGTGCCGATAAACTGCCCAACAAAATAGTTGAACAGCACAGCACCCAATGCGCCAAAACCTCCGGCAATCCCCAGCACACTCGCCACATTCTTTACAGGAAAAGCCTCTGCCACTACCACACTGATCGTAAACAACCAGCTGAGACAGGCAATAGCCACAATGCTGAACACTGCCAGGGTGGCCCACGCGCCACCGAGATAAGGCGTCAGTGCACACAATGGCGCTAACAGCGCCACGCGCGTCAGCATCGTCTTTCTGGCTTTCAAAGGCGAATAACCTTGTCGCACCAGTTTGTCCGACCAGGCCGAAGTACCAATAGCGCCAAGGTCGGCAAACAAAAAAGGTATCCATCCAAACATGCCCACCTGCGCAAGCGTAAGCCCTGACTGTTCCTGCAAATAACCCGGCAGCCAGAACAGACAGAAGTACCACACAGGATCACTCACGAAGCGTATCAGCAATATGCCCCATAAGCTCCGCGTGCCCCACAATTGCCTCCACTCAAACGCAGTTGATTCACCAGTTGTTGAAGCAGTCGCCTCCTGCAGCACAGCCGCCGGAGGGTCTTTGTAAACGAGCTTCCACAACACAGCGATCAACAACCCGATGGCCCCCATGGTAATGAAAGCAGCCTGCCAGTTGTAGGTCAGCGTCAGCCATGCAATCACAGGAGGTGCAATGATGGCCCCGATAGAGCTGCCCGCCACACAAAGACTGTTTGCAGTAGCGCGCAGCTTACCGGGAAACCATACAGCTATAACTTTCAACTGAGCCGGGAAATTGGTAGGCTCCGCCGCACCCAGCAAGCCACGGAAGAAACCAAACTGACCGATGGTCCTGGATAAACCACCACCAATACAAGCCAGCGACCAGGTTATAATTCCGTAGAACATCACTTTGCGCGCACCAAACCTGTCCACCATCCATCCCGTCACAGGATACATCACGGCATAACAAACAGTAAAGATGTTCAGGATAGTTGCATAACCACCATCGTCCAGGCTGAACGATGCTTTGAGCACAGGCTTCAGTATCGACACGATCTGTCTGTCCACATAATTGAACACGATGGCCAGAAAAATAATGGCAACGATCCACCAGCGTCTGTTTGAAGGGCTAAGCAATACTTTCATTCCGTGAACTTAATGATCTTTACTACAACACAATTCCATTTTAATAACCAGGATTTTGCTCCAGCTTTTTGTTGGCATCCATCTCTGATTTCGGTACAGGCCAGTATTCATCCTTATTCACCTTATAAACCACCTCTTGCGTAGTGAAATACTTGATAGCCTCCGTACGATTATAGATCGGTGTATAACTCTCGTCAAATCCCGTCAGCACGTCCTTTGTCCACGCCTTCGCATCCCTGTTCAGGTAGATATAACCATTCATTACCTTGTTGGCAATGCCCCAGCGGCGCAGGTCATACCACCGTAAACCATCATTAGCCAGCTCCACTTTACGCTCATAGCGCAAAGCAGTCCTCAGTTGATCCTGCGTTAAGCCGGTAGGCAGGTTAGGCATCTGAGCACGCGTACGCACGCGGTTGATGGCATTATATACGGTATTGTCCAATTCATTCGCTTCTATCTTGGCCTCTGCATACAACAACAACAATTCAGCATAGCGGAAGATGCCTACATCGAGATCACTCACGCCACTTACAGAAGTAGAGTTGAAATCAACCAGGTCGATCGGTTTGCGCCAGAGATAACCACTGAAAGAACGGAAAGCATTCGTAGCATCGGCATTAGCGACAGAGGGAGCCGTAGTAGCCTGACCAGTGATCACAGGCCAGTAGTTTTTCACAGTCGTGAAACTGGTGGCTGGCTCAAACTGGTATCCTACGTACCGTGCATGTGGACGCGCGCAATACATATCGAGCCTTGGATCACGATTCTCAAAAGGCTTGGAAGCATCATATAGGGGAGAAGTAGTAATAGGCAAACCATCCTTGCACTGGAAAGTATTGATCAGGTCTTGCGTCGGTCCCCAGTAACAAACACCTTTACCCAAACGCGAAGCAGAATAATACTGCTGGTTGTGCGTATTGCCCGGCACCTGCATATTGTATTCAGCGATCCAGATCCATTCCTTACTCGTTTTAAAACCGGCATGGCCAAATATATTGCCCAGCTCAGGTTCTCCGGCAGTATGGTCCTTACCTACAAAACTGATGGTGCTGTTGAAAGGCGTAAGATCATGTTGACTGCCAGCCAGCGTAATAGCAGTATTGGCGGCAGTGGCAGCATCCTTATACTTTTTGGCATAAAGAGCAACCCTTGCTTTCAACATATAGGCAGCGATCCGTGATCCCCGCACATTCCCGAATTGCGCCTGCGACAGCGGCAGGTTGTCGGCAATAGCGGTCAGTTCATCGAGCAGGAATTGCTCGATCTCTGCCTTGGGCGTTCTGGGCACACTGGCATTGGCGAGGTCCACAGCATGCTTCAGCAAAGGAACAGCACCGTACAACTCGATCAGTTGAGAATAACAATAAGCACGGATGAAACGAAGCTCGGCATCCAGTTGCTTATAAGCAGCATCAGACATAGTGGGCTTCAGCTTTTCAAGATTGTCCAGCACGGTGTGACACTTGGCGATAGTCTGGTAATGTATCTGCCAGGGTTTATTCGTCAACGCATTATCAGTAGTGATAGCACTGGTGATCGGCGAGGTATAATTCGTACCCGGCCGGGCAAAACCAATGTCAGTGATATTATCCATTACATGCCAGATAGGAGTACTGGCAGCATCGACTTTGCTGATGTTCTGATAGGCGCCAAACAATCCCATTTCAGCCTCTTTGGCATTGGCAGGGAAAGCGCCTGTAGAAGGACCGTTCAGCGAAACAAGGTCTGGTTTGCACGAAGTCAAAGCCAGTATTGACCCAACTGCTATTGCAGCGATTGTATTGATAGAATGAATACGTTTCATGATTGTTAGAATTTAATATCGATACCAAAAGTGAATACCTTAACCTGAGGATAGTAATTACCGCCGCCCAATGACACACCATCAGCAGCACCGGCATCAAAGTTGATCTCAGGATCATACCCATCATAAAATTTGGTACGCGTGAAAAGATTCTGACCGTTCACATAGATAAATGCCTTTTGCAGGCCCACCTTCTTCAGGAAGATGGCAGGCACTTCATAACCCAATTGAATATTCTTCAACCGGAGATAAGAAGCACTTCTCATCCACAAAGTGGAGTTCTGTGTATTATTCGTAGAAGTAACAGATACCCGTGGCAACGCAGCATCCCTGTTATCAGGCGTCCAGTAATCCAGCTGCCAGGGCTTCACAGCGCTGGAGTTCGCAGCCGGGATCACATAATGCGCATTCAGGTAACCATCTACTTTACCTACTCCCTGCACAAAACCACTCAGGCGAAAACCCTTCCATCCCAGGTCCAGGTTACCTCCATAAGTATAGCGGGGAATAGTGCTGCCGATGATCACTTTGTCGGCATCGGTAATCTTTCCATCAGGAACTTGCTTACCATTTTCCTCCTTACCGGCAATGTCCTTGTAGCGAACGTCACCAGGCTTCAGCGTACCGATCTGCACCGGACCGGCATTGATCTCCTCCTGTGTTTGGTAAAGACCATCAGCGATGTAACCGTAAATAGAGTTGATAGAATAACCCTCCTGTTGACGCAACAGGTCACCGGAAGTCTGCCCCTTCATATCAACGATCCTGTTCTTCACATCAGACACATTGAAACCTACACCCAGCAGGAAATCACCCCACTTGTTATCATACCGCGCAGTCACTTCCCAACCCTTGTTGGTTACCACCGCAGCATTTTGATAAGGAGATGCCAAACCCGTAAGCTGTGAGGTATTCAACTTAAGCAGGATGCCATCCGTTCTCTTATCATAATAATCGAACGTTACAGAAAACTTGTTGAACAAATTCGCATCGAAGCCAATACCCTTCATCTCTGTTTCTTCCCAACGCAGGTTAGGATTGGAAAGCGTACTCTGCGTGATCGATTGGTAAACATTGCCACCCATCGAAACACTTCCCAGCGACAAAGCCTCAGCAAAAGGATAATAAGAAGAACCGATATTCTGGTTACCCAGCTTACCCCAGGAAGCACGCACCTTCAGCATATTCACCACAGGACTAAACTTGTCCCAGAAATCTTCTTTCGAAACAACCCAGCCGGCAGAGAAGGAGGGGAACGCCGCCCAGCGATTGTCGGCTATGAAACGGGAAGTACCATCATACCGCAGGTTGGCTTCAAACAGATACTTGCCTCGGAAATCATAATTGAACCTGCCGAAAGTAGACAACAATATCCACTGATTCTGCGTACCATTATTATCTTTAGTAGCATTGTCGGCACCGGCAGTCAGCTGCTCATAATTGGTATATACAAAATCCCTTCTGTAGCCAGACAACAACTTCTCATCATATGTTTCCCTGGAAGCGCCACCCATCAGACTGAAGTTGTGATCACCAAAGCTCTTTTGAGCAGTAGCCTGGAACTGATAAGTACCATAGAAATACCGCATCGCCGACTCGCTCAACTCAGTGAAGGTATTGGCCGCACCGGCTTCCGATCCATCCTTATAATAAGTCATCACGCTTTTCCGGAAAGTGTGCACATTGGCGGTCAGGTAGCGCGGAGCAAACATACCGGTCAGCGACAACCAGTCAACCGGCTTATAAGTCAGGTTAAGGTTGCCGTAAAACTCGAGGTTATTGACTTTACGGTTACCGCCATCCTGGATATAACCTACGGGGTTGATCTTTACCCAGCCGTCAGACCACTTATCGCCATAGCGGATAGGAATATTGGTAGGCATCCGTCCGAGGTAATTCCAGATAGTACCCTCATCAGCGATCTGCCGCCTGTCCCGGTTGGTCACAGCAACGTCGAACCGGATATTGATCTTTTTGCTGGGCGTGATGTCCAGGTTATTACGGAAGATATAACGCTTGAAGTTGGTATTCTTGATGATCCCTTCCTGGTCAGTAAAGCTCAAAGAAGGCGCTACACGAACGATACCGGTATTGGCAGCCAAAGAAATGAAATGATTTTGCTGCAGTCCGCTGCCAGTCAATATCGCATCCTGCCAATCGTAATTCTTCGGATTCGCTTCAAAGTCCTTCCTGAAATTCTCGATATCCTGGTCACTATAGATCTTGATACCATTATCATTCATGCTCGCATCGTTAAACACACGCATGTATGTTAACCCGTCTGTTACCTTAGGTATGGCAGTAGCTGATTGCTTGCCCACGAAACCTTTATAGTTCACAGACAATTTATCCTTTCCTCTTTTGGTAGTAACCAGTATCACACCGTTGGCCGCTCTTGAACCATAGATCGCAGAAGAAGCAGCGTCTTTCAATACAGAGATGGATTCTATGAGGTTTACATCCACGTCATCGATCGATCCGGCAACCCCATCGATGATCACCAGCGGGTTACTGCTGGACCCGCCGAACGAGTTGATACCCCTGATACGGATCAAACCGCCATCGCCACCGGGAGAACCCGTCTGCGAAGTAACCGTTACGCCCGCAGCAAGCCCTTGCAAAGCATTCGAAGTAGAAGTGTTGGGCCGTCTTTCAATTTGAGTGCTGTTGATCACGGAAACGGAACCCGTCAGGTTGCCCTTCTTTTGCGTACCATAACCTACCACCACCACTTCATTTAAACCAGCGGCATCCTTTTGAAGCGTTACATTGATAACAGTGTTGTCACCGATGGTCATTTCTTTTTCACCATAACCCACGATCGAAAAGATCAGCACATCGGTGGAGTTGGGCACAGTAAGCGCATAATCACCATCCGCATTACTGGTAGTACCCGATCCGGTTTTCCGCAAGCTCACACTCACCCCTTCAAGAGGCTTGTTGTTCTCGTCAGTTATTTTGCCGGTGATGCGCTTCGACTGCGCTGTGGCAGACACGGAGAAGAGAAATAGACATAACAGGCTGAGTAGCCAGCTACCGGTTAGTTGCCGGAAGTTCCTTTGCTGCCCGATGATGGCAAAGCAGGGAGTTTTTTTCATAACAGCTTAGTGTTTTTTGAATACATACTAATTTTTCCAAAGCCATTAACCCCTTTAATTTTGTTTCATTTTGTTAAAAAGAATTAATGTTTTGCAAAAGAATGATCTCTGGTTAAACAAAACATTACCCGTTTGTAAACAAATTATTATGAATTAAAAGCTTTGGAAAGAGCAATCGTAACCAAAATTGACCCAAAAAGCCGATCTTTACTTTCATTTGGGGCAAAATTGTAAACCAAATGTAACCAACTTAAACCAAATTAAAGTAAATTAAACAAAAAATAAGTCTTTGAAAGTTTTACTGAGGCGGGGAATACCCACAAATTTTACCAAATCGTAAACTCTTTGCAAGTCTTTGAAAATATTAGGAAATTAACGGCAACTTTGCGAAACCTAACTTTATTGTATGAATACGATCACCGACAGACACCAGTTTATCCTTAAAAAACTATCCGAAAAAGGCCAGGTTACCATCCCCCAGCTGATGGAAGAAATGAAAGTAAGCGGGGTAACCATCCGGAAAGACCTGAAACTCCTCGAAGAAAAGAAACTCCTGTTCCGCACCCGCGGAGGGGGCTCCATCAATAACCCATACGCCATTGAAAGACCAATAGATGAAAAGGAATTCATCAAGTCCGACGAGAAGAAAAGAATAGCAAAGGCCGCCCTCAGCCTCATTGGCCAGAATGATTCCATCATCATTGCATCCGGCACCACGGTATTTGAATTATCCCGCCAGCTGTACCCGGAGAAAAGAATAATAGTTATCACCCCCGCATTGAAAGTAGCCCTGGAGTTGATCAACCGCCCCAATGTAGAAATACTCCAGTTGGGCGGACTCGTCCATCAAAGCTCCTCATCCACTGCAGGCTCCTTTGCCGAGAAAATACTGGACGAATTGTCCTGCGGCGTGTTGTTCCTCGGTGTAGACGGCATCGACCTCGAACATGGCCTCACCATCACCAACATTGTAGAAGCCAGCCTCAACCAAAAGATGATCGGGCTTGCCCAAACAGTAGTAGTCCTGGCCGACAGCTCCAAATTCGATCGCCGCGGCTTAGGCAAGATCGCCAACCTTGATCAGATAGATTATATAATAACAGATGGTGAAGTAAGCAGAGAGACAGTAAATAAAATTGAAAAGTCCGGTGTCAAAGTAATAATAGCCGAATAAGATCACTCCAAAGTATTTCCACCCACAACATAAGCGTGATTCTACTCAATGCTTTGCATAGTTGCTGGTGACTGACAACTATTTGAAGTTTATTCCTATATTTATCCCCGTCAGGATTAAACCGATCCTCCATTGGTATTCCGCCCCCACTGAATGCGCTACGCCGTCCACCATTCTGTAAACACCGCTATTCATTTTTCAAAATACCAAAAACAGCTTATGAGTACGAGCCGGAAAGTTGGAATCCTTTTCCTCACCATGATCGCTATTTTCTACACGCCGTATTTCGGTCTTTTAATCAAAAAAAAAGGGAAAATACCACCAGATTTTTTCCACTTTCCTTCGATAGAAGCAGTCGATAAGCCCGGCTTACACTGGCTGGCCATCACGATTGCTTCGGCGCTGTTTCTCTTATTATTGTTGGTATTGGCTTTCCCCCGCTTGTTTGGATTTAAGAAAGACACCACGGCTGTTCCTCCCGTAAAAAAGGCAAAACTGCCACTTTGGTTCTGGATCGGATTGGTACTTTGGGTAGCCATCCTGATAGTCTTTGCGGCAAAATTAACCGGCCCTAAATGGGTCGTCGATTGGGCCCTGATCCCGCTGTGGTGGGGATTTATCCTCATGCTGGATGGAATCGTGTACGCCAGGAGCGGAGGAAAGTCGATGATGAAAAACGCAACAGCCGAACTGATTGCTATGGGTATATTATCGATTTCAGGTTGGCTGATCTTTGAATATTTTAACTTCTTCATAGAAACCAATTGGTACTATCCCGCCGCCAAAAAGATGAGCACCCCCGGCAACTTCCTGCTATATGCAGTAATAGGATCGTCGGCATTCATTCCAATGGCGTTTGAATGGTATCAGCTGCTGCGAACCTTCCCCGCCTTGAACAAACGCTTTACACTGGGCAAGAAGGTCAGTTACTCCAAAACAACAAGAATCATTCTGCTCATTATCGGATTTGTAATAATGTTCTTTCTCGGCTACCTGCCCAATGGTCTTTTCTACGGTATATGGCTTGGTCCTTTAACGATCATGATCACCGTCTTGACCTTTCTCGATATCTGGACGCCGTTTAAGTCTATCAGAGATAAGGGCGACTGGACACCATTTATGCTTATGACCATTGTATGGATACTACAGGGATTTTGCGTTGAATGGTGGAACCACTTGAGCTATAGACAACCACAGTTTATCGATACAGCCAATCCGGGGTACTGGGAGTATTGCATTCCTTATGTAGACTTTTGGTGTATTTTCAATATGCCCTTCCTCGGTTACCTGGGTTATGCACCCTTCAGCATGTATTGCTTTATCTATGTGATCATCATGTCAAATGTAATGAACATCAAAATGCCTTTCAGCCTTGGCAAAGAATCCCAATAATTCTCTTTAGCGATGCGGCTATTGTTTTGTTTACTTTCGTTATTCGTATGCATTGGTGCAGCAGGCCAGGGTGACAATAAACATCCATACAAAGCGTATTCCTTTGAGGACGTTACCGGCCAGTTAAGCATAGAGGAGGTATTATCCCCCAAAGTGCAGGCAGGTTTTGTTGCCACCCGGCGATCTGTGTTGAACTTCGGCTTCACCGAGAAGATCATCTGGCTGAAATTCGAGATCGATAAGCCGGTGAGCCGGCAACTCGTGTTGAACTTTGAGCAGGCATTCCTTCCCGATGTCCAATTGTACTACCAGGATTCCAGCCAGCGATGGCAGCAAATGCGCAGCGGATACAAAGTACCGATAAGTCAGAAACCCCTTTCCGACCATTTTCAGGCCTTTCCACTGCCAGCCAATACCGCCGTTTTTTATGTGCGGCTTACACCACTAATGCATGCCATACCGGTCAGACTGATGTCAGTGGAAGAATGGGAGACCACCGCAGCCCGGCAAAAAATGGGATATGGCATCTATGCCGGTATTCTGCTCTTTGCAGTTATTATCAATATCTTTTTGTTCCTGGCCTTGCGGAAACTGTATTTTCTTAATTACTCCATCCTTGTATTCTTTTACCTGCTCACATCTGCACTGGTGATGGAAGGCTACGCGATATACTTCTTTCCGGAAATAGACCTGATGTACTGGTATAAGGTAGTTCCGGTATTGGATATGCCCGCCTTTTTATTCTATTGCATTTCATTCTTCGGATTAAGAAAACAACATCCCAGGCTCTTCAGGTTCACACTGAGCTGTGCACTATTCTTCTGCTGTTACCTGTTTACATTGCCCTACATACCCCTGATGACAGTACTATTGATCAACCAGGCATTTGCCATGTATGTATTTTTACTGGGCACATTTATTGGAATTACAGTTGGCAGAAGCGGCAACAAACTGGGCTACCTGTTCGCGCTGTCATACCTGGTATGGTTTATATTGATCCTCGTTGAGGCCATTTATATTCAAACTGGCAAGCCAGAACATCTTTTCCCCATCAGCTATGTATCGACAGCCATCTTCATCGAAGCCTTCCTGCTGGCGTTTTTACAAGCCATGCGCTTCGGATCAGAAAGAAAAGCCGACACGCTCCGCCATTTTGAAATGAAAACACAGCTCAGCAAAATGCAACAAATCTTTCAACAGGAAATACTCAACGCAAAACTGGAAATACAAGAACAAACACTCAACTCTGTGAGTCAGGAAATCCACGACAATGTGGGTCAGGTACTTAGCCTTGCCAAAATACAGGTGAACCTCATGAGTGAGAAGCCCCATAAAGACAATGAAACACTCGCTTCAGTAAAAGAACACATTGGAAATGCCCTGACAGATCTCAGGAATATAGCCAAACACCTGAACAGCCAGTTTATTAGCCATAGCACGCTGGAAGAAACAATCTCGAATCAGGTAGAAAAAATAAATCAGCTGGAATTCATACAGGCCAGTTTCACTGTTACTGGCGAAGAACTAACCATCGACAATCAGAAAAAACTGATCATTTTCCGCATAATACAGGAAAGCATACAAAATATCATCAAGCATGCCAAAGCATCAAAAGTAGACATACACCTTGAATATGCTCAGCCACATTTCCACCTTACGATCACAGATGATGGCATCGGATTCGACAAAGAACAGCTTCCCCCCAAAAGCAGCGGGCTGGGACTCCAAAATATCATGAGCCGGGCCGAATTGATCGGAGGCAAAGCATCCATCGAAAGTAAAATAGACAAAGGAACCATTATCACAGTCAGCGCACCTTATGTGTAAGCGTCATCCACAAATGCGTCATGAACTTTTAACCCAACAACCTATTGATGTACGTCTTGTACATCTTGCCGATAGGTACAATGTGATCCCCCATTGAAATTTGATTACCCTTGATACTCTTGATGTGCTTGGGGGCTATTGCAAATGATCTGTGCACCTGCAAGAAATCCTCAGGAGGCAGAGAGTTTAAAACAACGACAAACGTATCCCTGACGAGGACGGATGCTGACGTTGTAACCACTTTCACAAAGTTGCCGGCCGCTTCCAGGAAAAGAATATCAGCAACACTCACCTGTATATGCTTATTATCCGATCGAAGGAAGATGGTAGCAGATGGATGAACTGGCTGAACATTTTTAGGGCCTGCGGCGGGTAGGGAAGTCCCCATCGCTTTATTCACAGCCTTTACAAACCGCTGGAAGCTGAATGGCTTCAACAAATAATCCACTACATTGAGCTCATATCCCTCCAGCGCAAACTCCTGGTAAGCCGTAGTAACGATCACTTTAGGGGGAGAAGGCAAAGTCTTAAGAAATTCAAATCCCTTCAGCTTGGGCATATTGAGGTCCAGGAAAATAAGATCAGCACTACGTTCTTGCAGGTATTCCAACGCCTCGATGGCATCATAACAACTCTGCTGGAATACCAGGTTGGGCAACATATCACAGTACCCCTTGATGATACTATGAGCAATATGCTCATCGTCTATTATCAGATACTTGATCATAAATTTTTCAGCTTTAGCGTTGCCAGGTATTCCCCATCATGTTGAGCCAGCTTCAGTTGATGATTGTTTTCGTAAGCCAACGCCAGCCTCCGCTTCAGATTCTGTAAGCCAATACCGGCCTCCTCCGGCGCCATCGAATCGTCAAAATTATTCTTTATTTCAAAATAGATTTCATTAGCTGCAGTCGTAAGCGTCACGTGAACAAAAGCTTTGTCACGAAGATTCTCCACACCATGCTTAAAAGCATTCTCCACCAATATGATAAACAGCAGTGGCATTACCCGGTAACCTTCCTGTATATCCACTTTAATATCTACAGCAATCTCTTTATGATAACGCATGCGATGCAACCCGATATAGTTATGCAGGTATTCAACCTCTTTCTCGAGCGCCACCACCTCCTGCTGTGTTTCATAAATACTATACCGCATCATATCCGATAATTTAAGCACCAGCGCCGACGCCTGCTCAGGGTCCGTTTTGATCAGACCATACAAGTTATTAAGCGTATTGAAAAAGAAATGCGGGTTTACCTGGCTTTTCAGGTGCAGCAGTTCCGTCTTCTTGCGCTCATGCCGCAACCTGACCACCAATATAATCTGCCATACCAACCAGGGCACAAATACGAACCCCGTAAAGAACAGCGCAGCAATCGTAAGGTGAAGCTCATACTCCTCCATAAGAGCAGCCATGACCAGGAAGGATAAATAAACAAAGGCGATTATTGGCAGACTGTACTTCTTGAGCAACGATAGCATAAACCAAAAATAGGCAGTTGAAGCCAATAATCAGATGAACCGCCCCATACCTGACCCATAAATAGGGCAAACGACCGCTGAGCCAGGTCCAACAGCCAGCAGACCGTGATGGAATTACTTCAACACGATCCAAACGCTGTATACCCCTCTGCCGGATGCTTTGGGCACACTCATTTGCAAAGCCTCTTACCCGGCTGTAGGTTTGAAATAAATCACAAGAACGACAATGGACATACTCACCATAACAGGATTATCAAAAACATACGGGAACGGCGTGCAGGCACTCAGCGAGGTTTCGTTAACCATCCCGGTAGGCATGTTTGGGCTTTTAGGCCCCAATGGCGCTGGCAAATCCACCCTGATGCGCACCATTGCCACCCTGCAGGACCCGGACAAAGGCACGATCATGCTGGGAGAAACGGACCTCCTGAAAAACAAATACCAGGTAAGAAGTAAGCTGGGGTACCTGCCACAGGAGTTTGGCCTATACCCCAGGGTATCAGCCGAAGTACTGCTGAACCACCTCGCAGTACTCAAAGGCATCACCAATAGAAAAGAACGAACAGATATAGTGAAAGCCCTGCTTCACAAAACAAACCTCTATGAGAAAAGAAAGAAGAACCTCGGCACCTTCTCAGGTGGCATGAAACAACGTTTTGGCATAGCACAGGCACTACTCTCTAATCCCAAACTACTCATCGTCGACGAACCAACAGCAGGCCTCGACCCCACAGAGAGAAACCGGTTCCATAACCTGCTCTGTGAAGTAGGCAATGAAACAATTGTGATCCTGTCCACCCACATTGTGGAAGACGTGAAAGAACTCTGTCCCCATATGGCCATCATCAGCAATGGGAAAGTACTGTTGACCGGAAACCCTCTACAAGCCATTGAAGACATAAGAGGCAAAGTCTTCAGCAAGACTATTCCCAAAGGCCAGCTCGACACATACAAAAAGAGCCATACAATAATCGCAGAACGGCTTTTCCAGGGCAATACCGTCATTCACATCTTCAGCAACAGTGATCCGGGCGATGGCTTCAGGCCCGTCGAAGCAGACCTGAGCGATGTATACTTCTCACAGATATTCGGTCAACCTGCACCCACTCAAAAGCAATAACAAATCAACTCCTAACACCATCACTATGCTGTTTGAAATAAGCAGGTTCGAGATCAATTACCGTCTCCGGCAATACAACACGTACATCTACTTCCTCATCCTGTTCCTGTTTTCCATCGTCGCAGTGGACTTCGTGTACGAAGGCCAACCCGGCCCCCTCAAGCGCAATGCGCCCATGATCATAGCAAGAACAATGGGCATTATGACAGCCCTGCTCCTGATGATTCCCTCCATGATCACAGGAGTGGCAGTATTGAGAGATGTTGATCACAGGATGGAATCACTGCTATTCGTCAATCCCATGAAGAAAAGAGACTACCTGCTTGGCAGATTCCTGGGCTCATGGGTGATCCTTGTATTTATCTTCACCGCTATACCATTGGGCATGATGGTGGGCGACCTGATGCCCTGGCACAATCCGGACAAATTGATACCAGTTGATGCCTGGCATTATTGGCAGCCCTTCCTGTTGTTGGTGATCCCCACCTTATTCTTCAGTGGCGCGCTCTTTTTTGTTACCGGGGCATTGAGCCGCAAACTACTCATCGTCTATATCCAGGGATTTTTCTTCCTGCTCGTTTATCTGCTGGCGATCAATCTGACAAATGGCCCGGACACATCTTTGCTCACAGGCCTGCTCGATCCCTTCACCTTTCAAACAGTCAACATAGCCACCTCATCCTGGAACACCGTTGAACGCACTACTTCAATGGTACCCCTAACAGGAATACTGCTGTACAACCGGCTGCTCTGGGTAGCATTTGGAATAGTCACCCTTGCAGTGGGACACCATTTCTTCAGCTTCACGGTAGTAAGAGATAAAGCAACCCAAAAGAAACGGCAAACTGCCAAAACAGAAAACAAAGAACAGGATGAACCGGTATCGGCGCCTGTACCGTGGCCTTCGCCACAGGAAGACACACAAACCGGTATCGTTCAGCTTTTCCATATCACACTATACAGTTGCAGATCGATCATCAGCACCATTTCCTTCAAGGCTATCGTAGCCTGCGGAATAGGCATCTTGCTCATCAACTCATTCAACCTCGGCACCACCTATGGTGTCGACAATGTACCAGCCACCTATATTATTACCAGCGAATTGGTGGAAATGACAGCGATCTTCTTTGCAGCCATTATTCTTTTCTATTCAGGCGAGCTCGTCTGGAAAGAGAGAGACAACAGGATCAACCAGCTTGTCGATACACTGCCCGTTTCGAACTTGATAATCCTGAGCGGTAAATTCCTCGGGCTAATGCTGGTACTGGTACTGCTCGTTTTTGCCATGATTGGTACAGGTATACTTTTCCAGTCACTCCACGGATATTACAACTACGAACTACCGCTTTACTTCGCCGCCTTTTTCATTGAGATCTTTCCTTTCCTGTTTTTACTAAGCATAGTATGCTTTACGTCGCAGGTGCTCGTAAACAACAAGTACCTCGCGCATCTCGCAGCAGGTATATTTATCGCAATAAGCACCCTCGGATGCAGGATGCTGGGGCTGGATCACGGCCTTATTACTTTTGGCGGCTCTTTGCTACCCCCTTACTCCGCCATGAATGGATATGGTCACTTGCTGAAGCCTTACGGGTGGATCAAACTATATTGGATATCCTTTGCCCTGCTGCTTTTTATGATAGCTGTTATTTTTTCCGTAAGAGGAATGGATACCGCGTGGAGGAAGCGCTGGCGGCAAAGCCGGCTGCAGTTTACGCCCCCGGTGAAGCGGATCATGGCAACAGCAATGATTGTCTTTATGATTGCTGGAAGCTATATCTTTTACAATACCAATATCGCCAACACCTGGGCATCCCGGGCCACCCAACAAGCGTATAGGGCAGAATACGAGCAGTTGCTAAAACCGTTCACGTCACTTGCTCAGCCCAGAATAGCTGCAGTATACCTGAACCTCGACCTGTACCCCCACAAAAGAGAATATACAGTAGAAGGCCAATACACCCTGTTCAATCCAGGAGAAAAAGCAATCCATGAGATCCACATCCAAAAGCTACCCGACGACGAGGTGGAGCTGGAATACCTTGCAGTAGAGGGAAGAACTACGCCGGATAGCACGCATAAACGATTTGGTTATTATATCTTAAAGCTGACACAACCACTCCAACCGGGAGATACTTTAAAACTGAAATTCAAACAACGCTTTACCCCCACAGGGTTTACAGAAAGTTCCCATACAGCTGTAGTATATAACGGCACCTTCCTCGACAACAATCATTTCCCAACCATTGGCTACAACCCGGATATTGAACTGGAAGAGGCAGCAATGCGTGCTGAATTCGGATTGCCTCCCCGGCCGGGAAGAGCTGCCATCAACGATGCCGTTGCCCTGCAGGAAGGCAAATCGAATGGCGATGGGGAAGAGGTCCGTTTCGAACTCATAGCCGGCACAGACGCCGACCAGACAGTCGTAGCTCCCGGCAATCTAAAAGCAACCTGGACCAAACAAGACCGGCGTTACTTTCATTTTTCGACAAACAAACCGATCTCCAATTTCTATGCAATACATTCAGCACGCTACGAGGCCATAAGAGAACGCTGGCATCCACAGAAAGAAGCCGTTGACCTTGAGATATATTATCACCCAGAGCATACGTTCAATCTGCTGAGAATGGTGAAGAGCATGAAACGTTCCCTCGACTATTACAGCCAGCACTTCAGCCCTTATCAGTATCAGCAGATACGGATAGCAGAAACACCGGTGTATAGCGGACGAGGCCAATCTTTCCCCGGGCTAATATCGATTGCGGAGAACGTGGGATTCATCATGAACATCGATGACACAACAGACATGGATATGCCTTTTTACATTGTTGCCCACGAAATGGCCCATCAATGGTGGGGTGATCAGATCAATCCTGCACATGTACAGGGCAAGACGATGCTTTCCGAATCCTTAGCCCAATACTCCGCCCTGATGGTATTCAAAAAAGAATACCCTGCCGAAAAGGTAAACCAATTGCTGAAATGGAACAGGAGTCAGTATTTAAAAGCCA
Organism: Paraflavitalea sp.; assembly: GCF_059502485.1. NCBI lineage: Bacteria > Pseudomonadati > Bacteroidota > Chitinophagia > Chitinophagales > Chitinophagaceae > Paraflavitalea > Paraflavitalea sp. The sequence continues at coordinate 208,271 of NZ_JCACET010000009.1, forward strand.
GGACAGGGGGCGCCACATATGAACCACCATTGGCATTAGTAGGGTCCGGACAGGAATACATCCACTACAGAAAAGGAATGATCAACCTGCATGCATTTCAACACTACATCTCTGAAGACAGTGTAAATAAAGCACTACAGCGTTTTATCAGGGACTGGAACAGCTATACCGGTTTGAAGAAACAACACACTACCCGGTATCCCACCACAAACGACCTGTTGGGTTATTTCAGAGAAGTCACCCCCGACAGCCTGCAATACCTTATCCGGGACTTATTTACATCCGTTATCCTATACGACAACAAACTACTGCATGCAGACTATAAAAAAGTTACAGGAAACCAGTATGCAGTAACAGTGACACTGGACATGAAAAAAATACAAGTAGATAGCCTGGGTAATGAAAGAAATGCAACAATCAACGATTGGCTTGAATTAGGCATATATACAAAAGACGAACACGGGAATGACCACCTTACCCTGACAAAGAAGATCAGGGTCAATGCAGCACAAACAACACTGAAACTACTCATCCCACAAAAGCCATCAAAGATCATCCTGGACCCCAACTTACTCCTTATTGACAAAAACCTGACCGACAATGAAAAGCCTTTTGATGAGCGTTAGCGACGTCCTTTGCTTCTGAAATTCTTAAAAGAACCTTCAGCGCCCGATCGCTTTTCCTTTTTAGGATGGTCGTTTTTCTTTGCCGTATTCTTTTGGGGAGGAGAGCCCTTTCCCGGCCGGGCCTTGGCAGACTTCTGCGCAGCATTTTCACGCTTCCAGGGCTTCTCTGCCGTTTTACCTGTTTGGAATTTGCCTTCCTTGGTTGCGGGCTTTGTTGCTACATCTTTACGAACTGGCGTTTTGTCCTTGGAAGTATTGCCGGATTTTGGATGGGCCGGAGTTTGTGTGCGCCCTGCCCCCTTCTTCCTATGTGACGCTGGCTTGCTTTCGGTATTTTCCTTGTTTGAATCAGCTACAGTTTCCATCAGCAATGATATCTCTGCTTCACTGAGATAACGCCATTTGCCCAAAGGCAGTTTATCAAGCCGGACGTTCATGATGCGAACCCGTTGCAATCCCACTACAACATAACCGAGGTATTCGCACATCCGCCTGATCTGGCGGTTAAGACCTTGCGTAAGCGTGATACGGAAAGTTTGACGCCCCATCATTTGCACCTTACAAGGCAATGTGCGCGTGTCGAGAATGGGTACTCCCTGCGACATCTGTTGTACGAATGCATGATCGATGGGTTTGTTAACCCGTACGATGTATTCCTTTTCGTGGTTATTCGCGGCTCTCAGTATCTTATTGATGATATCACCATCATTGGTGAGGAAGATCAGCCCTTCAGAGTCTTTGTCGAGCCGGCCAATGGGAAATATCCTTTTAGGATAGTTCACAAAACTGATAATATTATCCTTGATGTGTAACTCAGTAGTCGTAGTGATGCCTGTCGGCTTGTTGAGCGCCAGGTATACACGTTTATCTTTTTTGGCGGCGGTCATAAGGCTGCCATCCACTTCAACTGTGTCTCCGGGTTTATACCGGTTGCCCGGAACAGCCGGCCGGTTGTTCAATAATACCCGTCCTGCAAGGATCAGGTTGTCTGCCTCCCGGCGTGAACAATAACCCGTATCACTGATAAACTTATTTAAGCTGATCGATTCGTCCAAGATGTATCTTTTTAGAGTAGTCGGCAAGTGCCTTCCGGATGCAAAAGTCGCTATTTCCGGCAACATACAAAATCAATCATCTGACGACAGCCTGGGCTTTACTGCTTATTAAAAGCCGGCAGTACGTATTTGGCAATCAGCTCATCGGAAGACGACTGGCTGTTATAACTGCCGGCAGTGATGATCGTCACCATATTTTGTTCGGGCCAAACGCTGATCCTTTGACCACCATTACCCTGTGCAGTCCTGTAATAATACCTCGTTCCGTTCACATTCAGGTATTTGATCCACCATAAGTACCCATAGCCATTGTTCTGCACAGTAGCGTGTTTGGCCAGCGACTGATCCACCCAACCCGCAGGCACTGTTTGCCTGCCATTCCATTTGCCGCCATCGAGGTACAACAACCCAAACTTGGCCATATCCCGCGGACGCAGGTACAACTGGCAGAAAGTTTCCGAACTGCTTTGATCTGGTTTAAAATGCCATTGGAAACGCGTAATACCCAGCGGTGCAAAGAGCGTCTGCACAGCAAAGTCGGGTAGGGGCATCTTAGTCGTTTTTTCAATGATGCGTCCCAACGTCACAGGATTGCCGGAACAATACATACCCTTACCACCGGGAGAGTCGATCATGGGCAGGTCCAGTGTAAACTTCACCCAATCCGGAGAATAACCCATCTTCGTTTCATTCCCTTCCGATTGACTATTGCTGATATCACAGTCCAGACCACTCTGGTTGGACAGCAGGTTTTCGACAGTGATCTTTTGCTTGCTTTCACTGAAGTTATTCAGCTTGTATTCCGGGAAATAGGAAAGTACTTTTTCATCTTTCGATTTGATATACCCCTTATCGATAGCTATCCCCGTAAGTGCAGAGATAAAACTTTTGGTAACGGAGCGGAGTTCGTGCAGGCTGTCTTTGTTATACTGGTAAAAATATTCTTCGAACACCAGCTTCCCGTCCTTAATGATCAATATGCTGTGCACATCCTTATAAGTGCCGTCGATGATCTTTTGCATCATCCCATTCAGTGCAGCCGCATCCAGCCCTGAAGTGGCAACATCCCCTGTTCGCAGGCCATCATGCAGATCAGTAGGTTGTCGATACTGGTAACCGTTTTTGCGTTCTTCTTCCGGCCTTGCGTACCAGATAGCATCCGGGAAAGAAACATTTTTGTCCAGCAGCCGGAAGGTATCATTGCGCACCGAATAACTTGTCACCATATTCTCTTTATTCCTGAAGAATTGAACTTTGTTCCTCGTTCCATCCAGGAACAGGTCTTGCGCTGCCGGTTTTAGTGGGTACATACTCTCGCCTATAACGGCATAAAGCAAAGTATCTTTCGGAGACGCTGCTATTTTAAGCGTGGTATGGTTGGTATATTCATATACACCCTGAAATTCTTTGATTTGCTGATACGTAACTGCATAAGGCTGTTGTGCACAGATTGCAAAGCTGGTTAAAAAGAACAATATGAACAGATGGAGCTTTTTCATTTGCTGTTATTATACTATCCATTAGTCCACGTCTGTGCCAATTCAATAACTCATTAATAATCAATACCAAGTGCAATAATCTAAAAATGGCCACTGTACGCTTTTGGTACGAAAAACGTTCGTTTTCAGCCTGCCTGCTAATTTTTAGCAAACGCTTTCAATAACAAGTACGGTAAAACGTTTTTAACATAGCTTACTATTTTAAAAGATTATTTTCCGGACAGGTTTATTGATTCATAAGAACTTCTTAACCCCAATTGCCCCATTATGCAAGCCTGTAAAACAATCCTGATTGTATTAATCCTTTTTATACTACATACCTCCACGTATGCACAGCCTTATTTTCGGGTAAGAGTAAACAAATTATGGGGAGTAATTGATTCCAACGGTAAAGTAGTGCTCAAGCCTGTTTACGACAACCTTTATGTATACGGGGGAAATAACAATTTCATTACAGCTGAATTGGGTGACTCTACTTTTCTTATAAACTCAAGATTGCAAATAGTGGCAAGAACAGGATATGCAGCAATCATAGAACACGGAGAAGGAATGTTTATGACAAAGCTACGTTCAAAGAACTACTACCCGGGTTTCTATGGATTAATGGACTCAACAGGAAAAATAATTACAGAACCTAAGTTCAGTCTGATGGAGCCCTTCAGTGATGGCGTCGCAAAGGTGAATATGTACGTTGACACAACGGGGGGCTACAAAGATAAAAACGAGAAAAGCGGCATCATTGATAAAAAGGGGAATTGGATCGTAAAGCCCATTTATGAAACGCGTTATATTAAATCATCCAGTGACGGTTTAATTAATTTTTACATAAAGGAGAAAGGGTGGGGAGCAATGGATGCAACAACAAAGATTATCATCGAACCAAAGTACAATTGGCTTGGTCCATATAAATATGGATACATGGAATATGGGATCAATGAACACGGGAAAGGTCTGATGAAAAAAGACGGAACAGCTACCATTCCCGATGATGGAATGCATACAATTTCCTATTGGCCACTTTCACCAGGTGATACACTTGTGATCGTTCATAAGTTGAAATTTGTGACCAACGATATTTTGCCCTATCGGTATGTTGATGGTAAAATTTATACTGTAACTGGAAGATTCCTATATGAAGCGCAATACGGAGAACAATGCACACAGCAATGCAATGGTTTTTTCCAGGTGAGCAATAATAAATTGAAGCGGGGACTGATGAATGCCTCGGGAGAAATAGTTGCACAACCCGTATATGATGTTTTACAGTGGTCGCAACCTGTATTGAAACAGGTATCAAGAAACAGAAAATGGGGCTTTATAGATGATCAGGGCAGAGAAATAATACCATGCATGTATGAATATTCCGAACCATTTGACAACGGCCTGTCTGCAATACTCGTAGGAGGAAGTTCATCAGACTATATATTCCCCGACAAATATCCCAATGTAAAAATGGGATACATCAATCAGCAGGGTAAGACCATATGGACCCCATCATGGTAGTAAATGGCCCACCTACGGCTTTGTACGCTGGATATCCTGAGCATAGGCACGATATGTTTTCACCCGGTCATCTTCCCGGCCTAGTGCTTCGAAGATGTCATTGGCGCGCTGCATAAATTTATCATACCCGCCATTCCCCGCACCGGCGCTCAGCCGGTTGGCTTGTTTATACTTTTCCACTGCTTCGGTATATTTTTCCATGCCAAATAAGAGATTAGCTTCATTGGCGAGCTGGCGGGCAGCCTTTTTGTTCGCTGCTGCCTTTTGAGCTGCTTCGGCAGCAGGATCATTGGGCTGTGTACCAGCAGTAGATGGTTTAGTAACGATGCTATCGGTATCGCATACCAGCCGGAAACCGTACATTTTATAGGTATCCCACCGGGTGGCCACGGTATGGCAATAGCCATGAAAGTGCGTTTCCAAACCATTATAAGCGCCTGTTGAATCATCGATGTAACTACCTCCTGCAATACAATAATGACCCTGATGTTCTGTGCCGGTGATCTCTGATACATTGCCAGACAGATCATAGATCCCTAATTCATTCGGCATTTTGGTTTTGACTGCATGTGTTGCATCCTGGCTGTTGCGCTTCCACCAGGCCACTTTATTCAGGCTATCATCACCAGGATAATAATAACCTTTGCCGGCAACGCCACCAGAAGCAGCAAATCCAAATTCTTCCACGGCAGGCAGGCGATAATGCCGGCCGCTGAGTTGATTGAGCTTTTGAATGAATACCTGAATATTATTCCAGCTGACTCTGTCTACCGGACAATCGTCACAACCCAGGTGCTGTGACGGATTGCTGCCCATCACTTTTTTCCACTGGGCCTGGGTGATCTCCGTTTCTCCTATATAAAAATCCTGTTGACTGGTATCTTTTTTATTGGCTCCCGCCTGTACATAAACCATGGTGTATCCTAATACAGGTTCCACAAAATTGGCTTTGCCCGATTGCTGCGGTACGTCTGCAGGCAGGCTGTCTGCTGCTGCAGACTGACCGGTTGTGGTAGTAGCTATTGCTTTGGGTTGCAGCAGCCAAACAATAAGGGGAACAGCAATGATCAGCAAGGCGGCTGTGCCTATGATCAGTCGCAGGGGAGGACGTTTTTTAGTAGCTGCCTGTGGGAACTGGCTACCAACCTGTACTTCCGTTTCTTCTTCGATGGCCAGCCGGGCTTGCTGGTAAGCTGCTATCCACTGAGCGGCTTCCGTGAAGAGATGTTCCAGCCGGACATGCGGCAATTGAAGCTGCTCCACCTGTGCCGCTTTGCTTTTAAAGGCCGTGAGAAGCATTGCGGTTGGCCCGTCAGGATTGCTGATGACGTCTTCAGGCGACCGCTTCTTCACCTCCTCAAAAGGCAGAATGAATTGTTGCAAGGCATCATACTGGTCTGCCTGCTGCGCCATACGTGACAATATAACCTGGTGTTCCTCCCTAAGCTTTGCGGCCGGGAGAGTACTTAGGATATCCTTTGCCTGCCTGAAGTTTTCCGATTCATATTGCCGCACTGCTTCCCGCAGCTTGCTGGCTATTTCCTCTTCAGCCTGTTGTTCAACAGACCTGATCTGCTCCAGCATAAGCAGCACCTCGCGCTGGTCGGCAGGGCCCAATTGCAGCAGCATATTGATGGTCGCTTTGGCAATGGCATAATGCTGGTTGCTGATAGCTTCCCTGGCTTCTTTCAACAGACTGCTGAATTTTTCCTGGGCAGATAGCTCCTCTACTTTGGACCTGCACAGGGCTATTTTAGCAATGAGCTCTGCATTATCAGGATTCAGGTGCAGCGCGCTTTCAAGATCTTCCAATGCCTTTTTATAATTGCCGCTCGCCATCCGCTCTGTGGCGTGCTCCACCAATCGTTGATAAACGGCTCTATCCTGCTGTTCCCGGATGCGGCGTTGCAAAGCTGTTTTTATTTTTTCCAGCGATGCCGTAGGAAGAAAGGCGGCTTCCGTTTCCTCTACCGCTTTCAATAACTCGCCCGGAAGCCCATTGTCAGGCAGGTTTTCCAGCCGCAGCAGCTGCTCCTGGTAGGCATGTTCTTTTTCCAGCTTGGCTTCCAGCTCGATCACTTCTTTGAAACGCTGCCTATAATAAATACTCATACCTTTTTCGATGATGGCATCGATATAATCACTGATGGTGTTGTCCGTGCGCAACACAGAAGGGGGGATCAGCTTCTCCCGCCCTGATATCAGAAGCGAACCGGGCGGTGGCGCTGTTCGCGTAAGCAAATAATAAAAGGTGGAACAAATAGCATAGGTGTCAAAGCTGGCATCAAAATGTTTCAGGTTGTCGATATCCTGCTGTTCATTAGGCGCATAATTTCGCTTGAGGCCGGTGACAAGCTGGGAGGTCTGCGACTGTCTTTCCCCATCACTGCCATAGGTGAGCGAGGCGCCAAAATCGATGAGCAGCAGCTCGTCGGTCGTTTGGTAATCCTGCGGATCGTCCGTATTCCTGATCACCCTCATCAGGAGGTTGCTGGGCGATATGTCGAGGTGCAATATGCTGCGTTCATGAATGTATTTGACAGCGGAGATAACCTGCCGGATGAACAGGAGGCCTCTTTTCCGGTCGAGATAGCCACGATCGCGGATATACTGGTCCAGGTCGATGCTTTCAATATAGTCCATGACCATATAGGCCGTGCCATTCTCCTCGAAAATATCACGGGTATTGATGATATTGGTGTGCTTGAGGCTACGGATGATCTTGCCCTCTTCCAGCTGTTTCTGCACCATTTTCTGGAAATCTTTTTTCCGGGCTGCGTTGCTGATGGTAATATAATTGTCCGGTTGGCGGTAGCAATAATCATCCACATACAGCTCTTTGATCACTACGGCTTTGGGCTTATCATAGGTGTCATACTCTTTGCCAAAGCCCGTTTCTTTATAGTAGCCGATCTCATTGGCCAGGTAAGTGATACCGAATCCGCCGGGTTTGATGACACGGATAATGCGGTAACAGTTATTTTTTAATATAGTATCAGGTGATAAATACACGGTACACTGTTGTTAAGGGTTCAGAAAATTTACTTTTTTTGCTCTATACCTTTTTTATCAATCCAGAAAGTACGCCCATCTTTTGTAACCATGGCTTGCCCGAACTCATGAAACGAGTTAGCCCAATCATATTTCGCTTTGATTACCATTTCCTGCGCCTTATTAATATAACCCCATTTACCACGTACTTTTACGGGACATAATCCCTGAGAGAATGTTCCGGCAGATTCGTAACTGAAAGGTATGATCACCTCATTTTGATTATCAATGAAGCCCCATAAACTTCCATTACTAACCCCGGCAAGTCCTTCACCAAATGGGGATACACCTGCATATGCGAACGATGTAATCGGCTTTCCTGTGGTGTCGATAAATCCCCACTTATTGTAATTTTCGCTCACTCCTAAATAACCTTCTGAATATCGATTGTGACTTTCGACATATTGAAGAGGTACGATCGGTTTTCCGAAACGATCTATCACGCCTTGTTTGTACAACTTAGTAACAACAAGCCTTTCATTGTAAAAATTGAAACGGGATATGTAATCGTATTGTAAATCTGTCAATAACCTGCCTTTCCCATCAACTATGCCAAATTTCCATTTTATGCTAACGATGGCGGTTCTTGGAATGAGAGCGCTGAAATCTTTTTCAAAAAAATCTACACTATTATACGTAGTAGTTTCCTTCGTGGCTAAATCAATAAAAATATATGTGCTACTGTCGGGGCATACCAGTACTGACCCATTTTCCAGGTTCCATGTCCATTGATAAATAGCTGGCACTATTATTTTCCCCTGTTGATTAATAAAGCCATATTTACGATCTACCCGCAAATTACTGATCCCTGCTGTGAAAGAACGTTGCTCCGGCTTCACGATCTCTTTTCCTGCTTTATCAATAACGCCTATTTTGCCATCCTTCTGTACACCGGCATAACCATTTTCATCGAAATTCCAGATACTGTCGTAGGAAGTGCTGGTAACGAACCGGCCGCTTTTGTGGAATAGCCAGTAGCCTCCAAGCGTATCCTGTATCCGGTACAGGTCGTCGGCAATACGATCAAATTCAAGAATATTTTTTAGCTGACCCGTGATGGCAAATTCCTGATTGATGCTGACGAGGTAGCCGTTTTGTTTGGTTGACATAGTTGCCCAGCCGGTATTGCCGGTCATGGTAACCCGATAGAGCCGGGCGAGGTTTTCTTTTTTTCGATTGATAAGGGCTGCATCATGTGGGCAACGCAGTGCCTGTATAACGCGCAACAAGGCAACAAGGCTATCCGCTGCGATCAGATCTTTGTTCTTCAGCAGCTGCTCATACTGGTTGGTATAATGAGCACAGTCGTCCTGGGCCTGAAGTACATCGATAGCGCCTGTGAGTAAGCAGGTCAGCAACAAACGAAATATCCATTGTTTTCTCATAAATCGAAAGATAGTGGGTGGGCTAAAGAATAACCTGTACAATAATAGCGGAATAATTATCGGCGGAATGAACCGAACAGATCTCGTCGATCTTTTGCAGGATCACCGCAGGTGTATGTCCTTCCGCAATCGCTTCAGGATCGAAATACTCCTGTATGAACTGCCTGTCGAGGCATTGCCACACACCATCGCTGCATAGCAGAAAATGATCGCCGGGCACCACCTGTTGTACGATCTGCACATCTGCCGTTACGGGTTCACTGGCGCCGGTAATAGCCCGGGTGATCACATTACGCTTCGGATGATGGGCAGCTTCTTCTTCCGTAAGGTAACCCGAAGTCACGAACTCATTGACCAGGGTATGGTCGTGGGTGCAAAAGATCACATGTCCGTTCCGGATATGATACACGCGGCTGTCACCGATATGTGCGATGGTGATGCCACCGGCATGACTGTGCAAAAGCGCGAGGGTAGTGGCCATATCATGGCTGTCAGGATGTTGTTGCTTATAAGCTTCGAGCATGGTTTCGGCTTGCTGCACGGCCGCATTTACTTCCTGCCCACCACTTTCCTTGTCTTTTACCTGTTGCTCAAAATAAGCGGCTATTGCTGTGCAGGTAAGTTGACTCGCTACTTCTCCGCTGGCGCCACCGCCAACACCGTCACACACCATAAACAGGTTAACATCCTGGGCAGGCACCTGACCGGGGGCCGGATAAATGCTGTCCTCATTCTGTTCGCGCAGCCCCTGCCGGGAAATTGCTGTATATATCATCTTCATGGTCTGGGTTCAATACAGTTAAGTAATCTGTATGATTAATTTTGAGACAATGTGTCGAGTATCTCATACACTTTCACAGCGATCTTCAGATCCCTCATATCACGGCGATATGTTTCGGCCCTTTCATTACAATCGACCACCTCTGCTGAAAGCGTAGTGTAGTTTTTAATAGCCAGGGTGCAGGCATAGGAATTGGTATTGATAATATCGCCGTTGAAAGTGATCCTAATTTCCATTTCAACCAGTTTGTTATCGGTGTCATAGATACATTTCAGGATCGTGTACCGCCGGTTGATGCCGCCATCAAACTCATTGTTGATAATATAGTTGGTACATTTTTTTGCCACAGCATCTGCATTGTCCTCATACTTAAACGCGTCGTTGGTATAGTATCCCTGACGATAAATACTTCCATCACTGTTGTAACTGGTGCCATAGCCTTCGCGCACATCATTTTGCCAATAGCCTGCGTATGACCTGTTACCGTTGGCGTTGTAGTAAGTGCCGTACCCTTCATTTTTTCCGTTTTTAACTCCTCCAATATACTTAAAAGAAGGATTCCCATTGTCGTACCATTGGATGGTTCCGTAGCCATGGCAATATCCATTCAGTGTGCTGCCGCTCCAGGTAAATACGGAGCCGGAGCCCGTTTGGTAATAGCCATTGTTATTCCAGGATCTTACCAAAGTAGGCTGCGCATTAGCCGCTGTTAATGAAAGGATTAAGCAAAAACTGAGGAGGAGGATGCGTGTGCGTGAAGTTGACTGTTTCATAATTTGTGTTTTTTGATAAGTCAAAGTTCACGACTGCAAAGGCGGCAAAGTGGTAAATAGCAATAACCGGTAGGTTTTGAACCATAACCTGCACCGGAACCCGGGTAGCGGTACTTACTTTTCTTCTTCAAGGGAAGCGAGCGCCACAAAAACGATGTCCGTTTCGCCTGCCCGGATCACTGATCTGTTGGTGAGGGGATATTCCTGGCCAGGCTCCAGGGGAAGCTGGTTGAGCAAGGTTTTTACCGGCTCCTTAATAAAGATAAAAGATTCGTAATCACCATATTCATTCTCCCGGCTGTCGATGTAAAAGTGATTACGGCTCATGACCTTATCTTCCGTCTCGATCATTACATCACAGGGCTTCAACTGGCTTTTACGGCCTACCAGTTGCAGTCCTTTTTTTAACGGCAGGATCTGGTGCTGTGCCTGGCCGCCCTGCACGATGAGGGAGCCCACTTTATCGCGCATATCCGTAGTCTTTTCCTCCTCTTCGAGCGAGGACTTGAGGAATTTCAGGACCTTCTTTCCTTTTTCCCGGGAAATGCTCACGCGTTTGGAAGAGCAAAGAATGAGCAGGTCTTGCTGCCGGGAATATTCTTTGATCTTACAAAGGTTTACCAGGGTTTGGTTGTGAACGCGTTCAAAAGGATGACCTTTCAACTCGTCTTCAAAATAGCGAAGCATCATTATGCTGGTGATTACTTCTTTATCCTCGAGGTAAACGTGGGTAAGGTGTTTGTCTGATTCCAAACACTCTATTTTATCAATTTCCCGTACCTCAAACCCTTTGGCAGTGGGTATCGACAGCCGGCCTATCTGTTGGGGACGCATCGTATTGGTATTAGCTTTTGATCATGCTAATATAGTAGTTTTAGCAGGCTGAAACGCACTTATGCATCAAAAGGTTTATCGATCGACAAGCTTGGCTGCGTAAACCACTTAGGGCCGGCCTCCGTCATGTATACACAATCTTCGAGGCGAATGCCGAACTCTCCGGGCAACACGATCATGGGTTCGATGCTAAAGCACATACCCGGTTCAAGTGTTTTCTTATTACCCAGCACCATATTGCCCCATTCGTGGCCATCCATGCCAATGCCATGCCCCGTACGATGGGGGAGGCCAGGCAATTTATAACCCGGTCCGTAACCTGCATCCGTCAATACTTTACGGGAAGCGATATCGACGTTCTCACAAGGAGCGCCCAGTTTGGCAGCCGCAAAGCCTGCAGCCTGCGCCTTTTTCTCCAGATCCCAGATCTCGCGCTGACGTTTGGTTGGAGCAGCGCCAAATACCACGGTACGGGTTATATCCGACGTATATCCATATACGGAACAGCCACAATCCATCAACACGATATCCCCCTTTTTAATTTGCACAGGCTTGATGCTCCCATGCGGCAACGCAGAGGATTGTGCAATATTCACCAAAGCACCGCCAGGCGTACCGCCCAGCTTACGGTGTGCTTCGCTGATAAACGACGACAACTCAGCATTGGTCATGCCTTCCTTTAAATTGTCTGTAGCAGTTTTTATAGCAGCCAACGTGATATCATTTGCTTTTTGCATCAGGGCAAGTTCTGCGGCAGACTTGATCATTCTGCACGGGATCGTTATCGGGTCGCCGCTGATAAAGTTGATGCCCGGTGCTTCTTTACGGACACCATCATAAACAAAAAACCTTACGCGCTCTTCTATGCCTACATTGCCGTCGGTAATACCATAGCCCTTCAGCACATCCACAATTAGTTTATAGGGGCTTTCATGTTCTTCCCAGGTTTTTACTTCACTGCCAATAGTCAGCAGTTCCCGGAACCTTTCTGCTTCAAACGCAGGACACACATATTTCACGTCACCTTTTGCCGGAATAATGGCCACCATGGTCCGCTCGCTCGCACCCCAACGAATGTTGGTAAAGTACATCAGGGATGTTCCAGAGTCCAATATAAGTGCCTGGATCTTGTTTTCAGCCATCAGCCGCTGCGCCTTGGCAATACGTTGTTTTCTTTCCTCCACCGTAATAGGCGCGGCATCGGCAGTCATGGACTGCAGGCCGTCGAAGATGGAAGAGTCAGTGCGTGAACTTGCTTTAATGATATTGATGCCAGAGAACAACGCGGCCGTACTGGCGGAAAGCTTAAGGAAATTTCTTCTTTGTAAACTCATATACCGGAATTAAAAAAGGAATTAGATCAGGGTAATGAGAATTAAGGTAAGGATATATTTCTAAAGGCAGCTTTCCCCGGGCCGATTGGTCAATATAGGTAAAGATGTGTAACCACCTACAAACAAAAGCCGCCTCCAAATGAATGGCGGCGGCTTGTTCGTTTCTATTCCGGTCTAACCATTGATCAACTTATACAATTCGTCCAGCTTGGGCGATAAAATAATTTCAGTTCTCCTGTTCTTCGCCCTTCCTTCCGGCGTGGCGTTTGCATCCACCGGATCATACAGACTATGACCAGAAGCAACTACACGCACCGGATCTACCTGGTAGTCCTTGGTGAGAATACGCACAATGCTGGTAGCCCGGGCGGTACTAAGCGCCCAGTTGTCTTCAAACCGGGTGCGGATAGGAATAGAGTCCGTATGCCCCTCGATGTTTACAGTAATGTCCTGATTGGCATTCAGCACTTCGGCAAGCTTACCCAGCGCTTCCTTTCCCTTCGTATTGACGGTCGCACTGCCGGAAGGGAATAAAAGATTTTCCTGCAGACTCACGTACACCTTACCGTTCTTTACAGACACACTCAGCTCATTGGAGTTGAACTTGACAAGCGCATCAGCCATTTTCTGGCGCAGCGCATCGGCATTCTTTTTTTGTTGTTCCAGTAATGATTGCAGAGATTCCAGTTTACGTTGACGGTCTGCCAGTTCCTGCTCACTCTTTTGCAAAGCATTCTTCTGACTGGCGATGGTGCCTGCGGCTGCACGATTGCTGGCATCCATTTTTTGGTTAAGATCAGCCAGGTTTTGTTTAAGACCGGAAACTTCCGTTTGCAGACCGGCTATTTTCTGCTCGAGCCGCGTACTATCCGCCTGCAGGCTGCTGATCGTGCCCTGGGCGGCTACCAGCTTTCTTTTAGCCACACAGCTTGTCATCAATAGAGGTACACTTGCAACAAACAACAAGGTGATTAACTGCTTCTTCATAAATGAGGATTTTATTTAATTACAGGCAGCACATTCAATAAGCATACCAGCCTGAGCAGAAAAGGAGTGTTGTTATATTAAAAAACCTGTAAGCCATTGACTTACAGGTTTCATGCCCAAAACAGGGCAATCATCGGATCAGGTTTATTTTCCTATCCGGAAGGCGCCTATCCGCGTTGAATAATTCTTGGCATTCACTTTCAGGTAATCCCCCACATACCAGATCGTTCTGTCATCGCTGGGATCGATGGCCGTTTGCGTATAATCCTCCCAGCGAAGCGTAGACGTTTGCGCAGCTTCACCCACCACTAAGATCGTTTCATTCAAAGTCAGTACACCCTTTTTATCACCCGCCAGACGCGCTGCAAAACGTTGGCCCGGGAAATGCGACGCACCACCAAAAGAATAGCCGATCCCAATATTTCCCTTTCCATCGATGGCCACACTGCCCATCCATCGGTAGTTGTTGTCGGGAGCATAAGTGCCTTGTTGGAAAAGATTCACATTCCGGTCCTTGTCTACCCGGAACTCATACCAGCGCACCCCGCCACCACCGGAAGCAGTATTCACAGAATGCAGACCAACAATGGATTCCTGTTTACCAATCCGGCGATACACCAGGCGCGCCATCAGTTTATCACCTTGCGCATCGAGCCGCACATCCGTACCCGGCTGCGGTACGCATTTGGTCAGCTGGCCATTACACAAATAAGTATAAGGCGCTACAGGTATCTTCACCGGACCATCCAGCTTCGTTTTGGCAGGGTCCTTCCAATCCACATGAAACTTCCACACATAAATGCCATCATCGGTAAAATTATTATTCAATTGCGATCCTCCTGCGGCCATCATAATATTGGGCGCACCAGGTGGAGGAAGTTGTTTACCATCCAGGTCTGCATTGATCAAAAAGTTGACATCCTTAATAATAAAAGATTGCTCAGTGGCTTCTTCACCCTTCAGCATTTTCTCCCGGTCCACCACATAAGCATGCCGCTCGATTACGCCATCGCCTGTGCTGGTAGAAGTATAATAACCATCTGGCCATACCGCCGGGCGCGGGTAATCAGGAAACAATTGCCTTTTAAACTCGTAACGATAGTAAGGGCCAAAAGGATCGGGACCGGTACTGATGGCATAGCACATACAATAAGTACTTCCCTCCGTTGCCGGGGGCCGGGGACTAACTCTCCGGATTTGGGCTGTATCGCCTACCGATGGCGGTGGCTGATACAGCAACTCAGCCTTGCCGGGCTGCGGCAGTTTTACAGAGCTATCGTGCCGCGAAAGCGCGCGCGTAAAAGTAGGCATCACGATCAGCCAGCGATCGGCAAGCTGATCATAGCGCACCACCGCATCACCATTGTTTATCTTTTCACAAGGACCACCAAAGCCCTTGAAAACATTCCTCGTTTCACCAGGGCCATACAATACCTTTCCCGTTTCCTCAAAGCGGGTGCCCTTCTTCGTAAAAATGGCCATCCTGGTATTTACGATTTGCACGATATGGTCCGGGCCAACAGCAAGGGTGTTATCAGAAGGATTACGCATGGTAGCCGTGCCTTGTGGCCCCTGAAAACCTTCGCCAAGCCCCTCAAAACTCGTCAGCAGTTCAGGCGCGGCACGCTTACCGAAATAGTTTTGCTCAACATTGGCATTCGCGAATCTTGTCTTTTGCACCGGCGCTTTGTCGATGGCGCGGTTTGTTATAGCAGCTATGGGAGATGGGGGTGTGAGGCTATCTTCAGCAGAAGGCAACACTAAAGCCAGCCGTGGCGAAACATCATATTTCACGGGCCTGGCAGCCTCCGGATTTGTATTTGTCGAAAGACCGTTTTGACAATACACCGTTGCCGAAAATAACAGACTGCACGTAAGCGGAATAATAACTTTCATGTCACTTGCTTTAAGTTCAGGAAATGCCGGGCCAGAACAAGCTTCTGGCCCGGCAATAGT
The DNA here is from genome assembly GCF_059502485.1 of Paraflavitalea sp. Taxonomy (NCBI): domain Bacteria; kingdom Pseudomonadati; phylum Bacteroidota; class Chitinophagia; order Chitinophagales; family Chitinophagaceae; genus Paraflavitalea; species Paraflavitalea sp. The sequence goes on from NZ_JCACET010000009.1 coordinate 224,055, forward strand.
GATCTTTTAAAAGTAGTTTTTATTGATGTATTGACAGCGAAATGATATTGGCCAGTTATAATCACCAATTAACAAGTTGATAACAATGCCGCTTTCGAAGCGGAAGAAACTGCGGAGATAGGTTTATATTGACTGAAATGAAAAAGACAATACTTTCCATCGCAGGTTTTTGTAGCTACACGTTTTCGTTTGCACAGGTTGACACGACTTCCACACACAAGCAACTGGAAGAAGTAATTGTTTCAGTCAACAAGTGGGAGGTGAAGATGAGTGAAATACCCAATAAGATATATAAGATAGGCCGGTCTCAGATCATCAGCAATAATCCGCAAACTTCAGCCGACCTGCTGGGACAGACAGGAACGGTGTTTATTCAAAAAAGCCAGCTTGGCGGAGGCAGCCCTATGATCAGAGGTTTTGCCACCAACCGCGTGTTGCTGGTAGTAGACGGCGTTCGAATGAACAACGCCATATACAGAAGCGGTAACCTGCAGAATGTGATCAGCATTGACCCGCTAAGCATAGAAACCGCTGAAGTGGTCTTTGGTCCCGGTTCGCTCACCTACGGCAGCGACGCTATTGGAGGCGTAATGGATTTTCATTCCCTGGAGCCGCGCCTCGCTACTGATAAAAAGACATTGATAAAAGGAAGCGCACTGGCAAGATACTCCACTGCTAACAGGGAGAACACCCTGCACGCCGATGTAAATATCGGATGGCAAAAGTGGGCACTGTTATCATCTGTTTCTTACAGTAAATTCGATGATCTTAAAATGGGTAAACATGGACCTGCGCCAACTTATCTTCGCCCGGAATACGTAGTAAGAGAAAACAATGCAGACGCAATCGTACCCAACAGTAATCCGCTTATTCAACGCTTCAGTGGCTACGAACAATGGAACTTCTTGCAAAAGGTACGCTTTAAACCCAACGAGCACCTGAACTTCCAATACAGCTTTACCTATGCCGGCACCGGTGATGCACCACGATACGACCGGCTTACTCTATACAGAAATGGGAACCTGCGGTTTGCTGAATGGTACTACGGTCCTATGCTGTGGCGCATGCATAGTCTGCAGGTACTTTACAATAAGAAAAGCCCGGTATACGATGAAGTAAGACTTGTAATTGGCTACCAGGATTATAAAGAAAGCCGGACTGACCGGCAACGGAACAACCTGAACAGGAATACACAAACCGAAACAGTTGACGCCATCAGCATAAATGTCGATGCTAATAAAATGCTGGGCAAAGGCCAGCTCTTCTATGGACTTGAATATGTGCACAACAATGTCGGTTCAACCGGCGTAACAACCAATATCAACACCGGAATATCGAATCCTTACGTAAGCAGGTATCCCGATGGAAGCAAATGGAGCACAGCAGGTATTTATGGCAGCTATAAGATCAACATTGCACCTAAGCTCACAATAACCACTGGCCTGCGGTATAGTTACAATACACTGAGCGCATCATTCGATACCGGTTTTATTAAATTTCCCTACCGGAAGACAGACTTGAAAGATGGAGCATTTACCGGTAGTGCGGGATTGGTATACCGCCCGTCGGCCACCTGGCAATTGAAAGGAAATATTTCAAGCGGCTACCGCATGCCGAATGTGGATGATATAGGCAAACTGTTTGAAAGCACTCCAGGCAATATCACGATCCCCAATCCCGGGTTGACGCCTGAATATGCCTGGAATTTCGAAGCAGGGATCATCAAAAAGATAGACAAGAAGTTTAACCTGGAATTAAATGCCTTCTACACGATCCTCGACAATGCGATCGTTCGCCGCCCGTTTACTTTGAATGGGCAGGACAGCATTGATTTTGGTGGCACACCAAGCCGCGTGGAAGCACTGCAAAATATAGCAAGGGCATCTGTTTGGGGTCTACAGGCAGGCCTTGAAGTTTTCTTTACAGAGCACTTATCATTACAAACACATGCCAATTGGATCAAAGGGAAAGAAACCGACGATGTAAAAGATGAGCAGGTGCCGCTACGTCATGCGCCACCCTTTTACGGCAGCAGTTCTCTGCGTTACAAACAAAATAAGCTCACCCTTGAAGCTACTGCAATATACAATAGCGAAATAAGCTACGAAGACCTCGCGCCGACTGAACGGGAAAAAACCAACATCTACGCAATAGACGGGAATGGCAAACCTTATTCGCCGGAATGGTATACACTAAACCTGAAAGCATCTTATCAGGTTATACAAAATCTGTTGGTAACGACAGGTTGGGAAAACATGACCAATCAGCGTTACAGGCCCTATTCATCGGGCATAGTGGCAGCGGGAAGTAATTTCATCATAGCCCTGCGGGCAGCATTTTAAATCACAGTTACCGGATCGATCATGGCTCGAAAGCAGGAATAATAAACCTTGCCATGAGATCAAACGCTTTCTTGGCTTTCCAGGAGTTGTAGTTCCCTTGCGTGAAAACGACAGTGAGACCCAGCCGTTCGATCACCATCAGGTATTGGCCGCCGTTGCCCGATGCAAAGAGTACATTTTCCCGGAAGGCATTCGTCCTGATCTCTTCTTTGTACCAATAGTAGCCATAATAAGAAGGCTGCGGAATGGCAACAGCAGACTTACTAAACTTGGTAAACGAGAAATCCTTGATAGGAATAGGCGCGTGGGTGGATTGCGCGAGCCAGGCCGCAGATACGATCCTTTGTCCCTTCCACATTCCTTTCTGAAGTATCATTTGACCTATTTTCACAAAATCGGAAGACAGGATATAAAACGAACCGGCCGTCATGCCATGCCCGCTGGGATCAACTGTCCATCTGTAATGTTTGATGCCCAGTGGATCGAACAGATACTTCTTAGCAAAGTCCATAATAGACATTTTGGACACCCGGCTAATGATCCCGCTGATGATCATAGGATCGCTCGACATGTAGGCCCAAACCGTACCCGGCTTGTACTTCATAGGAAGATCGAGGGAAAACTTAACCCAGTCTTTGGACCCCATCATATCGGTTTCGCAATCTTTATCGCCATCAAACTCCTCGCAGTCAAACCCTGACTCCATGCGTAGCAGGTGCGCAATCGTCATGTCCTTTTTCCAGGTATTATTGCCGGAGAAGTTCTTGTACTCAGGAAAGAAGGAGTATACCTTCTGGTTCACATTGATAAGCCCTTTATCGACAGCAATACCGGCCAGTAGACTGGTAATAGATTTAAAAGCCGAACGGGAATCGTGCACAGAATCTTTGTTCCATCCGTTGAAATACTTTTCATATAGCAGCTTCCCATCCTTTGCAATTATAATGCTATGAATATCGGTATAGTAATTCCCGGTAGCTACTTGCGTCAGGCTGTCAAGCAGCTTACCTTGTTTTGCATTGATCGATTGGCTATGTACGTGATGAGTTACTAATAACAAGAAAAGAATAAGGAGGTATTTATGCATCCTTCAAATATGATCTAAATACGGCAATCAGCAAATAATTTCCATGGGCTTTTTAACCATAATGGTTTATATTTATTTTACCGGTAATTGCATTTAGTAATAATAAAACCTATATGAGCAAATCAGCTAAGATTGCCAGTAAAAAGTATTCTATCACTATTTCTCCTCCTGACTTTTTCACATATGAACCTGCTGAGGACTTCGAGCAACATCTGTTAGATTGTTGGGTGCAGGCAAGTAAAATATTTTCTGTCTTTGAATTCTATTATGGGCAGGACAAAATTGTGATTACTACAGATTGGAGCAAATTTGAGTCACAATTTGAGTTTTCCATCGACGAAGCAGATGAGCTGATCATTCATATACAAGGTAACCCCACATTGATGAAGTCATTCTCTGAATACTTTATTATCCGGTTTATTGAAATGATGTACATCACCATGAATATCGCAGCTCCGGGAACTTTTAATATTTTCCAGGCAGAACTCAAATGCATAGAAAGTAATACCTACGAAATGGGTCCATCCAATGTTTCATTGAGTTCCAACCCATTCGAGACATTTTGGGAAACAACCGGAGAATTAAACCACTGGCCCAAAGTGGCCTTTATGCCCCTGATAGAGGTAGTAGACTGGTATAAGAGCCTTGATATTATCTTAAAAGCCAAAGCCTCTACCAATATTCAACGATGCATTTTTGCCCTCATAAACTTTGGCAAAGGGGATGGCCCGTTTTCTCCTGCGAATTTATTATGGATAACACACTCGTTGGAGGCCTTATATGATACGCCCAAAGATGCGGTATTGAACACATTGCGCAACAGGATCTTCCTCTTTTTGGGAGAGCCTGCCACCCACAAAAATGAACTCAGGAAGAAGATCAATACCTTGTATGATTTGAGAAGCCAGTTTGTACATGGCTCCATGGAAGTGGCGCGTGAGCCATTTTTCGAGAATATAGACAGAGACCTGCATGAATACATGAAGCACCTGAATGATATGTGCGACTTCGGCATCATGCTTTTACTGGCAACGCTCCAGAAAATCGTTTCCCAAAAAGGAAAAGCACTAACCTTTAAGGAGCAATATGAAGTTCAATAGCGAATGACCTTGCTTTATAGTTAGCGCACAAGGGTAACAAGACCTCTTTTTGTTTGAACCGGTTGGTCGCTGTCCTCAAACTGGAACGTACATACCCACACATAACTGCCCGTGCCCATGAGCTGGCCCTTCCAATCCCCCCGCCAGCCAATAGTAGCATTGGTGGTTTCGAATATCTTTTCTCCCCAGCGACTGAAAATAGTGAGCCTGAATTGCGCCAGTTGACCATCAATCACAGGCCTGAACACATCGTTACGATGATCATTATTAGGTGTAAAGGCATCGGGGATATAGAATTTATTGGCACATCCACGCCCCCGGCTCACCACCAGCGTATCCCGTGCATAGCAACCATTGGAGTACAGGGCAGCAACTGTATAGCTGCCTGTTGCCGCCACGGTAATCTGTTGTGTAGTGGCCTGTGTATTCCAAGTATAACTGCTAAACCCAGTGCCTGCGTCCAGTGTAAAAGAACCTCCCTTGCAAAAGCTGGTATCATTGCCAAGATCGATCACCGGTACCTTCTTCACGGCTATACGAATGGTGTCTGTAACAATACAACCAGGCGCTTTCTCTGCTGTAACACTATACAGCGTATCGGTGTCTGTAAATACCTTTATCGTTTGACCATAGATGCTGTTCACTCTATAATTGGCACTCCAGCGGTAGTTTGTAAAACCAGCCGGAGCAGTAACTGCAACTGTATCCTTGTCGCAAATGAGCAGGTCGGGACCAAGATCAAAAGCAACCGCGGGCGCCTGACTGATCACGATGGTATCCCTGTATACATTACCACAATAGTCGTATGCTTCAACATGGTAAGTGCCAGCATTATAAGCTGTAAATATTGAATCGGCAGAACCATCCTGCCAGCGGTAAGACCGGAACCCGCCACCTGCCCGTAGCACGGAGGTGCTTACCTGACACAACTGCCTGTCTGGCCCCAGATCGATCGATGTGGGAGAAGCAAACAGGTAGATCTTCATGCTGTCCTTTATGATCCGGCAGTCATTCACGATCTCAGCATACAGCATTACGCTATCAGCTTTCTTGAATCGCAATTCAATGGTGGTAGCAGTGGTGGCTACAATGTCTGCATAAACCGGATCAACCGTCCAGGTAATAGTACCTGTACAGTTGGCGTTACGGTGCGCGGTATACACTTGTGTATTGCCAGGCAGCACGCAAGTGGTATCCCTTCCCGTAATAAAGACGGTATCGCAGGTATAGGTATCACAGGTATCGGGCACTTCACACGGAGCATAATTACAAAGGGCAGTGGTTACCACCGGAACCGTCCACTGATCGGCCCTTGTCTCAGAAAAGGGGAAATTGCCTATGTTGGCAACACTGTTCCAAGTGAAGGATTGTACTGTCATGGGAGAGGAAGATAGCAGGGCATCACTGCTGTCGGTGCCGCAGCCTGCCGTATTACCGGCTACATCCGTTTTAATGACAAACATCTCGGTGGGAGCGGTACCAACCATCAGGTAACTGCCGTCGTCGTGTTGTACCACGTGGTGCATCTGCTCCATACCAGGCTGGGTAAATTGCTTGCCCATTTGCCGGTTGCCATTCGCGTCAAACTTATACAGGTAAGCATCGCTATTGGCATTGTTGGTGGCTTCCACCACCGCAAAGCCGCCATCGATGGTGGGAGTCAGCGAATGGGGTCCGTTGTGCACAGTGGCTGTCGTATTCATCCAGGCATTGGTGATATTGCCGTTGAAATCCATTTGCACAATACCATGCTTGAAGCCGTTGTTGTTAAAGTCTGTGCCGTAGGTATTATTGACCAGGAATCCGGCGCCTGTTTTATAAATGCGGTCAAATACATCATTCCCTTGCAATCGGTCGAACTTTTTGGACCAAACAACCGTCCGGTAGTCCGTATTAAATTTAACGACAAAGGCATCATTGAAATACTGCGAACGCATATAACCTGTGATCATCACGGAGTCGTTAATAGCAGAAATACCGGTACCCACTTCTTCGCCGCCATTGTCGAAGGCATACATATAGGAACCATTGCCACCGTAAGCAGTAAGGTCTGCAATAAACATATCGGAAGCGGGACCTGTATTATGTGTGCCGGCAATATATAAAACACCATCTCTGCCTTCCGTGATATCGTTAGCTATATCGCCATTTGCTGAATTACCGCCGAGGGTATTGTACCAAAGAAAGTTGCCATTGTTGTCGACCTTTACCACATAGGCGGCACGCTGTGGAGCGCCAAAGGAATTTGTATAACCAACCGCATAGATGCTGTTTCCATCGCTGGATTGCCGCACGCGCAGAAATCCGTCATTGCCTTGCCCGCCAAACCGTTTTGTCCAGAGCGTATCGCCATAAATATTGATCTTGACGAGCACCGCATCCAGATCCAATCTGCCTGGCGCGGTCATTTCACCGGCCATGATGTAATTGCCATCCAACAGGCCAACGATGTCTTTCGCTACCTCGTTACCTGAAGTAGCATACGTTTTCCGGAAGCTGCTGTGTTGGGAGCAGGAATCCGGCACCGAACAGGGCGTGCTGTAAGCACAAATACTTCGCATAGCTATGGTGACCTGTCCTGTAACTACTGCCGCAGGTGTCAGGGGAAAACTCGCATTACGGTTCGTTGTCCAGTTGAGTGTGGTCGTAGAAAAATAATTGACCGGGTGGCCGTCCGCGCCCGGTATTACCGTACAACTGGGGATATTGGCGCTTGCATCCGTTTTTACCACATAAATATCTGTATTCCCTCCGGTGTTAATATGCCCTACGGAGATGAACCCTCCATCTGCCGTTTGCCGCAGGGCCTTTGTTTCCTGCCGGGCAGGGTCTACATGCCTTTTGCCCCACTCGAAATTGTGGGAAGCATCGGCTTTCATGAAATAAAGGCTGCTGTTGACTGTGCCCGGTTCACCCTGTATGGTCATCATGCCGCCATCCGGCAAAGGGATGGCCAGTTCATTGCTGTTATTGGGGGTATTACCCGAACCGGCAACAACAACACTTTGCAGGTTGCCCTGTAGGTCGATCTTACAGGCGTACAGCCGGCGGCCGTTGGTCAGCGTGAGGTCGTTGTAGGTAGGCATCGTTACCAGGTAATGATTGCCTTGCCGGTAGATCTGCGTGCTCATATAACTGTTCTGGAAGCCGATATCATACATCTTTGTCCATTGCAACGTGCCGGTAGCGCTCAGCTTCATAAGCACCCCATCCTGGAAAACCGTTCCGCTGGCAGTATAACCGGCAACGATCAGGTCACCGTTGTCCTCGATGATGTCGGTAGCATGGTCAGTATCGGCAGTGCCATATACTTTCGACCATTGCAGGCCACCTGTTGCATTGATCTTGAACACCAACATATTCGCAGTGATACCGGTAGTGCCTGCGTTTTGAGACCCTGCAATGGCATAGCCTCCATCCCTGGTAGCAGTGACACCATTACCGATCTCACCGTTGGCGGAGTTCTCCCCATAATACTGATGCCATTCTTCCATGCCGGTGGCATCGGTCTTCACCACCATCACAGCCCCGGTCGTATAACCATAGGATTTGGTTTGCCCCACGGCCAGGTAACCACCATCGCTGGTGACGATCACTTTTTTAAACAAATCAGCGCCTGTGCCACCAAAGAAATGGAACCATACCTGATTGCCCTGGTTGTCCAGTTTAAGCAGGAAGGCTTCTGAAGAACCGGTATAGCTGGTGGTGCTGCCGGCAAGGATATAACCACCATCGGTGGTTGGTTGCACATCATGTGCCATATCGATGCCGGTGCCGCCATACGATTTACGGAAAGTATATTCATTGCAGGCATCCTTGATGCGGATAAGTTTGGTGATAGAATCGCGACAGGCGCCAGCAGCAGCTATGAGCTTGATCTTGTAAAACCCGCCACTGATAAAAGTATAAGTTAGGTCGGTGGTGGTGGCTTGCTGCACATCGTTGATGTACCAGGTGTAGTTGGTGGCGCCGCTACTGCCATTCGTGAAACTGATGCTGGTATTGGGTGGGGCAGTAACGACCGAAGGTGTAAAGGCGGCATTGGCAGGGCAGGTAACAGTAATAGTAACTGTTTTCTCTCCCGGACTGCACAAGGAACTGTTGGAAAGAGCCCGCAACTTCACAGTATACGTACCAGCAGCATTGAATGTATACGAGAATTGAGTAGTGGTGGCCTGTCGCACATTGTTGACATACCACTCATAACCGGCAGCATTGGTGGAGCTGTTGGTGAAGTTAATGTTCGTACCTGCAGTAACACTGGTAGCCGAAGAATTGAAGTTGGCCGTAATGGGGGTGGGGCAGGGGCTCATACAAGATTTGCAGTTGAGCAGACTGCTGCGCACGTTTTGGATATGCCAGTTCATCCGGTCGGCCTGTCCCTGGGTAAACACCTTCATACAATTGAGGTTGCCATAGTCCATATAATCTTCCACCAGGTCGCTCACATCGGTACCAAAGCCTGATAAGTTATCGGTGGAGCAGCTGTTCATGCCGGTAGCACAATTGGCAACAGCAGTGGACTGATCGGGCGGCGTATCACAAACCCTGTCGCCGTCTACCGCACAATCATCATTCTTACAGGCACCTTCAAAAGTATGGTAGAGGCCGAGGTAGTGTCCCATCTCGTGGATGGTGACCGTACTGCTGGCGTATGAGTCGCCGAAAAAAGTGGCTTCCATCACAATACCATCCATGCTCATGCCGTGCGCCGAAGGCAGGTAGGCATAGCCGGCTACAGAGCCGGGGATAGTTCGTACCAGCCAGATATTGATATAACAATTAGGGTTCCAGCGGTTGAGGTTCTTCACGTTCTGGTCATCGGAATAATAATCCGCGCCTCCCATCTCTGTATAAGTGGATACATTGCGGGTAATACCATTGGTCGCGTTACCGTTGGGATCGCGCTGGGCTAGGCAAAATTGTATTTGGGTATTCACGCCATCTGCCGGATCATAGTAGCCGGTATTGGCAAACGCTTCGTTGAGGTGTTGTATGCCGGTAAGTACCTGGGCGTCACTGATGTTCTCGATACCGTTGTTGTGAATGATGTGCACTACTACTGGCAGGGAAACGACGGCGGCCGTGCGTTGCATCCTGGACTTGCCATTGCGGACGGCGATATTGAAGTCTTGCAGTTGTTGCTCTGCGCGATCGTGGTTTTGCTTCAGCAGGGGATTGTCGCGGAACAGCTTTTGGGTAATGGTTTGCTGACCACAAAGGATAGCGGGTTCCTTTTGGGCATAGGACAGGATAGGCATTGCAAAAAGCAATAGTAAGGGTACAACAAAGCGATACATAGGTTGTGATGCTGGTTCGGGTGCCGTAGTCTTTCGGCGCCGCAATTTACAACCCAATCGCAGATTAAAGAAGGATTAACGCCTTCTGGATACGCATACTTTTTATTGTAATAACAGGATTAAGATATTAAAGGCCGCCTCAGGTAATTTTAGAGACGGCCTTTGCTCATCATAACACCCCTTTCTGAACTATTGACCCTGTTTTACCGGCGTCACGGACACCGGTATCAATCCATGTGCATTTTTGTGTGTCTTCACTACATCATCTGCTTCCATAGCTTGTGAAAGACATACCACGATACCACGTTGCTCGTCCACCCAATAATTTATGAAGTTGACGCCAAACTGCTGCTGCACCAGCAGATCTTTTTCGTGGGCCGCTGCCACGTCGGCTGCTTTCACGTTACCGGCCCCCAGTTCATGGATATCGAGGAAATAGGTCTTTCCCGCTGTTTCCTTGCCAGCTTTGCCGTCTTTCACGGACATGATCTCTGAAGGCAGCAGGCCATGCGCTTCCCGATGAGTTTGCCGGATACCCGCAGAGTCCTGTGCGCTGGATAAACAATATACCAGGCCTTGCTTTTCATCTACCCAGTATTTGATAAAACGTACGTTGTATTTGTTTTGCACCGCCAGGTCTTTCTGATGAGCAGCAGCCACATCAGCAGCTTTTACTTGTCCGGGCACGAGCCGGTGAATGTCGAGGTAAAGATGGCTGGCTATCGTATTGGACTGCGCCTGTGCATGCAGTGCGCAGATACCGGCTAATAAGACTGCAATAAATAACTGTTTCATATTACTAATTTAAAAGTTAAGCATCAATGAAGGTGTACATTAGGGTTAGTAGGTGTAAAAACGCCCAGCGGGTTGTACTCAAACACCCAGGCGTGCAGCAGCCATAAGTTGAATGTAGTGCTGTAGGTCCAGGTGTCGGCGCCACCGGCAAAACCTTCAGGCGCCTGGTTAGGCATCAATGGAATGGGCACCGCATATTCGATGGCCACCAGGGCAGTGTCGCCGTTATGCTGTTTGTTGTACACCAGTATCTCTGGCTTTTTAGGATCGAACACCGTGTCGGCCAGTGCCGCTTTCATGTAGTGAAAGCCCATGTTCTGCGTCACCACGTTGATATCTGCATAGCCGTCGGCAATGGCAGCCTTGAGGGAGCGGTAACGCATCGTGGCTTCTTTGGCATCCTTCAGTTGCTGTACGGCTGCAGCCGGCAGGTTCGGCACATACTTTTCAATAACATCGTCGCCGGAGGGGGAATTATCAATGTGATCTTTTTTGCAGGCTGTCATAATCAACAGCAGGCTGGCGGCGGATGAGACAATAAATAACTTCTTCATCCTGTTTGATGAAACTTTCATGGTTATACTTTATGGTTAAAAAATGAATGGACAGTTGTCAGCAATCATCGAGGCCAAAGGAAGGCCAGGGGATATGACCTTCCGCGGTGACAGGGTCTACCCGCGCCATTACTTCATAAATAGCGTCTGCCGGGAATCCAACCAGCGTAGCATGTTCGCGGATGGTATCCTCATCTGGCGCAATGTACAGGCAAAACCACTTATCGGCAGTTACCCAGGACTCTACCCATTGAATACGATGACTCATTTGTGTGATGGCGTCAAAAGAGGAGCGGGCTATCTTTTGCAACGACCGTGTTGTAAGTGCTCCTGAACCTGGCACCACTCTTTCGATAATATATTTTGGCATGTGTTATTCGTTTTTCGTACTGCAAACCTACTATCGTTTGCAGGCGTTGTGGGACCCGCTTTTCCCAGCGGCGGCATATTTCTTCCGAAAGGAGTGAGGCTGCCATGAATATTTGGATGGTGGGGAACAACCAACGGCGGAACCCGGGCCATGAACGGCGGTCCTGATGCTCCCTGCGACGGCCCCACCATGGGAAGACCTGTGGTCATGTTATCCGCTGCGGGGTAATTAGTAACTTAGTGGTCATCCGCTGTGTCCATGAATAAAGTATTATTGTTACTATCAACCATCTTATTGCTATGGGCCGGTACCGGCCTGTCTCAACCATTACAAAACCGTGATTTTGCACAATACACTACAGAACAGGGATTGTCGCACAATTCGGTGATGGGCATAGCAGAGGACTCCATCGGTTTTTTATGGATCGCTACCCGGTCGGGATTAAATCGCTTCAACGGTCATCGTTTTTTACAATACCATAGCACAGACGATGCCGGCTCATTGCCTTCGGAGGAACTGATGGGCATTTGCAGACTCGACGACCACCAGCTCGCCATGATAGGATCGGGGGTGCACATTATAAACACGAAAACCGGCCAGCGCCGAAACCTGTTTATCCCTTATAAGGACCCGAGGTCGTCGTTCAAATTCAATATGACTTTGCAGGCCATTGGCGATACAGCAGGAAACATCTTCGTTTTATCCAGGTCAGGGTTTTACCACTTTAGGCAGGACAGCCTGGTGTACCGGTTCGATTATTATCCCGATTCCCTTGTGGCGGTCAACCATCTCGTATTCGGCGGAAAGATGCTGGAACTGGACGATCATCGGCTGTTGGTCACCGCTATTGATGGGCTTTACCTGTATGATAAAACCATCAAAAGTTTTCATAAGCTGCGCGATAAAGAAATTCCCGCGCTGGCGCATTTTCTTTCTTACCCGCAGGTACCCTTCGGTTTTATACAAATAGAACCCGGGCGAATGTTTGTGTACGATCCTATGAGCCGGTTGCTGCACTATCTGGACATGCGCCATAACAAAAATGTAGTAGTGAGCGCGCCATGGCCAAAAGGGCTGGACGATGCCGGCTGGCGGTCCAGACTGATCGCGCAGGATGATCATACGTTTCTGGTGACCCTGCAACAGGCAGGACTGGTGCAGATCCATTTTGACAGCAGTCATACTGCTCCACCAGTTATATCGCTGGTTCCTGCGCTGAAAGAATATGTTTGCAACGATCTGTTGCTGGACCATGAACAACGCTTGCTGATTGCCACCAACAAAGGATTGCTGCGTCAGCGCCTGTCTGCCTCCACGGTGCGAACCGGCCGGATGCCCGGATATAATCAATTGGCGCAAGCCGCTTTTGATGATGTGATTGCCACAGGCGATAAAGTATATGCCGCCACCCGCGGATCGGGCCTGGCAGTGTTCAATAAGGCCAGTCTGCAGTTTGAAAAGCTCATTCATTTTGCAACGGCTGGTAGTCTGGGACTGGACAATATCACCGCCCTGCTACCCATGCAGGATAAAACGATCTTGGTCGGGACAGCTACCATACCGTTCATCTTCCATCCACAAACAGGCCGACATTCCACCCTCACACCACCGGGCTGGGTACCATCTCAATATTGGGTGCAAAATATCAACCGCGATAACCATGATGATATCTGGATCAGCGCACACCGTATTTACCGGTACCGGGCGTCCACCCGCACCTTTGATATCCTGCCGGGTTTGCCCAGGCTGCTGGATGCCCCTGTCGCCATTGAAGAAGACGAAGAGGGGAATATCTGGATGGCACGTCACGGTCTGGCACGGTACAACAGACGCCTGCAGCAATATGACCGCTACATCGATACCTTCCCTTTTATCAAAATACCGGACAAACAGGTAGCCGCCTTTACATTCGATAACCATCATACGATTTGGATCAGTGTGCAGAACAACGGCCTCGTGGCCTACTCACCACAAACAGGTTCCTTCCGGCATTTTACCAAAAAGAATGGCCTTCCCCATGATCAGCTCTCGGCATTGTATTACCTGAATGGTAAAGTATGGATGGCCGGTTATTCCGGCATCTCTTCCATAGATATCAACAACTACGAGATACGTAATTACGGACCAGAAGATGGATTTCCGGCCTCTCCCGTCAACAGAGGTTCCCGATTTTATTATGACAGTGCGCAGCACATGCTTTATATCGGATTTGCCGATGCCATTGCGCGCTTCGATCCCTCCGCAATTTCAAGGAGCGCCATGGCACCCAGGATTTTTATTGAACAGGTAATTGTAGGCAGCGATACTCCTACGTATTTGCCTGCTAAGACCGTTTCGACTTCCTGGAACAAGCGGCAGTTGAACATAGCCGTGGGTGCTATCAATTTTTTTGATGGCGCCTCCCAGCGATATGCTTACCGGCTGGCTGATGTGGAAGATAGTACCTGGGTGGAACTTGGCACAGAATCGTCCTTTTCCATATCCGGCCTGTCGCCTGGCCGGCACCGCCTGGAGGTACGCGTAAGCCCGGACAGCCATCGTTGGCCCGCCCAAGTAGCCAGGCTGGACATCAACGTGGCAGGACCGTTCTGGCTCAGCACCTGGTTTATCATCGTCAGTGGCCTGGTGCTGCTGTGGCTTGTCTATAGGCTGGTGCGCTGGCGCACATCGGTAGCGCGCAAAAAGGAAATGGTCAACACGCAAATGGAGAAACTACGGGCAGATGATTACAAAGCGCAGTTTGAATTGGAGCAGATCACCCATTACTTCTCCACTTCACTGGCTGGCAAAAGAACGGAAGACGAAATATTGTCGGATGTGGCGGAAAGACTGATCGGCAGTCTGCATTATGAAGATTGCATCATCTATTTGTGGAATCATGATAAGACTCAACTGATACAGCGCGCAGCGTATGGTCCGAAAAGTGTGAACGGCGTGGTAAAGACAACCGGCTTTACCGTAAGTCCGGGTCAGGGCATTGTAGGCCATGTCGTCACTACGGGCAAGCCCCTTGTTGTCAATGATACCCGGAAAGATCCGCGCTACCGGATAGATGATTGTTTCCGGTTGAGTGAACTAACGGTCCCCATCATTCACAATGGCGAACTGCTGGGAGTGATCGATAGTGAGCACAGCCAGGCACACTATTTCAATGATAGGCATGTTAAAATGATGACAACGATTGCCACCCTCCTGGGCAACACCCTTAAACAGTTGGAAGCTAATCAATCCCTGAAGGCCAAACAACAGGAACTGGCGGGTATTAATGAACAACTGGCAGAAGCCCGGCTGTCGGCCCTGCAAGCGCAGATGAACCCACATTTTGTGTTCAATGCGCTGAACAGCATCAAGCGGATGATCCTTGAAGGCGACAACGATACCGCGTCGCGCTACCTCAGCAAGTTTGCGCTGATGATCCGCATGACATTGGAACATTCCAAGGAAACCTTTGTTACGCTGCACGACAATATCCAATACCTCAAAGCATACCTGGACATGGAGCGGCTTCGCTTTGACCACACTTTTAGTTATGGGATCGATATGGAAGAGTCTGTAGATGCAGCGGAATTATTGTTCCCTTCCATGATGATACAGCCGTTGGTAGAAAATGCTATCTGGCATGGATTAATGCCTGCAGAGCGGGAAAAAAGGTTAAAAGTATGCTTCCAGGTATCGGACCACCGGCTGCGGTGCATTATCCTTGACAATGGTATCGGCATTCGTCAGGCAGAACAAATGCGCAGGGAGAGCCGGACTGTACACCGGTCCGTTGGCCTGGAAAACCTACGCAAAAGAATTCATATCCTCAATGAAAAATACCATACGGCCTGTACCTTGTCCATCGTTGACCTGAAGGAAGTGGGCGGACACCAGACTGGTACAAAGGCCATTCTGGAATTGAATATCATAACAGCTTAAACTCTCTATATGAAAGCTATTCTTGTAGACGATGAAATGGATGGACTGCGTACTTTGCAACGCATGCTGGAAAAGCATTGCCCCGGGGTACAGGTAGCAGGCACGGCTACCAGCGCAGCCGTGGCCAAAGAGCGCATCAATACATTGCAACCAGACCTTGTTTTTCTCGATATACAGATGCCCGGCAAGTCGGGCCTCGATCTGCTGTCGGACCTGGACACGAACTCCTTTGAAGTGATCTTCGTTACCGCATTCAATGATTATGTGCTGCAGGCCCTGCAGTTCAGCGCAGTTGATTACCTGCTGAAGCCGGTAGACGAAGACCGGTTGATAGAGGCAGTACAGCGGGCTGAAAAACGCATACGGGAAGAAAAGAAAGGCGCGCAGTCGGACACACTGCTGCACAACCTGGAAAAAGCAGGCACGCCCGCCGATATGCGGCTATGCCTGCCTACCTTAAAAGGATTCATCATTGTTAAGTTGTCAGAGATCATTTACGGCGAGGCGGACCGAAGCTATACCTTGTTTCACATAGAAGGAGGCAAAACGGTGCTCGTCTCCAAAGCGTTGATCGAATACGAGGAACTGTTGCGGAGTACCACTTTTTTGCGGGTCCATAAGTCTTTTCTCATCAACCTGCTCCACGTACGCGAGTATCAGCGGGGAGAAGGCGGCAGTGTCATCATGAGCAATAAGGCAGAGATAGAGATCAGCCGCCGGAAGAAGGAAGCCTTCCTCGATGAGATCAGGCGCGTATTTAAATATTGAGTTACTCCTACTGCTGGCGAAACCTCAAAGCCATCGACACCGGTATCTTATCTTCTATCAACTCGTCTTTCAGGGCTCCCAATATACTACCTGACTGGTAGGTGATCCCCCATTTCGTACGGTCTATGGTGACGGATGCAGTGGCAACAATATCTTCCCCATTCTTAACGATCGTGGCCGGAAAATGGATCTCCTGTGTAATGGCTCGCAAGGTCAGTTGCCCGGTGATATAATAAGAAGCATCGCTGGAAGTTTTAATTGCTTTGGTTAATTGAAACGTACCCTTAGGGTATTTCTTCACATCAAAGAAGTCAGGGTCTTTCAGGTGCGATACTATTCCGTTGTCGCTGCTTGTGTCATTCTTGTCAGTAAGCGTAATGGTATTCATATCCAATTCAAAATAGCCTCCTACGATAGCGCCACTGGTATCGAAAGCCAAGGTGCCCGTCAGGGGTTTAATATAGCCTTGATGCCCATTTTTCCCCATAGCATGTGCGCCCTTCCAATTGACAAAACTTTGTGGTATAACAAGGGCAAAACCCACTGCACCTCCAACCGGGGGAGCAGGCGCCGGCGCTGTAACAGCAACTGTAGGGACAGCGATAGCTGCCGCTGAACTATCCCGGCAGGCGACGGCACCGGCCAGGCACAAGGATACGCAGACGAAAAATAAGATAGATCGCATAAGATGTTGATTTGTGTGATGATGAAAGTGGAAACAAGCAAGCCCGGGTTGTTGAAACAAACCTACAGTGTCCGCTCGCGGGAGTGGTAAAAGCGTGGTAAAACCTTTGTAAACGAATGTAAAATCTGTCCGACGCCAGTCATCATACTTTTTTTTGCGCTCCGCGGTGATCTTCCTACCTTTTTAGACACTTATTAATAAACAGCACTTGAAATGATCACACCAATAGAAGACCCGATCATACAGCTGTACCGGGACAGTTTCCCGGACGTCGCCCGGATGATCCGGCGAAAAGGTGGGACCCTTGAAGAAGCAAAAGACGCCTTTCATGACGCACTGCTGATCTATATGGAAAAAGAAAAAGCAGGACGGCTACAGCTGCATTCATCGCCGAAAGCATACCTGTTTGGGACAGCCAGGATATGTTGGCTGCGTACACGGGGAGCAACGGTGGCACTGCCTGAAACGTTCGATGCTGCGGAACCAGAGGATGAGGACATAGAGAAAAGAGAGCAAAACCTCCGGGCATCGCTTGTCAGAAGCGGGAAGAAATGCCTGGAGTTATTGAAGGCTTTCTATTATGACCATTGCTCTATGCAGGACATTGCGGCCCGCTTTGGTTTCAATGGCACAAGGTCTGCCACTGTACAGAAGTACAAATGCCTGGAGAAGGTCCGGAAAGAAATAAAAACAAACAAAGCTTATGCGCCCTGAACTGAATGAGATCTGTTTGATCGACCAGTGGCTGCTGCAGAAGCTCCCTGAAGCCGAAGCAAAAGAGGTGGAAGTAAGAATGCTGTTGGACGAGGCGTTCGCCGAAAAGGTCGAGGCGCAGCGCACCTGTCACCGGCTGGTACATCAATATGCCCGGAGGCAGGAGCGCTTCCGGCTGGAAGCGATCTACAGGCTACTCATGGAGGAAACCGGTTTTGCACATCAATTAAACACAATCTTTACCTGATATGATCATCCCAACCGTCATTGACAGCGCCACCAGGGGTGCCTACGACATTTATAGTCTGCTGCTGAAGGAGCGCATCGTATATTTAGGAACGGCCATCGAAGAGAATGTCGCCAACCTGGTCGTAGCGCAGCTGCTCTACCTGGATAGCGAAAATCACAGCCCCATCATGCTTTACCTCAACAGCCCGGGCGGCATTGTCTATGGTGGCTTTGCCATCTATGACACCATGCGGAAGCTGAAATCACCGGTGTCCACCGTAGCGATGGGATTCTGCGGCAGCATGAGTACTTTTCTGTTGACGGCAGGTGCGAAAGGACAGCGCTACGCCCTGCCACATGCCACCATCCATATGCACCCGACAGGCGGAGGCGCGAAAGGATATACAGAAGATGTCCGCATCGCGTACAAGGAGCAGGAGCGGTTGCAAAACCAGATATTCTACCTGATGGGAAAATTTTCCGGCCACAGCCGGGAAGAAATTGAAGCACTTTTTCTCAGGGACAGGTATATGAATAGCCTCGAGGCCTTGCAGTTTGGCTTTATTGATGAGGTGCTGGGCGACACCGATGATCTCATCGCGATTGACGAAGTGCAGCAAACGAAGATCCATTTTCACCCGCCAGGGAAAAACAGGGAAAGTATCGGATTCAAACAGTACCCGACGGTCCCTACTGATTAAAAGCCCTGCAGGTTAATATCGTCACTTTCCAGTATTTCTACTTTTTTCCCCATCTTTTTCTGGATGATGCCAAAATGATGCTGGTCAACAGGGCATATGAGTGAAATAGCCCTGCCCGGAATCCCGGCTCTGCCGGTACGGCCGATGCGGTGAATATAATCTTTGGGGGAACGTGGCAGTTCGTAGTTAATGACTATAGGCAATTGTGGAATATCAATACCCCGCGAAGCAAGATCAGAGGCTACCAGTACCCGCAGCTTGCCTGCTTTAAAGCGTTGCAGTGTTTCAAGACGGCCAGTCTGGCTCAGGTGCCCGTGCAAAGAAGCTGCCTGTATCTTATTTTTGATAAGTTTGCCGGTAAGGTTATCTGCCGTTCTTACGGCAGAGGTAAATACCAGCACCTGCTTCATATTTTCCTGTTTGATCAGGTAGCGTAAAAGCGGCCCCTTTCGTTCTTCGGTTACATGATAGGCAAGTTGCTCAATCAGTTCAATACTTTGCTCTTCTTCTATTACTTCAATAGTTACCGGCTGGTGCAGCAGGTGACGCTGCATATCTTTAATATCATCACTGGCAGTCGCAGAGAACAGCAGGTTCTGGCGTTTGGCCGGCAGTAGCTGAAACACCTTGTCCATCTCTTCTTTAAAACCAAGGTTCAGCATTTGATCGGCTTCATCCAGCACGAGTATATCTACCTGTGACAAGTGCACTGCTTTATGGTCTATCAGATCAAGCAACCGGCCTGGTGTAGCTATCAATATTTCGATGCCATGCAAAGCCATCATCTGCGGGTTGATGGAAACACCACCATACACCGCCATTGTTTTTATTTTATTCGACAGATGAGCGCAGAAAGTTTTACAAACATCATTTACCTGTATAGCCAGCTCACGGGTTGGCACCATTACCAGCACCCGCACATGCCTGTCTTTCTTTTCTACCCGGCGTTGGCACAATTCCAGTATAGGCAATACATAACCGGCAGTTTTGCCAGAGCCGGTTTTAGAGATGCCGAGTATATCTTTTCCCTGTAAGATAGCAGGAATAGCCTGCTGCTGCACTGGTGTAGGCTGTGTAAATGACTGCTCGTCTATAGCCCTTATTAACTGTGCCGATAAACCCAAACCGGAAAATGCCATCTTCTTTTTGCGCAAAGCTATATATTTACCATTATAGGAATATCTTTGCTGAGTAAGTAATTCACTAACTATAAATTAAAATTGTATGTCGAAAAAGACAGCCGAACCCAGGAAGAATAAGCCTACTAAAAAGAAAAGCTCAGCACAGAAGAAACCAAGTTCGAAGAAAAAATCACGCTAAGATCAAAACACAGAGAGCCGGTTAACAGCCGGGTTTCTTATAAGGTAAAAAGCTCCCGAAGCAACTTCAGGGGCTTTTTTGTTTGTGTCGACCACCTGCTCATTCATTGCCGGCAAGTTCCTTCAATAAGTAATTCCGACCACTGGCACGTTTGTTACTGGCGCCGGCTCATTGCTACGTTACAGGCTTTGGCGGGACATTATTTTCGCCGCCAGTAAATACCTTAATATGAAAAGATGGAATGTTCGTTCGCTGATCGCTGCCATAGCGCTTGTGGTGCTTGTATTGAGCACGGGTTGTAGTAAGAAGGATAAAGATGATCCTAACAATGGAGGTGGGAAATACCCCTTCTACAACACCGAATATACCGGTACCGCCAAGGTGGGCAATCACTATTTTCCGCGGCCGCTCTCGCTCCGGTTTGGGGATGACAACTCAGTGTCTGCGTTTTCGCACCTGGTCCTCAATAAATATCATCGCGAGTTTACGGGGAAAATAACGAATGTGGAAAAGGATGGCCAGGGGCAGTACACGGTAACCATCCTGTTCGACTTGCCCGGCGAAGAACAATTCAATAAGCCGCAGGTCTACACGTTCAATGCAGACCTGTCATCGCTTACCGGTGGTTCCAACCCGATCGTCGAGATCCCCAATGGGACGATGAAATTTTTTCCCAAAACTGCTCCCAGCATGGTAGGCACCTGGGCGCAGCCGACCCAACCCGGTTGGTACCCGGATGTAAACGCCATGATATTCTACACACAAGGCACTACCAATTATTTTCAAGGCGGTAAACCAGTCTATTATTCGTACGATGACGGCGTGTTGTTTGCAGAGCGTTACAAGCAGGATGGCTCGAGGATCACTTTTGCCGGGGTTAACACGGTAACTGAACCATCAAAGATCTGGATCATTCCCTATTACGGGGTGCTCACAGCGGATGGAAAGACCCTGTACCTCGACTCCTACGAATCTATAGCACGACTGCCCAGTTCCTTTAGTACTTTCGATTGGAATGGACCTAAAGGAGTGACGCCTTCATTGCTGCGTCAATAAGCGCATTCGGTGCCAAGAGGTGATAATCGAACAGAGATTGGGAATAAGCGGGAAAATGTGACACTCTTTGACACCTTTAAAATAAAAAAGGTTGTAAACAAGTGCTTACAACCTTCATTCGTGCCCGAAACGGGACAATTATCTAACCAAATCCTACTTGATTTAATTGCTATTTGCGAATTGATGGAAATTACAGGCTGACAGGGATTTTCCGTAAATTCACATATAAACTGCTGATAATGATGTATGAAAGAAGGATTGCCGACCCTGACAGCAATGGCGCCTTTAATATAATCCATGGGGATGATTTTGAGTTCGTCAATCCGGAGCAAAAGCTACTGGAACAGTTCCTTTTTGTCAATATGGGGCAGTTGAGACAGCAGGCTTACATGCATATTCCTCCTGCCATGGCTGATCGAATGACTCCTGATGACGAAAAGCGGCTTATGATCCAAGTGTTGAAGCAGGCAAATGAAGAGGCCGCAGCAGAGATAAACAGATTAAAACTTATTAAAATACCTGATGAACTGACCGCTATTTTTACCGGCTTGCGAAAGAAGGATGAAGAAAAGCTTTTCCGGAAAGTAACCCTGACACCCGAGGTATTTATGAGCTTGATCCTTCATGCCGGCACTCTTGGCTATACGTACAGCTTGTACACCTATGCTCAAAACCCAACCGGGACAGATGGCGATGCCATCCCCCGGTTTGCGTATAAGGATGAAACCGACAATTCTGTGTTCACTACTGACGATACATCTATATCCAAAGGGCAAGTAAAGGCACTCATAGAACAAAGATCAACAACAGTAGTGAAAATGCTGGATAAACGAGCAACCTGGCACTGTTTTTTCCTCACCTTCAAAGGCATTGCAGGAAAGGAAAAAGACCATGCACCGCACATGCATTACCTGTCCAGCTCATGGGGGCTGACCCGCGAGCAAGCCTTGTCACAGCTACAAAGCAAAAACTACAGCATTCCCAGTGCACACGTTTGGTATGACAACCATTAAAAACTTTCGGACGAATTGATGCTATTGTACAGTATTACGACATCAAAACCTTGAAAGCTTCTTCAAAGCATTGACCATACCTTTTGCCGGTTTCACTCTTAATCTGACAAGCCTTCTCATGAAGCATCTTTTCTGCTAAGGTTGGGCGTATATTTCGATGCGCAGCCAATTTTAAAGCCGCACTTACAATCATTTTGTCTGCCTCGTTATCATAAAACTTTTTACGCTTTTCTTGCCAATCAACTGGAGGGATCAAGGCTATTCTCGCTTTATCATTCTGATTGAGGTAAAGAGTCTTTTCACTTGTCTTTATCTTTAGCCCTGTCGCTTTCCTAAATCCTGATGTATTCTCTTCATTTGTAAAAATTAGACAATCATAGTTTCCCATGAAAATCAGCTCTGGATTTGATACACGCCCATTGGGATTCACAGCATCGCTTGATTCTTCTCCATGAATAGTTGTAATGCACATTATATTTGGAAGTCCAGCAAACACCGCCGAAGCTGCAATCTGTACTTCAGACATCTCAATTAACTTAGCAACAGCTACCCTTAAAGTCTCATACATTTGATCGGAAAATATATGATCTTGCCCATCATATATTTGTTGAAATGCTTGTCTCCAAACTACAGAGTATAAGTATGTACTAACAATGTTTGCATGTATAGGTAATTCAAAATACTTTTGAAATCCCGCCGTCCTTTTAAAGGCTACTTTGCCTTCCTTCAGATCTTTTGTTGCCTTATTCAATAATGGAACAACTTTACCCTCTATTTTGGATAAGTTTTCTTCACATTCTTTACAGAAAACATAGGGTTCAGTATTTAAATCCTTCTTAACTGTAGTATCTGTATTTTTGAGATTGTCTCGGCCAAAATAAGTGTCCACTTTCCCCTCATGGGGAGAAATTGCGTAAATTTCTTCCTTGCCTCTCACTCCAAAAACATCCGCCGTAGCTGTTGCTGGTGTGAAGTGCGATTTTCTCTGCGAAGCAGGTCTTTTCCTACATAAATAACAGTCTGGAATCTTAGCCGACATAATTCAATTTCAAATTAATCAAAAATGGCCGTTGCTATTGCAACGGCCTTAATTCAACCTGGTTTATCTATTTCTTTGGCGTGAAAGTAAAAGTTTGCTTTTTCTTCGGAGGCTGGTTACCTGTTGTTTTTTTAACTACAGTAGCAACCTTTAGAAGTTCAGCGCTTTCAGTGTTTGCATCATTCCAAATGGCAGCATCAGAACCCCAATAGAAATAATGCACGACACCGGTACCGTCGGAGAACGTTCCTATACGATTTTTTCCTTTCCCCGTGTAAAGAACAACGTATTCATCTTTCTTAACTACTTGCGAGGGAAAACGATAAAAGTGCCTGAAAATGTCAGAGACTTTGCCTTCTTCATCAAATGTCCTATCGACAATAGCAAAATTGAAAAGATTTACGTTTTCTTTTGCCTGTAATAGAATATATTCTTCTGTGGATGTACCACTATTTTTGAGATTAACTATTTCCAAACTCATGAGTATAAATTTTCTATAATACTTAATTTAATTATCCTGGCACTGGCTCATCGCCTCTCGTTACAGCTTGGTTCTTTCCGGGGTATAACAGAAAATGAGTTGGAAAAGATTTGTTTCGTATTATTTGATGACTATCTTCGTCCTACCTATTTAAACACTTCCTATCCATAAGGGTGAACAGTCCTCGAAGAATGTACAACCCGGTACATTAATTTCTTCTTATAATATTAAGTTCATAATAGTATTTAGGTTTTTGAATCATATCTAACTAATTACAACGAATGAATTAATAGTATAACCATCCTTAAATAATCCTTTCTCTTAAAATTTGTAATAGACTACGAAACGAGTATGGCCTTCGGGAGAACTAATGCTACTTTATTCTGGCATAGACAGAGGAACTTGGTGCCTTAGAGTACTTGCGTTCAATAATATAACAAAAAGCCCCCGAAGCAACTTCGGGGGCTTTTTCTTGTGCCCAGAACAGGAATCGAACCTGCACTACCTTTCGATAACAAGATTTTGAGTCTAGCGCGTCTACCAGTTCCGCCATCTGGGCCAATAATCTTGGGGGTGCAATATTACAACTTTGCACCTTTCCCTCCAAAAATGTAGCCTATCTATTTTCTAAAAGGCCTGAAAATCAGGGAAATCCTGCTGGATATAAGCACGCTGACACAAGGGCCAGATCCTTCCTCGTTGCCTCAATGCCTTGCTGCCTCGTTGACTTTTCCTCCTCACCGGTCAAACCACTTCTTGAAAACAGGGGCTTTCTCCCGGCTGATGTCGATTTCCATCTTGAGGGGGGCTTTGAGGTGGAGCGTCAGCTTCTGGTTCTCGTGGGGCTTTACGCTCTGGATGGCGTCGATGTGCACAATACACTGCCGGTTGGCCCGGTAAAACAGCCGTGGGTCCACCAGCTCTTCGATCTCCTCCAGGGTAGAGTAGTCGAGGATGTATTTGTCGCCGGTGAAGGTAAAGAGGTAGTTGAGGTTGTCGCGCATAAAACAGGCAATATCTTTGGCGGGTACGGGTATCCAGTTGTTGCGCACGCTCACGATGAACTTCTCCTTATACAGCGGGCTCTGGTTGTTGCCGCGCAGCGCCTTCAGCAGCTCATCCATACTGCCGGGCTGACCGCCCTGCGTTTTCAGCATGTTGCGGCATTTATCGATGGCGGCTTTCAGTTCCTCTTCATCCACCGGCTTCAGCAGGTAGCCCACACCATTTACCCGGAATGCCCGGATCGCATATTCGTCATAAGCCGTGGTAAAGATCACCGGACAGTTGAGGTTGAACTGTTCAAACAGCTCAAAGCTCACCCCGTCACTGAGCTGGATGTCCATAAACAGCAGGTCGGGCTCCGCGTTCTGCATAAACCATTTGCGGGCAGTCTTCAGGCTGGGGATGATCGATAGCACCTTCACGTCTTCGGCCACTGTAGCTATCTTCTGTTCCAGTTCTGTGGCTATTATACTTTCGTCTTCTATGATTACGGCTGTCATGTTGCCTTGTTTTTATGGGTTTAAGTATGCCGCTTACAACAGCGGGATGGTCACCTGGAAGAAAGCATTCTCCGAATTCACGTCCACCGGCCGGTCACTGAGGTAGCGGTACAGCGACTGCAGGTTGGCCAGCCCTTTCTTGTTGCTGGTCTCCACGTAGTTCTTCTTCTGCAGGTTGTTGCGCACGATCAGCATGTCCTGCACAGTATAGATGTCGATCACCAGCGGACTCTCTTCATCGATGATATTGTGCTTGATGGCATTCTCGATCATGTTCTGCAACGTCACCGGCACGATCTTGCGTTGCAACGTATCCGGCGCCACGTTGATGTTTATCTCCAACCCTTTGGTAAAGCGCGTTTGCTGCAGGCGGATATACGAGTGGGCAAACTTGATCTCTTCTTCCAGCGTCACGGTTTCATGGTCACTGCTTTTGAGGATGTACCGGTATGTTTTACTGAGGCTGTCCAGGAAGCTACCGGCTACTGCACTGTTGGTACGGATGAGGCCACCGAGTGAAGTGAGTGAATTGAATAAAAAGTGCGGGTTCAGCTGCTGCTTCAAGTTTTCGTACAGCACCTGTGCTTTCTCCTTCTCCAGCCGCTGCGCTTTGTTTTCCAGCCGCATCCATTTCTCGCGCTGCGCTGTCTTATAGCGGTACAGCAACCACAACACAACAATCAACAGCAAGGCCACCGTTACCAGGAAGCTGCGGGTTTTATAAAAAACAGTGGCCACATGGATCGACAATGTCTTTTCTTCCTTGTTCCAGTCGCCGGGATCGGAAGAAGCTTTGTACCGGAACACATAATCACCACCGGGTACGTTGGTATAATTAGCGATCCGGTTGCGCGTGTAGGTCCAGTCTTTATCGAAACCATCCAGCTTATAGGCATACCAGGTTTCTGCCGGGTTGGAATAATTGAAGGAGGTTAGTTCTATATTAAAGAAATTCTGCGATGGCGTCAGCTGCATGGTATCGCCACAGTTGAGCCCCGAAAGGGTAGTGCCGGCATCATCCCTGATCACAAACGAAGAGATGATGATATCGCCCGAATGATCTTTCTCTTCATATTTCAAAGGATCGAAAGCCACACACCCATCATAAGTAGGATACACAAAACGGCCATCTTTCAGCCGGAAAGAAACCTGATCACTGAACTGCATATCGGGCAGGCCATCCTGTGTGCCAAACTTCTTGAACACCTTCCTGTTCTTATCCAGCATCAGCAATCCTTTCACGGAGGAGAACCACAACCTGTCCGCATCATCCACCTGCAAGCCCGATATCTGTAAGGAGCCCATCGTCTGCAGGTCTTTATAAGAAGTAAATGCATTGGTGCGGTGATCATAAGACGCCATGCCATGATAGCTGCTCACCCAAATAACTCCCTTTCTATCTTCTGCTATGGAGGTAATGATATTACCGATGGGATCATCTTTTTGACCGGCCTGTTCCCACCAGGTTACTTGCTGCGTGGATTCATTGTACCGCAGTAATCCACGTCCATTGAATCCTATCCATAAATTGCCCTGGCTGTCTTTTAGCAACACGCGCGTATTGTAGCGCGCATAGGGATGCAACACCGGGTGCTGGCGCAAAGTAGAAAACCGTTTGTCGCCTTTCTTTTTATAACACAATCCCCAGCTGCTGCCTGCCCAGATGGTTTCGTCGGTATCCTGCAGTAAGGTCCAGCCAAAACCACGCGGGAGTGAATCTTTTTCATCGAGGAATTCTATACGCCCCGATTTGGAATTATACAGGTTGAACCCGGCAGCCGTTCCTATCCAGATATTATTATCCTTGTCGCACAGCAACGAACGGATGGAGTTGGAATGCAAAATATTGATACCAGCCAGTTCATTGCGGGCAAAGCGCACCGAGGCGCCATTGTTGGCAGCTTGCTTCACCAGACCAATACCGGTGCCCATCCACAGATTACCTGCTTTATCTTCTGCAATGGCCCTGGCCCATGCATGTGGGCGTAAATATTTAACAGGGTCGGGAAGCAGGATACTGAAGAGATTATAATCAGGCTGGAAATAAGCAGCACCCGCGCCTTCGGTACCCAGCCACATGAAGCCCTGCTTATCCATGTAGATCCGGTTGATATGATCTTCCTGCAGGCTGTTGGGCAAACGGAAATCGTTCGACAAAGTAAAAAAAGAATTGTCCTGCGTATTGATGGATATGATCCCTTTTCCATTGGTAGCCGCCCAAAGCCGGTTGCGCGGGTCCACATACAGGTCCAGGAAAAAATCATACGTGGTGCCCAGTTTGCTGAACCGGTGCGTAGTGATCTCTTCAAAAGAAGTATTGCTATTCCTGCCTTTGAACAAAATAGCGCCCTTATCATAAGCAGAGGCCCAAAGCGTGCCGCTGCTATCGATGACGACGCGCGTTACGGGTATTTTAGCGCCCGGTCTCACGGGCAATATCCGCGATTGTTTGGTATGAAGATCGTAAACGCCGATACCTTCAGCAGTGGCGATGTACGCCACTGATCGATGAACCCATCCTTCAAATACCGGGTTGCCTGGCCAGGCTTCTGTAGCTGTGGGTCCGGCATAGCTTACCTGCAACCCGCGTGTATCGAAGAGGGCAATACCTTTCGTGGTAAACAGGCAAATAGTGTCTTTACCGGCTTGCCTGATCTCGTTCACCGACACATTACTCACAGCTGGTATCAGCTCAAACCGGCAGTTGGCATAATCATACCGGTACAATCCTTTGGCATAGCCAAACCACAGGTTGCCATCATCATCGCAAAACATGGTCCGTACAAAATCAGGAGGAACCGAAAAGCTGTCTTTGGGATTATGGATGTAGCTGGTCACCCGGTGGCCATCGTAGCGGTTGAGGCCGCTTTGCGTGCCCAGCCAGATATAGCCAACCTTATCTCGTGTAATAGAATTTACTACTGCATCGCTGAGGCCGTCTTTCAGCGTCACCCTGCGGAAGTTGTAGGAAGCAGGTTGCGCCAAACACATCACACTTTGCACAACAAGAAGGATTACCAATAAGACCAGTCTCATGATGGCTTCAAATTAAACATTACGGCGGGCGCGCCCAATTATTTTAAAGGAAGCGGGGCAAAATACCCATGAACCGTTTAAAAGAACCATTAAGGCGTTTGAGCTGCCTCCTGCATAATAGTGGCTATTTTGGCGTAGCAGGTTTGCCAGGCCAGCTTCGTCTGGCTGTTCCAGTCGGCGCCAAGCCCTTGCTGCAACGTCCACAGTAAGGCAATACCTACCGGGCCATACAGTTCGCGTCGCACACCATAAGTCGCATGTCTTTTGCCCATGGCTTGTAGCTCGGCCGTCATGCTATCCAACTGATCGAGCCG
The DNA here is from genome assembly GCF_059502485.1 of Paraflavitalea sp. NCBI lineage: Bacteria > Pseudomonadati > Bacteroidota > Chitinophagia > Chitinophagales > Chitinophagaceae > Paraflavitalea > Paraflavitalea sp. The sequence goes on from NZ_JCACET010000009.1 coordinate 252,381, forward strand.
CCCCACGATCCTGTTGAGCATGTTGATCAGCTTGGCATATTGTTCATCCATTTCGGCGGGAAACAGTTTACGCAGTGGTGGATTATCGTAAAACAATTTGCCATAGAACACATCACACACCAGCCTGGGCTCCATATCACGGAAAATGGCCCAGGTCTTTTTAATCACCATCACCTGTTCACGGGTTAGCTCCATAAGCGTACTGAAGATTGCTATGGCGCTAAAGATGCGGTAAAGCAAGTAACCAAAAAGGAAGAAAGTAACCGAAGCGGGGTAAAAATCAATTGAACCGTTCAGGGCGGTAAGAGCAACTACTTACAGCAGCTCTTTTTAGGCAGTAAGATCTTGCGCACGATATTCCATACTTTTTGCCACATAGCATTACATTTGTAGATCACGGCAAAGATACGAATATGATCAGAATAGGATTGATCCGGGAAGGAAAAACACCTTCAGACAACCGCGTAGCGCTTACACCGGCCCAATGTAAATGGATCCATAAGAACTCGCAGGAGGTGCAGATCGTAGTGCAGTCGTCGCCAACCCGCTGTTTTTCTGATAAGGAATACCAGCTGGCCGGCGTCACGGTACAGGAGGAAGTGAATGATTGCGACATCCTCTTTGGCATCAAAGAAGTGCCGGTCGACAAACTCATTGCCGGCAAAACCTACCTGTTCTTTTCCCACACCCGCAAAAAGCAGCCTTATAACCAAAAGCTATTCCACACGATGATCGGGCGGCAGATCACGCTCATCGACTATGAGTGTCTGGAACACGAAGATGGCCAGCGCATCATCGGCTTTGGTTTCTTTGCCGGTGTAGTGGGCGCCCACAATGGCATGATGGCCTGGGGCAAACGCTCCGGCGCTTATGACCTGGTACGGGTATTTGAACAAAAAAGTTTTCATGAGCTTATCCATACTTATTTTGGGTTACGCATTCCGGCTATCAAGATCGCCGTTACCGGGAGTGGGAGAGTGGCACATGGTATCCTCGAGATCATGAACCTGATGGGTGTGCATGAAGTAGAGCCGGACGAGTACCTGCAAAAGCAATTCACCTATCCGGTATATACGCAGCTCAAAGGCGCCGACCTGTATCAGCATCGCTCCAGCGGTGCTTACAACCGCAATCACTTTCATGAGCAACCAGAAGAATATATTGGGAAGTTCCTGCCATACGCCCATCAAACCGATGTGTTGATGAATGGTATTTATTGGGACAAGACCATTCCCCGTCTGTTTGAAACAGCCGATATACAGGATGCCGCCTTTCGCATCAAGACCATTGCCGATATTACGGATGATGCGTATGGCTCTGTACCCATCAACCTCGGCGACCAAACCATCGACAATCCTGTTTATGGTGTAGACCGCATCACAGTACAAAAGACCGCTCCCTATATTCCCGGCAGCATCGATGTAATGGCCGTAGGCAACCTGCCCAATGAACTGCCGCGTGATGCCAGCCGTTATTTTGGCGAGCAATTGATCAAGTACATTCTTGAAGACTTATTAAAGGATCAATCATCTGATGTGATACGACGTGCCACCATGCTCGATAAAGGAAAGCTCACGAAACACTTTGACTACCTGGCTGAGTATGCAGGGGTATGAAGCAGTGAGTAAATATCAGCAATACAAAACAGCCTTGCAGGTCATTGCCGACTGCAAGGCTGTTTTGCATCACAGATATATTGTATTTTCACTGTTAAAACAGGGATGGGCGTTTTTTATGTGTCGTAATTTTCCTTCCTGAACTTGCAGCTCTTGTCGTTGAAGCAGCAGTAGCAAAAGTATTGGTCAGGGCCAGGTCTTTACGGAAGCCCACAGTAATAATGTCTTTATTGGTAAATCCCGGATAAGATTTCGAAGACAATAACCCTCTCCATTCAACAAAGAGGTAGCTGTTTCTTGTATTTTCATTTTTGGACTTAACAAAGAATTGCCCCGAAATAGTCAGATATTTTATATCTGTACTGCTTTTTGAAAATACCTGCTGGTAAAACTCTTTCGATTGTGAAGTAGTATTATGAAAACCGTATGTAAACTGTGTGCCTATAATAAAATCTTCTTTATACTTTAAGGATACACCTGTACGGAAATTATGTTGCCAGATATTAACAGCCGAATCTTTGAGGTCCGGTATGATCTTTAACCCGAATCCGAACGGCATCCAGGTAAATTCAACATTCTCGTTACCCCATGACAGATAATTGTTCAATGAGAGGCCCGCACGCCCGCCCAGCATCAATGCAGGAATAAAGGAAACAGAATCTTTTGTATCTATCTGGGCACCAAGGTAAGGATTGATGTCCAGGCGCCAGGCAAAAAGCCCGCGTTTCTGTTCATCTCCAGCTTCATCTTTTACCAGTTTACCAAATCGTTTTGTTGCCAGATCAATGATGCTTCCCAGGTTAACCGACGGAGTAAAATTGGAAAGGAATTTATTATTGCCAACAAAATTAGCCGTTGTCAAAGCAGATAAATAGCTGGTAAGATCGTCTTCTTCTTTCGGTGGAGTATCTCCTCCTCCGTCGGGTTGTACAGCTCCTGCTGCAGTTAATTGATTATCGAATTGAATAAAACCGTTCAGGCTATCTTTATACAGCAAATTAAATTCATTTTTCGCTGGTCCGATTTCCCTGCCTAAACTGTATACAAGTGTGCTATCTGTAGCATTGAATTTAGGGGCAATCGCAGCACCTGTTTCCTTGTATACTATTTTTATGTCTACGATATCACTTTCCTTAACACCATGAATCGTAAACAAGGCTTTGTCGACAGTAGCATCAGTCACTGGTTTATCATTGAATACACGACCCGAGAACTCATTAGATCCTTTTAGTTGAGATATGTGTATAGAGTATCCATTATCCTGACAATACATGAATACAGGGAAAAATAGGCAACAGAGTAGCATGATTTTTTTTTGCATATAATTATGGTTTTAACTTTACCTGAAACTTGGTTAATATGGGAGCGATAGGAATGATGTAAGTGTCGGAAGGCGATCTGGCTACTACAATACCTACTACATTGGAATCTTCATCAAAAACAACCGCTCCGGAATCGCCCCCCTCCGCCAATGGAGACGTAGCAATTAAACCACTCAACGTGATTTTTCCGATACTATATTCTATATCGGTACTCGTATAGGGCGATTTTATATGAGCTCTCGTAAGCTTTGAAGTTCTTCCGGACATAAAGACCCGGACTCGGGCGTCAACATGTTGCATACCTATTTCCAGGGTGCCGGCGGGACCCTGGTCTGTGCGGCAAATCCGTCGATGAACATCAAGATCATTATTGATCTCAGCGATCGCGCAATCCATAAACTCATTCAAACTTCCTTCTACTACTACACCTATTTTATCATTGGCTGTTCCGTTGTCTTTGAGTCCTGGCGAAATAATGGTACTGTCGCCTCCTGCAGGAGTTGCAGGATCAAATACAAACTTGCGCTTTAATAATTCAGAAGAACACAATACATGATAACAGCTAAGCACGTAAGATTTACCGTTTTTGAACACCTTTAGCCCAATAGTGCCAGTGTCGTTATTCTTAAGGCGCGATACGGAACAGCCAGGTCTCTTGGGATTATTGATGTCGCAGGCTTCATTGGGGTTAGCAGTGAAAGCGGATTCAATACGACCACCGGTACGCTGTACATCGGTAGGCAGCTTATGAGGCCGGCCCTTTGAATCTGTAAAAGGAATAAAAGCAGGAACCGGTATAAAAGCAGCTTCGCCATGCTCCAGCTTTTCTACCGGTTTAAATACAAGCGCATTGATATTTGTTTCCACGCCATTCACCTTTTTCTTGCCCACACAAATGTCCAGTACATGGAATTTGGCTTTCCATTCGCTGGCGTGTGCTTTTATCGCTTCAATCAAGACTTCTCCACTGACAATCTCATCCTGTTGTGACTTATCAGCATCCTTTTGATTCAGGTTACTGTTTATCCCGTCGGCCGTTTGTTGAAGCTGATCTCCGGACTGTTGCAGGGCCTTTGCAGCTTCCTGCAGCTTCTGTTGTGCTGCTTCCTGCTGAGCTGTCGTTGCCGCTTTGGCAGCCGCCAACGCCTGTTTGGCTTCTTCAAGTTCTTTTTCTTTGCCGAGGTGGTATATCCGGAAACTGAGCAGCTGGGCAGGCAAAGAGAAGATAGCCTTGAGAATATTGATAGGGATGGATACAAAACCATTTGCTTCGCTGGGCTTATCGATAAAATTTTCTACTACCAACCCATTTACAAAACGGGGTGCATGCACCTTTTTTACAAAAGCGGTACGTGTAACAGGTACATTGATGAGCGTATCCACATCCGGCAACAATAGCTCATACATCTGTGGAAACAGGTTATTGAACTGTTTGTCATTTACCTGTACCTGTAATTTTACTTTACGAAGTGGACGGGTGAGAATGCCCTTTGTTTCTCCACTATGGTGTTTTGTTTCTCTTTTGGGGAGACTTATTGTGAAAGAAGCATTGACCGTAACAGGCTTGCGCTGAGTACCATCAATACTAATGATCCAGGGTCTGGTGATCGTTGTATTAGTTGTATTGGTCCCGTTTTTTGAAACTAATTCATCAGCAGTAATGATGAAGGTGTTGGTAAACTCTACTGTTTGTACCTTAACCGGCCCTACTGGTTGCGGTCCCGAATCCTGCAACATCATCTTCTTCGCACCTGGCGCCAATATATTTGCCGGTGCGCTGCTAAGTGATGCAATAATATCAGGCAGTGTATCTGTTGTAGTAGATGTCACAGTTTCCAATAACCCCGTTGCATTGGTGTTGATACGCAATTCGTCGTTGGCAAACAGCGATGGCCTGTACTGGAGGCGGTATAGTTTTGTAGTATCGGGCCCTATCACCACTTTATTCTCCAGCTGCAATGACAGTAAGGTACCTGATTGTATTTCTCCCGACGAATCGGTAGCCACCGACACTTTAGCAGTAGCGATGATCTGAATATCGGCCGTGGGCAAATAATATATCTGATCTGCTTCAACCGGGGACGTATTGTCATCAACAGCCGATGAGACCAGCACATCTCCCGATAAGCTTATAGATGCAATAATATAAATGACCAGTACGACAATAAAAACGATAATAATAACCGTAAGCCAGACTCGCAGATCGGTAATAGCAGAAATAAAATCCAATAAATTGACCATAGCAGGATTTTTCACAAACCTAACCTGCTAATAAAAAGTAATGATGGGTGTTTTAACGGTTTATAATACAGTTGTAACCTCGCGAAAACACCTAAGCAAGCAATAAGAGATAGGAAGTTACAAATAGAGATAGTATCCTTTCAGCAGTTCTACAAAATCATCCGTGTAGCCACCTTCCTCTTTTTGAATGGTCAGTTCATTGGCAGATACAAAGTTTTCTTTGTGACGGCTGTATTGTAAGATGGAGCGGAAGAAGTCGTGACGCGGTGTTTGTTTTACGTGCAGGCTCTCTACGAGGTGAAAGCCCTGGCGGGTAGCCAGTTCATGAAAGTAGTTCCAGCGATGATAGGGGAGCAGTACACCAAAGCTGCCCTGACCATCGAGGTTATCATCGATGGCTTGTACCAACTCTTCTAATTTTAGCATCTTGCTGTGCTTCGCCACCTGTTCTGCATCTGCATCGGAGGGTAGGTCATTCTCAAAGAAAGGCGGATTGCTGATGATGAAGTTATACTTCCGCGGGAAGGAATAAGTGCGAGCATCACCGGGAAATACGCGCAGCCGTTCTTTCCAGCCGTTTTGCCCAACGTTTTCTTTGAGTTGCTTAAAAGCGGCCAGGTCTATCTCGATGCCGTGGATCTCTGCTTCAGATTGCTGAGCCAGCATCATCATCAATAAGCCTGTTCCACTACCGATGTCGAGGATGTTGTAATAGTCGGGAATCTTGGCGGCAAACCAGGCGCCCAGAATGCAGGCATCTGTGCACACTTTCATGGCACATTGATCCTGGTGAATGGTAAATTGTTTAAACTGGAAGTAGCTATTGGCCATAGTCAGCAGGGCATTATGGGTCGCAATCGAGGCATAAAGATAAATTCCCATGTAATGTCAGCCATAAGTAATTATACCTGAATGCGACCATGGGTTGGGCAGTGAAACCCGCAATTACTTCCATTCGGCCCGGGCTGTGGGCTCCACACGCAGGTCGCTGAAGTCACCCGCCTGGTACTTAAAATAAGCCGTCATGGCAATCATGGCAGCATTGTCGGTACAGTATTGGAAGGCAGGAATGAAGGTATTCCACTTGAACTGCTGGCCCCATTCTACCAGCGTGGTGCGCAGGCCACTGTTGGCTGATACGCCACCGGCAATGCAGATATCTTTTACCCCCGTTTGTATAGCTGCCTTTTTGAGTTTGTTCATCAGGATGGTGATGATGCGGTACTGGATGGAAGCGCAGATGTCCGGCAGGTTCTTTTCTACAAACTGCGGGTCGGCAGCCGTGTTCTCCTGCAGGAAGTAGAGGATGGCCGTCTTAAGTCCGCTGAAGCTGAAGTTGAGCTCTGGTATTTTTGGTTCGGGAAAAGCAAAGCGTTTGGGATTACCTTCCCGGGCATATTTGTCGATGAGTGGACCGCCGGGATAGGGGAGGCCGAGTATCTTGGCTGATTTATCAAAAGCCTCGCCGGCGGCATCGTCCATCGTTTCCCCAATGACCGTCATTTTCAGGGGCGACTCGCACAGTACGATCTGTGTGTGCCCGCCGCTTACGGTGAGGCAAAGAAAAGGGAAGGAAGGCTTGGGATCAGGCTGGCCATTGGTAACGGAAGGAATGAGGTTGGCCAGTACGTGAGCCTGCATATGGTGCACCGCAATGAGCGGGATGTCGAGGGCGAGAGAAAGGGACTTGGCAAACTGAGCGCCTACCAGCAACGCACCGATCAGACCGGGCGCCTGGGTAAAGGCGATGGCGCTGAGTTCCTCTTTGCTGCAACCCGCATCGCGCAGGGCTTTGTCTACCACCGGCACAATGTTCTGCATATGGGCCCGGGAGGCCAGCTCCGGCACCACACCGCCGTATTGTTCATGTACCTTCTGGCCGGCAATTACATTGGATAAAATAACACCGTCCCGGCAAACGGACGCCGATGTTTCATCGCAGGAGGACTCTATAGCAAGGATTGTTGTCAAGTTGATAAGTTAATAAGTTGACAGGTTGATAAGGGGCGCAAAGATACGCCACCCTTTTCAACTTCTTAACCTGTAAACTTTTCAACTTATTTACTCCTGATCGCTTCTACCGGGTTCATTTTGGCGGCAATAGAGGCGGGGATGATACCGGCCAATACTCCTACAACAATACAGATGGTAACGGCCAGCAACAGAATGCTGGGTGCTATGAAGATCGTAAAGCCCAAAGCGGAAGAGATGAGCGTGAGGATGAATACAGCTGATAAACCCAATAATCCCCCCATGATACACAGGAAAGCGCTTTCGAGCAGGAATTCGGTGAGTATGGTAGAGCTTTTAGCGCCGATGGCTTTTTTCAGACCTATTTGCGGAGTACGTTCACGAACGGTCACGAACATGATGTTGGCCACGCCAAACATGCCCACTATCAGCGAAAGAGCAGCAATGGCCCATCCGCCAACGTTGACACTTCCAAAAACATCACTCACGGCACTGCTGAACGCGTCGATATCATTTAATGAAAAGTCATTTTCCTGGGTAGGTCTTAATTTGCGGATGGAGCGCATGGCGCCAGCCAGCTCATCCTTCAACTGTGCCATAGGTACTGTTTCTTTTCCCTGCACCATGATGACAGGGTTACTGTACTTCTCGCGTACCATCTGCCGCATATAGGCTACAGAAAGGATAATACAGTTGTCATAGTCCCATGCATCGATGATGCTTTTTCCCTTCTTTTTGATCAGGCCCACCACCAATGCTCTCTTTCCTTCCTTCAGCTTTACCAGTTGACCTACTGCTTTTTCGGCATTGCCAAAAAGGTTCAGGGCAATTTCATAGCCCATAACGATAGCGTTCGAAGCATTATCGAAATCAGCCTGCTGCAGGTAACGTCCAACACCAACCTCTATCGGCTGTATATTGGAAAACTCTTCCGATACTCCATAATATTGAACTCCGGAAAGGCTATTGTCACCGAACTCTACCGAATTGGAAGTATTAATGTTGAAAGCTACATTGGAAGCAGCCGGCACCTTTTTCTTCAGCGCCATCATCTCGTCATAAGCCGGGTCGGGGCGTTTTACATATTTCCACCAGGGGTAATCATTGCCGCCATCGGCATACTCCCATTTGTCTATATATACAGTATTGGAACCAAGTGATTTGATGTCTTTTTGTATGGCATACTCCAGGCTGTTTACTGCCGCCAGCACGCTGATAATACAAAAAATGCCGAATGCCACGCCACTCAGGGAGAGCAATGTGCGGACCTTGTGAGATCTGAACTCCTGCCAGGTAAGGTTGAGGCTACTGCCCAGTATTTCAAAAATGCGACGCATGTATCAAATTTAAGCTTTCCTGTTCAACAGTAATGGTTTATTATTTAATTGGTTGCAGCAGTGATTAAAATGTTACAGGTTTCAGGTTGCAAGTTGCAGGGCAGGCATGTAAACGCGCTTATTCGTATCTTGCGTTTGCAACATCAGAATCAAATATCACATGTTTACAATTGAAAGTGCCCTCGTAAAAGCGACCATCAATCCCAAAGGAGCCGAACTCACCAGCCTCGTACATAAAGAATATGGATTGGATTATATGTGGAGCGGCGACCCGGCTTTTTGGGGCAAACATTCGCCCGTGCTATTTCCTATTGTGGGCACTTTGAAGAGCAACGCATTTATCTATAAAGACCAGTCCTACGCACTGCCACGCCACGGCTTTGCCCGCGACCAGCAATTTGCTGTAGAGAGCCAGTCTGCCGATACCATTACTTTCCTCGCCAGGAGCAATGAAGCGTCATTGAAAGTGTTTCCCTTTGCCTTCGAGTTCCGCATCCGCTATACCGTGCTCGATAATAATTTGGCGGTGACCTACGAGGTGACGAACACCAGTAAAGAAGACCTGTATTTTTCAGTAGGCGGCCATCCGGCTTTTAAAGTACCACTCGCAGCAGGTACCAGCTATGAAGATTATTACCTGCAATTTGATAAGGTAGAAGATGCTCCACGCTGGATGATCTCGCCCGACGGGCTGATTGAAACAACTTCCCAGCCATTGTTGCAGCATACCGATCGCCTGCCGCTCACCAAAGCGTTGTTCCAGAAAGATGCGCTCGTATTCAAATCGCTCAAATCTTCCCGCATCTCCATAAAGTCTGATAAAACCGAACGGGGGCTGACGATGGACTTCCCTGGCTTTCCTTTCTTTGGGATATGGGCTGCTAAAAATGCCGACTTTGTATGCCTCGAACCCTGGTGCGGTATTGCCGATGGGGTAGGCAGCAATCAGCAGCTTGCCGATAAGGAAGGCATCAACAAACTCGTCGCCAAAGAGGTCTTCACCCGCACGTGGACAATTAATTTGTTGTAGGCTACGAAAGCTTATTTGCCGGCTTTTTCGTATCTTTTGGTAGACTGATCAGCCTGCCAGGGTATTGAATGGACGAGGCAATCAGCAGCTATTATTCCATGTTTGGGAATTTACATCATATTATCTCCATTTTCAGCAAAACCGCCATGGGAGCGGATTTGCCAGCTCGCACAAACATATTTCCGCGTCCAGTCTGCATTTGAGCCCTGTTGTCTTACTATTCTCTTACTATTGCCTTACTATTGGCTTACTATTGCCTTGCTTTTACTATGGAGTATCTATGGGAGAGCTATGGGGGAGCTCCGGGAGAGCTATAGGAAGACTATGAGCGGGATATGGTGATGATGTGGAAAGACTGTGAGACAGGCCGGGGCGAAGTTGCTTATATCTCCTTCCGATTCAGTACCTTTGCAACGCTTTTTCTGGCTACAAGGTACAGAAAACAAGCAATTAAACAAGAAAATAAATAATTGATTATTAATGAATAATCAATTCAATCTAAAATATTGAATGAAATACACCAACGAGATCCAGAAGCGCAGAACGTTTGCCATTATCTCTCACCCCGATGCCGGTAAAACCACCCTTACCGAAAAGTTCCTCTTATTCGGTGGTGCCATCCAAACGGCCGGTGCGGTAAAGAGTAACAAGATCAAGAAGCACGCAACGAGCGACTTTATGGAGATCGAGCGCCAAAGGGGTATCTCGGTGGCCACCTCGGTAATGAGTTTTGAATATAAGGGCATCCTGATCAACCTGTTGGATACCCCCGGCCACAAGGACTTTGCGGAAGATACCTACCGCACCCTTACCGCGGTGGATAGCGTTATCCTGGTAGTGGACAGCGTGAACGGGGTAGAGGAGCAGACCCGCCGCCTGATGGAAGTGTGCCGTATGCGCGATACCCCGGTGATTGTATTCATCAACAAAATGGACCGGGACGGTAAGAACCGCTTCGACCTGCTGGAAGAGATTGAGAAAGAGCTGAAAATACACCTGCACCCCATGACCTGGCCTATCAACAGTGGTAAGGACTTCAAGGGGGTGTACAACCTACACGATAAGAGCCTGCTGTTGTTTACCGCCAATACCAAGGCTACGGACGACGATTCCATCCGTATTTCGGACCTGGCCGACCCCGTACTGGACGAGCGCCTGGGCGAAAAAGACGCCGCCCTGCTGCGCGAAGATGTGGAGTTGGTGGATGGCGTGCATGGCGAACTCGACGTGCCAGATTACATGGCGGGCCAGGTAGCTCCCGTGTTCTTTGGCAGCGCCATCAACAACTTCGGTGTAAAGGAAATGCTGGACACCTTCATCCGCGTGGCGCCCATCCCGCGCTGCCGCGCTACCTCTATCCGGGAGGTATGCCCTGATGAGGACAAATTCTCTGGCTTCATCTTTAAGATCCACGCCAACCTCGACCCCAAGCACCGCGACCGGATCGCCTTCCTGCGGGTGTGTTCGGGCAAATTTGAGCGTAATAAATACTTCCACCACGTACGGCTCGACAAGGATGTGCGCTTCAGCAATCCTTACACTTTCATGGCCCGCGATAAGGACGTGATCGAGGCGGCTTACCCCGGCGATGTGGTGGGCTTGTTCGATACCGGCAACTTCAAGATCGGGGATACGCTCACCGAAGGCGAGAACTTCTATTATACCGGCATACCCTCCTTTTCACCTGAAATATTTAAAGAGGTAGTCAATAAAGACCCCATGAAAACCAAGCAATTGGAAAAAGGTCTTTTGCAGCTTACCGATGAAGGTGTGGCACAGCTCTTTACCCAGTTTGGTGGTAATAAGAAGATCATTGGTTGTGTGGGAGAACTGCAATTTGAGGTAATTCAATACCGCCTGTTGCAGGAATATGGCGCTTCCTGTGAATTCAGGGCACAGCCTTATTACAAGGCTTGCTGGATCACGAGCACCGACCCCAAGAAGCTGGACGATTTCACCCGCTTCAAGAGCAACAACATCGCTACCGACAAGGATGGCCACCTGGTGTACCTGGCGCAAAGCGAATGGTTCCTGAACACGGAAAGGCAGAACAACCCCGATATCGAATTTCACTTTACAAGCGAGATACATAAAGAAGCGGTGTAGTATCTTCACCGCATGGTAGAGACTTCGCGTCTTTTGATATCTCCGCTTACCAGGGAACAACTACAGCTGTACCTCCAGGCCGACGACCTGTTTGAAAAGTCGGTAGGGCTTGCCTGTAATGGCCGCACGGTGGTGCCGGCTGTACAGAACATGGTCAGCAACTTTACCATTCCGCAAATGGCGAATGCGGCTGAAGACAATTACCTCTTCTATACTTTTTGGATTGTGGTGGAAAGATCGAGCCGGCTCATAGTAGCCGAACTGGGTTTTAAAGGGGAGCCTACGGACAACCGGGAAATAGAAATAGGTTATGGCACCATGCCGGCGCACCAGGGCAAAGGCTTCATGACCGAAGCCGTCAATGGGATGTTGCTGTGGGCAAAGCACCGGCCTGACGTCGCCTGTATATTAGCAGAGACCGACGAAACCAATGCCGCCTCCATCCGCGTGCTGCGCAAAAACAACTTTGAACAATACAACCGGAAGGGTCATATGCTGTGGTGGAAGTACAAGTTTAATAATAAGGCTGTTTGATAATAGCCTGTGCCCTGCTTCGATAGCAGATTTCTCACTGCGCCGCAACTACCTGTACTTTACAGTCCCGAATGGCTCCGTTCGAAATGACAACACACGGACGTAATTATTCCGGATTTACGCCTACATAGTTGTGGGGCGTGATCTTCTTCAACTCCTTTTTCAGTGTGGCGGATATCTTCAGGCCGTCGATGAACTGGTGCATCGTTTGTTTATTGATGCCATTTTTACCACGGGTTAACTCTTTCAGCGCCTCATAAGGCTGCGGATAGTTTTCCCGGCGTAAAACGGTTTGGATAGCTTCTGCTACTACAGCCCAGTTATTATCGAGGTCATTGTAGATGCGTTCATCATTCAGCACCAGCTTGCCCAATCCTTTTTCAATGGATTTGATGGCGAGTATGATGTGGGCGAAAGGAACGCCGATGTTGCGCAATACGGTAGAATCGGTGAGGTCGCGCTGCAGACGGCTCACGGGCAGCTTGGCTGCGAGGTGCTCCAGCAGGGCATTGGCGATACCGAGGTTGCCTTCTGCATTTTCAAAGTCGATGGGATTTACTTTATGCGGCATGGCCGATGAGCCGATCTCTCCCTTCTTGGTCTGTTGTTTGAAGTAGTCGAGGGAAATATAGGTCCAGATATCGCGGCAGAAGTCGAGCAGGATGGTATTGATGCGCTTCATGCCGTCGAAATGGGCGGCGAGGAAATCGTAATGTTCTATCTGGGTAGTGAACTGCTGACGTTGCAGGCCCAATACGCCTTCCACGAAATCATTGCCCAGCTTCACCCAGTCTTTATTAGGGTAAGCCACCTGGTGGGCATTGAAGTTGCCCGTGGCGCCACCAAACTTAGCAGTGAAGGGTACATAGATCAATTGCTCTACCTGGTTTTCGAGGCGCTCTACAAATACCCTGATCTCCTTGCCGAGGCGGGTAGGGCTGGCTGGTTGTCCGTGGGTACGCGCCAGCATCGGTATATCTTTCCAATCTTCAGAAAGTATTTCCAACTGACGGTTCAGGTTCAGCAGGGAAGGGAGGTATTCAAACTCCACCGCATGCTTCCAGGAAAGCGGGATGGCGGTATTGTTGATATCCTGGGAAGTAAGGCCAAAATGTACCCACTCGGTCACTTTCTCCGCATTGGCGGCTTTCAGCCTTTCTTTTATGAAATATTCCACGGCTTTTACGTCGTGGTTGGTAATTTTTTCCGTTTCCTTGATCTTTTGCGCGTCTTCGATGTTAAAGTTATCGACAATCTCACGCAGTACTTTGCGTACGGGCGCAGTGAGGGAGAAGAACTTTTTGTCGGCCAGGAACTGGAAATATTCTACTTCTACCAGTACCCGGTATTTCATGAGGGCGAATTCAGAAAAATATTCATCCAGGTGCTGCACCTGGTTACGGTAACGTCCGTCGATAGGAGAGATAGCTGTCAATGCGTGTAAGTCCATGAACAATTGTTATATCAATATTCTATTATCTTTGCGCCGTAAAATTAAATGAATTGGAGAAGATTAAGGTTGGAATCGTGAATTATCTGAATACCAGGCCCTTGATTTATGGTATTGAGCAGTCGCCCGTGGTGAATGACATCGAGTTGACAGGCGACTATCCCGCCAATGTAGCGCGCATGCTGCTGGAAGGAAAGATCGACATGGGCCTGGTGCCGGTAGCCGTGATCCCCCGCCTTAAGGAATACCATATCAATACGGATTATTGCATCGGTTGCGATGGCCCCGTGGCTTCGGTATGCCTGTTCAGTGAAGTGCCGGTAGAAGCTATTGAAACCGTGCTGCTCGATTACCAAAGCCGCACTTCCGTAGCCCTGGCTAAAATACTGCTGCGCGATCACTGGAAGATACAACCCCGCCTCGTAGATACCCGGTCCGATTTCCGGGGTGATATCAAAGGCACTACAGCGGGCGTGGTCATTGGCGACCGGGCACTGGAGCAAAGGAAAAAGTCTACTTATATATATGACCTCGGCGAAGCGTGGAAACAAATGACCGGACTTCCTTTTGTGTTTGCCGCCTGGGTAAGCAATAAACAACTGCCGGCAGATTTTATCACCGCCTTCAACGAAGCCAACCAGGCAGGCGTCAACCACATTCCAAGTGTGGTGGCCACTACGCCGTATCCCACCTTCGACCTGCATGCTTACTATACCCGCTACATAGACTATCAGTTGGACCAACCTAAGCGCAAAGCACTCGAACTCTTCCTGTCAAAGCTGACCGAACCCAGCCTGGAAATGGTAACGCCCGGGCATAAATAAGCATCTCCTTTTATAAATAAACACTTACTTTTCAGTAAAATTAGTGGGTGATTATGCGCTACGCGCTGTTCCGGCTTACCTGGCTATTACTACTTCCCTTATTCTATACTGCTGTTCATGGGCAGGAATATAGTTATGCCCACTATGATGTGAAAGATGGACTGGCTGGCTCGGTGGTTTACTGTGGCGCAGAAGATAAAGATGGCTTTTTATGGTTTGGCACGGAATCGGGCTTGAGTCGCTTTGACGGGACACGCTTTCGCAACTTTACTACGGCTGATGGGCTGCCGGATAATGAGATATTGCGCCTTTTTGTAGACTCCAAAGGGAGAGTATGGATCATGCCTTTTCGAAACTCCATTTGTTATTACTGGAAAGGAAAGATCTACAACCAGCAGAATGATTCAGTACTACGTAAAATACAAACTACAACCCAGATCATTGACATTGTAGAAGACAGCTTGGGCAATATCCTAGTGTCAGGGGCTTATAACTGCCAACTGATTACTACAGATCAACAAGTAAAGACCATTATACGCAGCACTACAACTAACTTGTCAATTGCAAAAGCAGGCGTTCGTCACGATGGCCGTTTGGGATTGATGGTAAATGTAAAGCCTGACATGGCCTCTATATGGACGCTGCAATCTGACACGTATAAAGTGGAAGAACAACATACTTCCTTCCAGCCACATGCTTTTCACATTGCCCGGATATCTCCTGTAGTTGAAACGTTCGCAAAAAGTGACAGCATTTATTTCATCCGGCCTGGAGCAAAAGAGCCAGGGACCTATCCCTTACCCGGTGTCACCAACCTGTCGTTGCTGAATGACAGCCTTTGTGCAATGGGATCGATTAAGGGAGCCACCATTTTTGACTTTAAGCACAACAAGGTGATCAGAACCTGCCTGCCCGATAAACAAGTCAACAGTGTATTTCTGGACAGTGAAGGGAATTATTGGTTCACAACGGCAGAGTCGGGCATTTATCGTATAGGCTCATTTGAATTTCAGGGCTTTACTTTCAGCCTGAATAACAAGGATCCATTAGGCGTATTCAGCATCCTGAAATGGCAAAATCAACTGTATGTAGGTACTGCAAAAGGTATTCTTTGGCGCATGGATACCAGCTTGCAGCAGGTAAAAGCTCAATACATAGCAGGTAAAGCAAATTATGCAAGGATACTTTCCCTATTGCCTGTAACCAACAAAAGATTAGCTATTGGCAGCGATAATGGATTATCTACGCTATCTGGCGGATATATACGATTTGGCACACTCGATAATACAGTCAAATCAATCGTACACTTCTATGATCAGCGGCTGCTGGTAGCCGCAGGTAACGGGGTATACCTGGTAAACGATTCACTGAATTTTAATAATCCATTATATCATGGCCGCTCAACCAGCTGTCTGCTATGGAATGGAAAAATTTACGTAGGTACATTATCTGGCCTGCATGTGGTAGACAATTATGGTCGGGATAGCTATCTGGGAGAGCAAATACCATTGTTGCAAAGTCGAATTGTGGCAATTGCGGCCTCCTCAAACAATATTTTGTGGATAGCTACCAACGGAAATGGACTGTTGGGGCTCAGGAATGACACGATCGCCTATACGATCAGCCAGGCGGATGGATTGACCAGTGACATTTGCCGCTCGCTGTATATTACCGGCAATACATTGTGGTTAGGTACCGACAAAGGGCTCAACCGGGTGGAGCTTACACCTGAAGGGCGCAAGATTACCACCTATACCGAGGAAAACGGGTTGATGAGCAACACCGTGAATAGCATTTTTGTCGACGGCTCACAAGTCTATGCAGGTACCCCTATAGGGCTGACCAGTTTTCATACTGATAAAATATCGCTTAATTCTTATTGCAAGCTACGTATGACTGGAATTCAGGTAGCCGGAAGGACATTGACTACCGACACGACAGGATTTTTACTGCCGCCTGCAGCCAACAGCATCCGTTTTGATTATGTAGCCATCTCGTATCGTTCCGCGGGTGATATTAGCTACCGCTACCGCCTGATTGGTCTTAATAACAACTGGCAAACTACCCGTGAAACGTTTCTCAGTTATCCGTCTCTTCCTTCCGGTGATTATGAGCTGCAATTGATCGCTACCAATAAGTTTGGGGTAGAAAGCGACATGATCCGCATTCCTTTCACGGTGGGAAAACGCTTGTGGGAAAAGACCTGGTTCCGTCTGCTGGCACTGTTGATCATCGGAGCTTTGATATGGATTTTTGTAAGCGTCCGCATCAGGAAAATACGCAGGCAAAACAATGAAAAGATGCAGATCAATGACCGCATGGCCGAACTGGAGCAGATGGCACTTAAAGCGCAAATGAACCCGCATTTTATCTTCAACAGTCTCAACTCCGTTCAGCAATACGTAATTGATAAAGACCTGCGCGGGGCCAACAAGTTCATTACCGAGTTCTCGCGGCTTATCCGGTTAACCCTCGACATATCATCGAGAACAAAGATCAGTATCTATGAGGAGGTCAGCTATCTCAGCACTTATCTGGAACTGGAAAAAACAAAGTTCGAAGACAAGTTCTCTTATAATGTAGTAGTGGAAGGAGAGATGGATTCATCTGAATGGTTTATACCACCCATGATCCTGCAACCTTACGTGGAAAACAGTATACGCCACGGTGTCCGGTATCGCCATGACAAGCTGGGGCATATCCGGGTATCGTTCTCGCTGAACGAACAGTACCTGATTTGCCAGGTAGAGGACAATGGCGTAGGACGTAAAAAAGCAGCGGAGTATAAGAGTGAAATTGCTATCGAATATCAGTCGAAGGGCATGACACTGACTGCCAAACGGATCGAGATGTTGAATAAAAACCAATCGGATCCTGTAGTGATCGATATTGAAGACATGGAAAATAATCATGCCGCTACCGGAACGAGGGTAGTGGTACGGTTTCCGGTACAGGATGCCAGTACCGAAAGTTAAAACTTTATTGTAAACGATCGTTGTTGATGAAATTAAGAAAGTTACTGACTGTATTTTTCCTGCTGGCGTGCCTGATCAATACCTCCGGTCAGGAGTACAGTTATGCCCGCTACGATGTGAAAGATGGACTGGCTGGCTCAGTAGTGTATCATGGAGTAGAGGACAAAGATGGCTTCCTATGGTTTGCAACGGAGACAGGCGTCAGCCGGTTTGACGGCACTCACTTTAAAAACTTCACCAAACAAGATGGGCTCCCGGATAATGAGATCCTAAAGCTTTTCGTGGATTCAAAGGGTCGTGTATGGATGATGCCCTTCCGTAATACTATTTGTTATTATTGGAAGGGTAAGATATACAACCAGGAAAATGATTCCCTTCTTAAAAAGATGGCCATTGTTGATCGCATTATTGATATTATGGAAGACAGACAGGGCAATCTTATATTTGCGAGCCCGGCTTCTTTCTTCCTGCTCAATACCTTTCAGGAAATAAAAACGACTTCCGCTATTAATGGTTTACCGTATGTTTTCGGGGCTACAGGCTTAACCAATGCCGGGCATATTATGGCTTATTTGGTCCTCTATACTGAAGGTATTTTTTTTATGGTGTTCGACAAGCAGGGTAAAGTATTAAGTAAAGAATCGCTTCCAGGATCAACTTTGAACGCAATGTCACGGCAAAGCAGTTACCTCTCCGATCGCGTACGAATACACAAGGCATTTGATAGTTTGGTATTTGAAACCAATGCCGGACAAACAAAGCGTTCACTTAAAATACCACCTGCTTTTAATAATCTTTCGGTATCGGGAGATACACTTTGTAGTATCAATACGGGTAACGGATCGATATTTTATGACATCAGGTCCGGCAAGATCATCCGGCAGGCACTGTCGGGTACTATTGTAAACTCAACCTTCCAGGATAGCGAAGGAAATTGGTGGTTCCTTACTGCAGGCGCTGGCATTTACCGCATTGGATCGTTCGAATTCAGCAATTATACCTTTTCTGAGAATAATAAAAATCCCCGGTCGGTATTTAGTATTTATAAATCAGATTCCCTGCTGTATGTAGGAAGCGAGAAAACCCTGTTGTTTACTATTGATCTCAGTCAGCAGGCGGTACGTCACCGATACCTGTTTACAATACCCATGAATGCACGGGTCTTATCTTTTGTTCCAGCTCAGCATGGCCGCCTTTTTATGGGTACAGACCTTGGTATTGCAGAACTGAACAGTTCTATAGTACGAACAGAAACGACTATATCTATCAAATCCCTGAAAAAGGATGGAGATAGCCTGCTTGTCGCTGCAGAACACGGCCTTATACTATTTGCCAAAGACGGCTCTTATACATCCCTGTATAATAAAGGAGGCGTCCGTACTACCTGTGCCTATGTGCAAAATAAGCTGTATTACATTGGAACGCTTAATGGAGTATATGTCATGGATAGCCGTCGGCAGGTTTCGTGGCTTGGCGACAAGCATACAATACTACAGGGTAGGATCACCGATATTGAAGAAGGACCGGATAGCACACTATGGATAACCACTCACGGTGAAGGGATCGTAGGATACAAAAATGGCAAGGTCACCCATTCCATTCGCCAACAGGATGGCCTCACCAGTGACATATGCCGTAATGTATTCATTGCCGGCAACGATGTATGGGTAGGGACCGACCGGGGACTGAACAGAGTCAGGCTCAGGGAAAAGGAAAAACAATACCAGATCATTACTTTTACCAGTACCGATGGTCTATTGGCAGACATTATCAACGCTATTTATATAGAAAACTCACAAGTATATGTTGGCACTCCGGCAGGGCTCACCAGCTTCGACGCCAATAAAATATCACTTAATTCCTCATGCAAGCTACGCCTTACAGGTATACAGGCAGCAAACACAAGCTGGGCTCATGATACTACCGGCTTCATCCTACCGCCTGCCGACAACGCGATTCGCTTTGACTATGTGGGCATTTCTTATCGCTCAGCTGGCGATATTACCTACCGGTACCGGCTGGTGGGCCTCAACGACAACTGGCAAATTACCCGGGAAACTTTCCTCAGCTATCCGGCTCTACCTTCCGGCGATTATGAACTACAATTGATAGCTACCAATAAGTTTGGAATGGAAAGCGAAATGATCCGTATCCCTTTCCTGGTAAAAAAACAATTATGGGAAAAGACGTGGTTCAGGATATTAATACTACTGATAGCCGGATCACTGATATGGATTTTTGTGAATACCCGCATCAGGAAAATACGTAGACAGAACGATGAGAAAATACAGATCAATGACCGTATGGCCGAATTGGAGCAGATGGCACTTAAAGCGCAAATGAACCCGCACTTCATTTTTAACAGCCTCAACTCCGTTCAGCAATACGTAATTGATAAAGACCTGCGCGGAGCCAACAAATTTATCACCGAGTTCTCCCGGCTTATCAGGTTGACGCTCGACATATCATCGAGGGCAAAGATCAGTATTTATGAAGAGATCAGTTATCTGTCCACCTATCTCGAATTGGAAAAAACAAAGTTCGAGGATAAGTTTTCCTACAGTGTAGTAGTGGAGGGAGACATGGATCCTTCGGAATGGTTTATACCACCGATGATCCTGCAACCTTATGTAGAAAACAGCATCAGGCATGGAGTACGGTACCGCCACGACAAATTGGGGCATATCCGTGTATCGTTCTCGCTGAATGAACAGTATCTCATTTGCCAGGTGGAGGACAATGGCGTTGGACGGAAAAAGGCTGCGCAGTACAAGAGTGAGATCGCGATCGAATATCAGTCGAAGGGCATGACACTGACCGCTAAAAGGATCGAGATGTTGAATAAAAACCAATCGGCACCTGTCTTGATCGATATTGAAGACCTTGAAAATAATCATGGCGCTGCCGGAACGAGGGTAGTGGTACGGTTTCCGGTACAGGATGCTGCCAATGAAATCTGACAACCATACATACAACTGTCATAACTGATGAAGGTAAGAGAGCTATCGATCGTATTGTTTTTGGTAATGTATTTAACAAATGTCTCCGGACAGGAATACAGCTATGCTCGCTATGATGTTCTAGACGGACTGGCTGGTTCGGTAGTATATCATGGTGTGGAAGATAAAGATGGCTTCCTGTGGTTTGCAACTGAAACAGGGCTTAGCCGTTTCGATGGAACTCATTTCCGCAACTTTACTACGGCCGATGGCCTGCCTGATAATGAAGCATTCAAACTGTTTGTGGATTCAAAGAACCGCATATGGATCATTTCTTTTAACCGGACAGCCTGCTATTACTATAAAGGGAAATTTCATACCCGTAAAAATGATTCCCTCTTAAAAAAAATATCAATCAGCGGGCAGGAATTATACATTGCAGAGGATTCGCAAGGAAACTTACTGCTTAGTGATTCTAAAAACATTTATATACTCTATAGCGATCAGCAACTCAGAGTATTCAACAGCGATAATGATCATTCTTTGCCGATAACCACCATTGGAGTAACTACGGAGGGAAAATTCAAGACACTACTGCATCAAACAGGCAGAACTACAACAACTGTTTTTTCCGCTAGCGACACATCTACCGGTCCCCCAATAGTTCTTCCTATACATTTAGAGGTCCGTGGCAACTTTCTATCTCCTGGTCTGGAAATTTTCAGGACCCGGGATAGCTTATATTTTGGCAGACCCGGTGAAATAAAACGTCCTTATGCTACACCTCCCGGATTTAAAGGGATATCTGCATTGAATGACACCTTATGCTCCATCAATACGGATTATGGAGCTATTTTTTTTGATATCAAAAAGAATAAACCTGTTAATCATGTTTTAAAAAATAAAATCATCAATGCAGTCTTGCGTGACCGGGAAGATAATTACTGGTTCCTGACTACCGGCGCGGGCATCTTTCGAGTAGGATCTTTCGACTTCCGCAACGTCGTTCTTACCGAAAACAACATTGACAATTATGCCATTTTCAGCATAAAAAAGATTGATTCGCTGATCTATATAGGTTCTGAAAAATCTCTCTTATACACGCTCCCTGCCAATAGCTCTCTGTCGGGCCTCAAAAAACACCCGTACGTCAACAACTATCACAACAGAATAATTTCAATTATCAGTGGTCCTGATAAAAATATATTACTGGGAACAGACAATGGGATCCTGGCTATCAACGAATACAGAAATATTACAACATTCTATCCACATTTTTCTGTTAAATCGTTTTTTTTATACAAGGGTCAATTGGTAGTAAGCAGCCACTTAGGAGTTAATCTCTTTCCATTGGATTCCCTATATGCTGGCTCCGCATCACAAGATCTTTTTAGAAGCAGAGCAATCTGCTGCTATCCATATCACGATACTTTTTACATAGGCACTATGTCAGGCCTGTATCAGGTTGGGACATCCGGAAAACCTGTCTTCATGGGTGACCGATACGATGATCTGCAATACCGTATTGCAGATATCAAAGTGTCGGGAGATGATATTTTATGGATTGGCACCAGTGGTCGCGGCCTGATAGGATACAGGAACGGGAAGATCGAATACCATATTGGAAAGGAAGATGGCCTTACCAGCAATATCTGCAAAACGCTTTTGGCAGACGGACAAAACATTTGGGTGGGAACGGATAAAGGGCTTAACCGGGTTAGTATTGTCGGCAGTAAAATTAATATCACCAGATTCACCAAGGATGATGGACTGATATCAGATATCGTAAACGCCATAGAAATCGACAACGATCTGGTCTATGTAGGCACGCCGGCTGGCTTAACGTGCTTTAATGTAAATCAAATATCCCAGCGATCTTATTGCAAATTGCAAATAACAGGTTTGCAAACAGCCGATAATACATTGGCGTATGATACAACCGGCTTTACACTGCCTCCCGCAGATAACGCCATCCGCTTTGACTATGTAGGTATTTCATATCGTTCAGCCGGCGATATCACCTATCGCTACCGGCTGGTTGGCCTCAACAACAACTGGCAGACCACCCGGGAAACTTTTCTAAGCTACCCGTCGCTTCCTTCCGGTGATTATGAGCTGCAGCTGATCGCTACCAATAAGTTTGGTGTGGAAAGTGAAATGGCACGCATCTCTTTCCTGGTGGAAAAACGCCTGTGGGAAAAGACCTGGTTCCGGCTGTTGGTTTTATTGATCATTATATTCTGTGTATGGTATTTCGTGGCATCCCGCATCAGGAAAATACGCAGGCAGAACGATGAGAAAATACAGATCAATGACCGGATGGCAGAGCTTGAACAAATGGCCCTCAAAGCCCAGATGAACCCGCACTTTATCTTCAATAGTCTCAACTCTGTTCAACAATATGTGATCGACAAAGATCTGCGGGGTGCTAATAAATTCATTACTGAATTCTCGCGCCTCATACGCTTAACGCTCGATATTTCCTCTAAAGCCAAGATCAGCATTTATGAAGAGATCAGCTACCTGTCTACTTATCTCGAATTGGAAAAAACAAAGTTCGAGGATAAGTTTTCGTATAGCGTAGTGATAGAAGGGAACATGGACCCTTCGGAATGGTTCATACCGCCGATGATCCTGCAACCGTATGTGGAGAACAGTATCCGGCACGGTGTCCGGTACCGCCACGACAAGCTGGGGCATATCCGGGTATCGTTCTCGCTGGATGAACAATACCTTATTTGCCAGGTGGAGGACAATGGCGTAGGACGGAAAAAGGCTGCGCAGTATAAGAGTGAGATCGCGATCGAATACCAGTCGAAGGGCATGACACTGACGGCCAAAAGGATCGAAATGCTGAATAAAAATCACGAAGAGCCAGTATTAATCGACATTGAAGATCTCGAAAACAATCATATTGCCACTGGAACAAGGGTAGTGGTGCGCTTTCCTGTACAAGACGCCGGCCATGAAAGTTAAAAGCCTTTAAAAGATCATCACCGATGGGATTAAAAAAGTTATTGAGTGTTTTATTGTTGCTTGTGCATCTTACATATGCCTCCGCGCAGGAATATAGCTATACCCGCTATGATGTTAAAGAAGGCCTCGCCGGTTCTGTAGTTTACCACGGGGTTGAAGATAAAGATGGCTTTTTGTGGTTTGCCACGGAAACAGGCGTCAGCCGGTTTGATGGCACTCATTTCAGGAACTTCACCATGGCAGATGGCCTGCCGGACAATGAGATCATAAAGCTATTTGTAGACTCAAAAAACCGCGTATGGATGATGCCTTTTCGCAGTTCTATATGTTACTATTGGAAAGGAAAGATCTACAACCAGGAAAATGATTCACTGTTAAAACGCTTATCCATTACAGGCTCGGTAGTGGATATATTGGAAGACCGGGAGGGTAATATTGTAATAACAGATATACTATCCATCTTTTTCATCATGGCAGAACAACAGGTGAAGAAGGTTAAAGATTTCGCCGGCACACATATGGCGCCAATCGCCATGGGATTAAACAAAGCAGGTCATATCAGTATCCTTACGCAGCTTCCCAATAACGATATAAGTATCCTGGATTATGATGCGCGGGGAACGTTGATCAGGAAGCAGGCATTCCCTTACAGACCTATTATGCTGCATGCGGCTTATTTATCGGGCCGGCTGCAGATATTTAGAGAAAGGAACAAGTTGATATTCCTGACAGACTCTCAACCAACCAGCAAGACAACTGATTTACCTGCTTCTTTTAATAGTATATCCGTGATTGCTGATAGTCTTTGCTCCATCAATACAGGTAATGGAGCTATTTTTTACGATATACAGGCAGGTAAGATAAGCAGGCATGTGCTGCAAGGCAGAAATATAAACGCTACTTTCCGGGATAGTGAAGGCAATAGCTGGTTTCTCACAAGCGGTACCGGCATTTTCAGGGTAGGGTCTTTTGAGCTCAACAACATCACTTTTTTAGACGGCCCCAAAATGGATCTACCAGTATTTTGCCTCACCAGGATCGACTCTCTTATATACGCAGGCTCAGAAAGATCGCTGGTGTTTACCATCACACCGAAGCATTTGGCAGTACACGCACATCGCATCGAAAAAACAAGCTTCAATATCAAAATAACATCCATTGTTGAATTTCCCCGCGGACGTATCAAATTAGGTACAAACAACGAGATACTTGATATGAAACAACCCGATCTCAGGTTGCGTAGAAATCTTTCTATAAAATCGCTGTTTGTCTACAGAGATTCACTGCTGGCAAGCATCCACACCGGAGTGCTATTGCTGTCGGAAAATCTGGCTGATAAAGAACTAATATGGTGGATCAGGTCAACCTGCTCTTATGTACTGAACGATGTCATTTACAATGGTACGCTGAATGGTTTATACCGGCTGGATAGTATTGGTAAGATGACCTGGCTGGGAGATCGACACGTATTGCTGCGAAGCCGGGTAGCGGATATGAAGGGATCGAAGGATGGCATTTTATGGATAGCTACACAGGGAACGGGCCTTGTAGGGTATAAAGATGGAAAAGTGCTTTATAGTATCCGTAAAAAAGATGGATTGTCCAGTGATAATTGCCGAAAGGTATTTATTTCCGGTAATGATGTATGGGTTGGTACGGACAAAGGTATAAACAGGATACAATGGCTGCATGGTCAATATAAAATAACCCCCTTTACCAGCGCCGACGGCCTCATCTCCGATGTCATCAATGCCATATACGTTGATAGCAGCCAGGTGTATGCAGGCACTCCTGCAGGGCTCACCACCTTCGATGTTGATAAAATAGCACTCAATTCATCCTGCCGTCTGCGCATGACCGGTCTGCAGGCCAACAACAATATATGGGCATATGATACGACGGGGTTTTCTTTACCTCCCAACAACAATGCCATCAGGTTCGATTATATCGGCATCTCTTATCGTTCAGCCGGTGATATCAGTTACCGCTACCGCCTGGTGGGCCTCAACGATAACTGGCAAACCACCCGGGAAACATACCTCAGCTACCCATCACTCCCTTCCGGCGATTATGAACTGCAATTGATCGCCACCAATAAATTTGGTGTGGAAAGCGAAATGGTACGCATCCCTTTCCTGGTAGAAAAACGGCTGTGGGAAAAGACCTGGTTCAGGCTGCTGGTATTGTTGATCGTTGCAGTCCTTGTATGGATTTTTGTGGCATCCCGCATCAGGAAGATACGCCGGCAGAACGATGAGAAAATACAGATCAACAACCGTATGACAGAACTTGAGCAGATGGCCCTTAAAGCGCAAATGAACCCTCATTTCATTTTCAACAGCCTCAATTCTGTCCAGCAATATGTAATAGACAAGGATCTTCGTGGAGCAAATAAGTTCATTACCGAGTTTTCCCGACTTATCCGGTTAACCCTCGATATATCTTCAAAGACCAAGATCAGTATTTATGAAGAAATTAGCTATCTCACCACTTATCTTGAACTGGAAAAAACGAAATTTGAAGATCATTTTTCCTACAGTGTAGTATTGAGCCCGGGCCTCGACCCGTCTGAGTGGTTTATTCCTCCCATGATCCTGCAGCCGTACGTAGAAAACTGTATTCGCCATGGCGTTCGGTATCGTAAGGATAAGCTGGGACATATAAAATTATTATTTAGCTTAAATGGACAATACTTAATTTGCCAGATTGAAGACAATGGAGTAGGGCGTCAAAAAGCTGGTTTGTACAAGAGTGAGATGGCGATTGAATACCAGTCGAAAGGTATGACGCTCACCGCCAAACGGATCGAGATGTTGAACAAAAATCAACCATTTCCTGTTCTGATCAATATTGAAGACTTAGAAACGAATCATATACCTGCCGGCACAAGGGTAACTTTGCAGTTTCCTTTATCCGAAGCCGGCAACACTTAAAAACCTTGCCATGATACGTGCTATACTGATTGACGACGAACCTAAGAACAACCGCATCCTGAAACTGATGTTGGAAGAGTTTTGTCCGGATGTATTGATAGAAGGACAGGCTGACAATGCGGCAGATGGGGCAACCCTCATTAAAGAGGTAGAGCCCGACCTGGTATTCCTGGACATAGAAATGCCCTATGGTAGTGGTTTCGACCTGCTCGACCAGCTGAAGCCGGTACGTTTTGAAATCATCTTTATTACGGCTTTTAATAACTATTCGCTGAAAGCCATCAAGTACAGTGCCCTCGACTATCTGCTGAAACCAGTGAATATCGACGAACTGGTGGCAGCCGTGGCCAAGGCTTCTCAAAAGGTAAATACAAGGAATGTAAATGCCCGCATTGAAAACCTGTTATACAACCTGAAAAAACCACAGGCAGGCGTTCAGAAAATTGCATTGCCTTCCAAGGAAGGATATGTATTTGTGTTGTTGTCTGACATTATGCGGTGTGAATCCAAAAGCGGCTACACCACTTTTTACGTGAAAGACATGGAAAAAGTCATATCATCCAAGAACATCAAAGAATATGAGCCTTTGCTCACCAACGATATATTCTTCAGGATCCATAATTCCCATATTGTAAACCTGAACTTCATCAAAAAATACCACCGCGGCAGGGGAGGCTACATTGAAATGGAAGATGGTACCATGATAGAAGTGGCTACCCGCCGTAAGGACGAGTTGATGGCCCGCTTCGGCCTCACACGTCCCTAAACATCATCCCGTCACATGAGGCTTATCTACTTCCTGCTTATATTTTACCTGTTCATTTGTACAAGCATTGCCGTAGGGCAGGAGTATAGCCATGCACGCTACGATGTCAAAGATGGCCTGGCCGGTTCGGTGGTGTATTGCGGGGCCGAGGATAAAGAAGGGTTTCTGTGGTTTGGGACCGAAACAGGACTTAGCCGGTTCGATGGTACCCATTTCCGTAATTTTACTACCGCAGATGGCTTGCCCGATAATGAGATACTACGGTTATTCATCGATTCGAAAAACCGCGTATGGATGAGGCCTTTCAGGAACGCGATCTGTTATTATTGGAAAGGCAAGGTCTACAACCAGGATAATGATCCGGTACTGAGCAAGCTGTCGATCACTTCCGAGATCGTAGACATTGCAGAAGATAGCCAGGGCAATATCCTTATTGCCGAAACACGTGCTTATCATATCATTACCCCTGCAAAAAAGATCGTAACGGTAAGGGAAAGCAAAGAACAACCGTTGGTGATCATAAAAGCAGGTATTCGCTACGATGGCCAATTTGGCCTGCTATCGAATGGCAGTGGCAAATCAACTGTTGTACTATCCCTGCATCCCGAAACCTTCAGCATACACGAAGACCCAACTATTTTCGATCAGGCGTTTTTACATTTCGCCTGGTTGTCGCCACAACTTGAAACCTATACTAAAGGAGACAGTCTTTACTTTCAATGGTCGGCCGGCAAGCGGCATAGTACCTTTCCTATAGCAGGCGTAACAGGTCTTTCGCCTTTAAACGACAGCCTCTGTGCCATCAACACGGTGAACGGCGCCAGCATCTTCAACTTCCGCACAGGTAAGGTAATGAGGTATTGCATGCAGGGACAGATCATCAATGGTACCATGATAGACAGTGAAGGCAATTTTTGGTTCATGACGGCAGGCGCCGGCATTTACCGGATAGGGTCTTTTGAATTTGTCAACTTTACTTTTACTGCACCCAATAAAGATGCTTTATCAGTCTTTAGCATTCAAAAAGCCGATTCAGTTCTTTATATAGGAACAGAGCGATCGATCCTGTGGACCATCCATACGCAAACGCACCGGACAGAAAATATATACCTGTTTGAAAAAGCCACCCATGCCCGTATACTCGATATGGTTCCTTATTCCGGCAACAAGCTGATACTGGGTACTGATTATGGAATGATCGCTATCGACAAAGCAGGCATCAAACTGAGTAAGGACCGGTTCACATCTATTAAAGCTCTGTCAACATATGATAAGAAGCATATACTGGTCAGCGCCAATAGCGGGGTTTTCCTGGTATCTGACGATCTGATCTTTCCTAATCCTGTATGGTATGGCCGTTCTACAGCCAGCTTTGCCTTGCATGATACGATCTATGCAGGTGCATTGAATGGATTATACAGAGTCGACCATACGCCCTATGGCGAGTTCCTGGGAAATCGATTTCCATCGCTAAGCAGCAGGATAGCCGCCGTCAATGCTTCGGCCGACGGCACCTTGTGGGTAGCCACAAACGGCAATGGGCTCATTGGCTTTAAGCATAACCAGGTAACCTACATAGTAAAGCAAAAGGATGGTCTTACCAGCGATATTTGCCGGACGCTCTTTATCTCAGGTAATGATATCTGGGTGGGAACAGATAAAGGATTAAACCGCGTGAAGATCTCATCCGGCCAGGTCCATATCACCAATTATACGAATGAAGATGGACTGATCGGCAACCTGATCAATACTGTTTTCGTGGAAGGCACCCGCGTATATGCAGGCACTGCAGCCGGATTGACCAGCTTTGATGCTGACAAAATATCGCTTAACTCCTGGTGCAAATTACGCATCACCAATATACAGGCGGCAGGCAGCAAGCTCGTAGCAGATTCGGGCAGTTTAACATTATCGCCCGCCAATAACGCCATCCGCTTTGAATATGTGGGCATTTCTTACCGGTCGGCCGGAGACATTACCTACCGTTATCGCCTTGCCGGCCTCGATGATCATTGGCAATCTACCCGCGAAACTTTTCTCAGCTATCCATCACTGCCTGCCGGCAACTACGAACTGCAGTTGGTGGCCACTAATAAATTTGGCGTTGAAAGTGAGATGATACGTATTCCTTTCCAGGTAGATAAACATGTATGGGAAAAAGCCTGGTTCAGGATATTGGGGCTGCTCATTGCCTGGGCCTTGATCTGGCTTTTCCTCAACGCCCGCATAAAACGGGTACGCCGGTTGAATGACGCTCAAATGCAGATCAACAACCGCATGGCCGAGCTGGAGCAAATGGCGCTCAAGGCACAGATGAACCCGCATTTCATTTTTAACAGCCTCAATTCGGTACAGCAGTATGTGATCGACAAAGACCTGATAGGGGCTAATAAATTCATCACGGAGTTTTCCCGGCTCATTCGGTTAACGCTGGACCTATCTTCCAAAGCGAGGATCAGTATACAGGAAGAGATCAATTACCTGACCACCTATCTCGAATTGGAGAAGACGAAGTTTGAGGATAAATTCTCCTACAGCGTTACGATAGCCCCGGGCCTGGATGCGGCTGCCTGGTTCATTCCGCCCATGCTCTTGCAACCGTACGTTGAGAACAGCATCAGGCACGGGTTGAAATACCGCAACGATAAGGAGGGCTGTGTAAAAATAGGGATCACGCTGAATGGCCAATACCTCGTATGTGAAATAGAAGACAATGGAGTAGGGCGCCAGAAAGCCGGTGAATATAAAAGCGAAATACCGATCGAATACCAGTCGAAAGGAATGTCGCTGACCGCCAGGCGGATCGAAATGCTGAATAAAACCCAAACAACCCGCATATTGATAGATATCGAAGACCTCGAATTCAATAATAAGCCAGCTGGCACACGGGTTACCTTGCGATTTCCATTACAAAATACAAGAAGCAGTATTTAGTTGTTATCGTACCAGCATTACGATCCCTCTTGTGGTTACCTCACCACACAGTGTTTTTGCCCGTATCACGTAGACATATCCACCTGAGTCCTGCGGCTTACCGTTGAAGGTGCCGTCCCAGCATTGGTTGGGATTATTGGATTGAAACACCTTTTGTCCCCACCGGTTGTAAACCGTAAACTCCTGTACAATAGCATTGCCCCAGCGTTGAATGCCGAAGCAATCGTTTTTCCTGTCGCCATTAGGTGTAAAGGCATTAGGCACTACAAAACGAGGGATACCGTCTTTAGTAGCTTTTACCTGTATATAGGCGTTGGACGAACAACCAAACTGGTTTATACCGGTCACTCTATATTCAGTGGTGGTATCGATGGCTGCTACAGGATTGGCTTTGGAGGGATTATCCAAACCCGTTGCCGGACTCCAAGTGTAACGCATGGCGCCCGTAACGTTTAGTTGAGCGGTAGGCGTATTACAATTCACGTCATTGGCTTTATCTACCGTCAACACAGGAATCGGGTTCACCGTAAGCAGCATATTGATCGTTGTATCGAAACCACAGGTATTTTCCCGTATATAAACACTGAAAAGGGTGGTTGCCTCCGGCGTTACTACCGGAGAAGGAGCAGCTGGATTATCGAACCAGCGGGCTGGCGACCATTCATATGTATCTCCGCCACTTGCCTGCATCACCTGGCTGGAGCCCGCACAGATGGCCAGGTTGCCGGTAGCCCGGAAAACAGGATATGGCCGCACTGCTACTTCTACAGAATCAAGGCTTACGCAAGAATGGCTATCGGTGATTTCCACTTGATAGGTTACCGGTGACATACCCACACTGACGATGGGGCGATCGCTGTTGGCGCCACTTAGTTGACCGGCTGAGGACCACGCATAGGACACTCCGCCTGCAATAAAGAGTGGGAAGCTACTATTACGGCACACGAGCGTGTCGGATGTTTTGGTAATAGTTGGTTTCGCAAATGCACCCACCACCACAGTGTCTTTGGCAACACATCCATTAGTGGTAGTACCAGTTACAATATATTGTGTGGGAGTTGCTGCAGGTATAGCTACCGGATTGCCAATAGCGGGATTGGATAACCCGGCAGCCGGCGACCAGGTATAGGTAGCAGCTCCTGTGGCAAACAATGGAACTTGTTTGTCACTGCACACAGTGGTATCGTTATTAGTTCTCACTATAGGCCGGTCTACCTTGATCACTACACTATCGCGTTTAACAATGACAGGCGCAAAAGAGATATCATCAAGTGCAAAGTCATTGCCGAGTGGATTCGTATTTTGATTTACAATAGCGATTTCAGCAGTGGTTGCATTGCCGGAATTCCATACTTCATAAAATTGCTGCCATTGGCAGGTGGTAGCACTGGCTGAAAAAATATTCCCTAATAATTTGCCATTGATAAAGAACTGCAATTTTGCCGGGTTGGTAGAATGGATGGATTGTATCCAGCTGGAAAATGCAAAATTGGTATTGGGAGTAATCGATACTGTCGTGTGCCAAACTTTTTGTCCCGGAATATTAGCGCCATCAAACATGATCATATTGCCATTGCCACTGGTATGATCGGCACATGGGGCAGCCCAGCTATTCCAGGCTGAAGGATTGCTGTTGATGGCATATACGCCAACCACTGTGCTATTGGCTGTTGTAAAGGTATAATCAGAACCAAAGCCCGTATTACCGGCAGAAAAATCACCGTTGGCGATCAGGTTATTACCTGTTACTTCTGTGTTGAGGTAATAGGTGATGTCTTGGGGTGTATTGGTAATAGGATTTTGAGCAGCAGGGTTATCCAGGTAAGTAGTGGGGAACCAGCAATAGCTCAAGGCCTTTACAGCACGCAATTGCTTGGTGGTTCCGGCACAGATAACCGTATCAGGGGTAAGGACAATATTATCTTTCAATGTGCTGATTGCAATAAGCTTTGTGAGGGTGTCTGTACATGTTCCGTCTGTTACACTGTATCGTACGCTGTACGTATTTTCGGAAGCGTACACATGGGAGATCTGGGTAACTCCCGTTGCCGTAGTATTATCGCCTAAATCCCAATAAGGGTTGGATGTAGTGCTACCCAGTCCGGTAAACTGTACAGCAAGCGGCGAACAAACATCGATTTTGTACCCAAAGTCGAAATCAAGTTTCGGAAAGACGTTTACCAGCACAGTGTCTTTGGCAGCACAACCGTTGACCGTTGTACCGGTAACAATATAGGTAGTAACGCCACTGGCAACTGGTGTTGCGATCGGATTGCTAATGGCAGGATTGGACAATCCCACTGTTGGCGACCAGGCATAAGTGGCAGCACCGGTAGCGATCAATGGTACAGGTTTATTGAAACACACAGTGGTATCATTATTTGCTCGCACCACCGGGCTGTCCACCTTGATCACTACGCTGTCGCGCTTAACAATGACCTGTGCAAAAGAGATATCATCAAGGGCAAAGTCATTACCCATGATAATAGTATTTTTATTAACGATCGATATAAGGGCAGTTGTACTATTGCCCGAATTCCAGGTAGTGTAAAATTGCTGCCAGTTGCAGGAAGGAACGGAAGCAGTAATCGCACTTCCCAGATCTTTTCCGTTGATCGAGAATTGCAATTGTGCAGGGTTTACATTATAAATCGACTGTATCCAGGTAGAAAATGCATAATTGGTGTTAGGAACCACATTGATCGTTTGTGTCCATACCGTTTGATCAGCAATGGGATTTCCGTTTACCAACATCATATTGCCATTACCAGTGTGGTCTGCACAACTGTTGGTCGAAGCGTTCCATAGTTGTGGATTAGGCCCCACAAAATATTCTCCTTCCGTAGTGTTGTTGGCTGCAAACACATATTGTGAAGTGAATCCCGTGTTGCCGGCAGAAAAATCTCCATTTACGATCAGGTTATTACCGGTAGACTCGGAATGCAGGTAGTACGTAATATCCTGTGGCGTGCTGGTAACAGGGTTTTGGGCAGCAGGATTATCCAGGTAGGTAGTGGGGAACCAGCAATAGCTCAAGGCTTGTACAGCACGCAATTGTTTGGTAGTTCCTGCACAGATAGTAGTATCAGCTGTAAGAACAATATTTTCTCTCAATATGTTGATCGGAATAAACTTGGTAATGGTATCTGTACAGGTTCCGTCTGTTACACTGTACCGCACTTTGTAAGTACCTTCAGCAGCATAGGTATGCGACACCTGCGTTGCCCCTGTAGCCGTGGTATTGTCACCAAACTCCCAATAAGCATTTGTGGTAGTAGAACCCAGCCCGGTAAACTGTACGTCGAGCGGAGAACATACATCGATTTGGTAGGCAAAGTCGAAATCGAGCACTCCATCAAACCGGAAAGGCATGCTGATACTATCCTGACAGCCATTCGCATCGGTAACGACCAGTTTGACGGTGTAATTACCAGGGGCCTGATAGATATGTGTAGCGTTTTGCGTGGTAGCTGTTGCGCCATCACCGAAAGACCATAACCAGCTACTGATAGGACGTGTGTTTGTCCAGGCCAGTCCTTCAAAGGAAGGTGGCGTACATGCTACAATATTCGCTCTTATCTTAACAGAATCGATATTCGCTTTAAAAGGTGCGGAAGCAACAGGTAGCTGAAGGGAAAAAGCCGTTTGTCCCAACCCGCCATTCTGTGCACCGCCGTCATTTCCTGTTGCTATAAAAACACCCCTGACACCTCCTGCAGTAGTATGTGTAATACCAGCAGGCAGTGATGCCGTTTTTGTCCACAGCATACCACCACCACCGCCACCGCCGGTGCCATTATAGCCGACTGCGGTATTAGGGTTGGTAAAGCTGGCCCCATTGCCGCCTGAAGTATTGATAGTGGTGTTGCCGACAACATTATCTACCGACAACAATACGGTACCACCTGCACCACCACCGCTTTGTCCTTCCCAGCAATCGCCACCAGAACAATTTGCAGGCGTTTGCCCCGTGCTGAGGATAGCGTTGCTATTGGTATAAAGAACAGGAGCCACCACAATGACAATCCCTCCGCCGTTGCCACCAGGTGCAGCAACGCCTGTTACGCCATTTACATCACCAGCGCCACCGCCGCCACCCATGAATATTTTGTTTTGTGCGTTGGTATAAGGCAATGGAGCACCTCCCACGCCTCCATTATTGAGTTGTGCACAACCAGCCACGAATGTCTCTCTGCCTCCCACACCGCCCGCACCGGCATTACTACCACCGCCGCCGCCAGCGTTGTGGTTATTACCGCCACCACCGCCATTGACGGCCTTTCCTCTGCCCCTGATCATATTGCTGTTCACCAGCACTATGCCTTCACCCTTCAGGGCAGCTTTATTGGACGTTTGATCGTAGAAGTAGTTTGTTTCTGCACAATCGGAAGGTTTTATTTCCGCTGCACCTCCGCGGAAACCTTTTTGGCTTACATCTATATTGGCATTCAGGTTGATGGTGTTCCGGGCGTTCAATACCACTATACCTCCCTTGCCGCCATCCCAGGGCAGGCAGGTTAGGGTAGACGTAATGACGGCATCTTCATAATAAGGCACCCGTACCAGTTGTACTTTGCCATTGGGGACATCGAACGATTTCGTGATCGTATTCAGCAGCTCGATCGTATTGCCGGTCTTACTTTTTACATAATTGAATTCATAATTACCGGCAGATTGGTAATTCAGCACATTACCAAAGGCAGCCGTATTGGTCACATCCATTACAGCACCTTTCATTTGGATCAACAATACGGTATCACCCACATTATACGCAGTGGCGTCGCCCACTACCAGGGAGTTTTTACAGGGATCGAGCGCCAGTACTTCTGTATAATCGTTAATGATGTTACTGATATTACTACATGCAGCAGCCCGGATGACAAAAGTGTCGGTGGCTTTACAACCAAAACGATCAATGTCTACCCAATAGGTCCCGGGCGCACTTACGTCGATCGAATCGGTAGTGGCGCCGGTATTCCATAAATAAGTAGCAGAGCGGGTGGCGGTACCGATTCTTTGCGTAACGCCTGAACACATAGCAATCCGTTGCGTTGGCGCCGATACAGGAGCTGCCAACACCACTACCTGTCTGCAGTAAGCAGTTTGTGTAGGCAGACCATCGTCTATCGTAAGATTAATATTGTAGGTCCCGGGCGTATTATAAGTAATGGGGGGCGGGGTTTCTGCAGATGAATTAGCGATACTGGCGTTTGTACAGCCGGGAAAGCGGAACCGGGTAAGCGTATTATTACCGGCATTGGTAACAAAACCAAAAATATCTTCATTCACCCGGAACAAACGGGAAATAGAATGAGCAAAATCAAGACTACCTACATTGCCCAACGAAGCAGGTGTAGGTATGGAAGTAGGATTATCATTGAAGTTAAGCCGCACGATTTCTCCAAAACCAGGCCTTCCGTTGACAACAAAAGCAACGAACTGTCCACAGGAACGCATAACAGTAATATCTCTCGGCGTTGATAAGATATTACCAGGATTGCCAAGGTTAACCCCTGTCGGTGTATTCAGTAGAGAAGAGCCAAAGTCAAGCCTTGTTAAAGAGACTGTAGAGCCTGAATTAACAATGAAAACCCTGAAATTGCCATTATCATTGACCGTGTAGATACCCGTTGGATAGGATAAACCACCGATGTTACCAAGGTTTACAGCGGTGGGCGTATTATCGAAGCTGTTGGTAAAATTGAAACGCGTGAATGTATTGTTCAGGGCATTTACAGCAAAGCCATACCAGTTGCCCCCTTCCTGGAAAAGGTCAAAATCGATAGGCTGCTCCATATTACCTAAGTTTCCCCAGTTGGTGACAGCAGGCGTTGGGTTGGTAATATTAGTGCCGAAATCGAATTTCAGGATCCTTGGCGTATACCCCGCCGAGGTAGCGCCTCCTACAACGATGGCATACCATTTTCCATTATTCTGTACTACACGAATACCTTCAGCTCCCCATTGCACAGGAATGTTACCGCCAAAATTGCCCAGGTTCACAGAGGTGGGTGTGTTCAACAGGCTATTGCCAAAGTCGAGCCTCACCAGTCCGCCGGGAGCATGATTCACCGAAAAGCCATAATAATTACCATTGACGTAAACATAGTCCATGAATACCGGCATGGATAAGTTATTACTGATATTGCCAAGATTGGTTCCCTGCGGTGTAGTAGTGATATCCGCTACGCAGAAGTTCCAGAAATAACTGCTGGCGCCGATGGAAGTATTCGTAAGGGTTACAGGATTATTGATACAAATCGTATCGGGAGCAGTAAAAGAGGCTATCACTGTACAATTGCTGGCGGTGACTACAACTGTATCGGCAACGATACAACCAAAACGATCTATCTCCACCCAATATTTGCCACCGGCTGTAACATCGATCGAGTCGGTATGAGCACCTGTATTCCACGTATACTTTGCATATTTGGTACCTGTACCGATTCTTATGTTGTTGCCACTGCACAACCTCACCTGTTGCGTAGGCGCCTGCACAGGAGCTGCCATTACGACCACCTGCTTACAAAAAGCAGATTGTGTAGGCAAGCCATCATCTACTGTCAGGTTGATGTTATAAGTACCGGGTGTATTATAAGTAACCGGCGGCGGCGTTTGCGCAGAAGAGCTGGCTACACTGGCGTTGGCACATCCTTCAAAACGAAACCGGGTGATGGTACTATTAACCACGTTGGTCACAAAACCATAAATATCTTCATTGACCCGAAACAGTTTGGAAATGGAATGTGGAAAGTTCAGGTTGCCAATATTACCGAGAGAAGTACCCGTAGGAACTGAAGAAAGATCATTATTGAAATTCAATTTCACAATATCATCCGATCCAAAAGCGCCATTCACGGCAAAAGCTATTATCTGGTCACAGGAACGCATGATGGTAAGGTCTCTCGAATGCCGCAATACACCGCCTGGATTCCCCAGGTTAACACCAGTAGGCGTATTCAGCAATGAATTACC
Source organism: Paraflavitalea sp. (assembly GCF_059502485.1). NCBI lineage: Bacteria > Pseudomonadati > Bacteroidota > Chitinophagia > Chitinophagales > Chitinophagaceae > Paraflavitalea > Paraflavitalea sp. The sequence continues at coordinate 289,310 of NZ_JCACET010000009.1, forward strand.
AAAGTCAAGCCTGGAAAGAGACCAGTTGGCATGTGTATTCCGTGAATTATCACCACCATTGGTAATAAACACCCGATAATTGCCATTGTCATTGATGGCATAGATCCCTGTAGGATAGGAGAGGCCACCAATATTACCAAGGTTTATGGCAGTAGGTGTATTGTTGAAGCTATTGGTAAAGTTAAAACGGGTAATGGTATTATTTTCTGAGTTTACGGTAAAGCCATACCAGTTGATACCATCTTTAAACAGGTGCAGGTCGATAGGCTGCAACATATTGCCCAGGTTGCCCCAGTCGGTAGCCACCGGAGCTGGGTTAGCAATATTGGTTCCCAATTCAATTTTCAAAACCCTGGGCGTAACGCCTCCCGGCACAGCCGGATTACCCCCCACCATGATCACATACCATTTGCCTTCATTCTCCACAACCTGCAAGCCCTCTGCACTATTGTTGGGCGGTATAATACCACCAAAGTTGCCCAGGTTAACAGCAGCGGGAGTATTGAGCAGACTGTTGCCAAAATCAAGTCTTACCAATCCACCCGGAGTGAAATTAGTAGTGAACCCATAATAATTACCATTGACGAATGCATAATCCATGAAAACCGGCGCCTGAAGCACTCCACCCGGGTTTCCGATATTGGTTGCAACAGGCGCTTTATCGATATCCGCCACGCAAAAATTCCAGAAATAACTGCTGGCACCTGTAGAAGTATTGGTAATGTTGACCGGATTGTTGATGCAAACAGTATCGGGTATTGTAAAGCTGGCAATGGCATTGACAGATGTAACCACCAGCTCACAGGAATCTATCACCTGCGTGCAATTCACATTGGACTGATTGATAGCTGCTCCACCTTGCAAAGTCCCATTCCAGGCAGCATTGCCTTGCTTATTTAGTAAGTCATTGAATACATAATATGCCTGAAGTCCAGGCTGGGTAGTGGGAGCAGATAGCGATGTGTTCATGTAACCTTGTATCTCCGCCTGCGTTCTGGCCCTGTTCCATATCCTTACCTCATTGATAAATCCATTCATGTGCTCCGCAATCGTGTAAGGACCTGTTGCATAAGCATTCTCACCAATGGTAGTAATCCAATTGTTCTGAATGAGATTGCCCGTAGCCGCCACCTGGCTCATGAGGTATCCATTCCTGTAAAACTTCAGGAAACTGCCATCATATACCATAGCTACATGGTATGTCTTATTAAGTTGGAAATCGCAAACTTGTGGCGTACTGAAAAAACCATTAGAAGTACTGATCTCCGCATGTCTGGGACGCAGCAAGTAATTACAATCAGTAGGTTCTTTGTGTTTTGAAACTATGTTGCCGGCATACAAATAACCGCTTGAATAAGGAGCCACTCTATTGAAGATGGCTTCAACGGTCAGTTGGTTACCCGCTATATCCAGATCGCCTATTCTAACACCATCCAACTGGTTGGTAGTCCTTAACCAGTCACTACATAGTTGAGAAGGGCGTAGCGCATTTATCTCCTGTTGATTGAGTGTGGTAGCATCGATGGTATTGCCAGTGAAAGGGTAATAAGCTACAAGGCCTTGCCACAGGTTGGCCTGCGAAAAGCAGAAGACAGGGATAATAAGAATAAATAAAAAGCTTAATAATAAGCGTATCATTTTGGTCATCAGGGCATAGGGGTATTCCTTACCAATATATAAATTAAATTCGTCATTGCACAAGCAAACCGATAAGTGCGTCGATTCGGGCAATAACTGTGCAGTTTTAGAACGTAACCGTGCAGCTCATATTATTTTTTTCGCGCAAATCTTTTCCTGACCACCTCAATAAACTGAGGCAGATCGGGCGTAAGCCGAAGATAAAAAACGCCGGTAAAAAATAAAGTGGAGAAGAGTGAGGAGCGCAGCAAAATGCCGGTAAAGCCATGTATATTTCTCAGCAGATACCAGGTCAGGAAATAACAACCTGTCACCAGCAGCACCGCATATACTGTTTTAAGGCTGAATGGCCACATATTGAAGCGGTACTTGATAAAGATCAACCGGACTATATTGTACAATACGAGTGTACCGGCAGTAGCCAACGCCACTCCATCCATCCCCTTGGATCTGGCCATATATATATTGAGGGGAATAGACAGCGCCAACAGGATAACACCGGAAAAGAATTCGAAACGCCAGGCTGGAGATGTGCCTATCAATACCGAATTGGAACCGGTTCCCAATTCAAACACATTGTACAGCCCCAATAACAGAAACACCGTTTTACCCGCTGCAAACCTCGCATCGGTACGCAATACCTGCAATCCATCATCATAATTGATCCAGATATTGACAAAAAGAAAACAGCCTATGAGCAGCAGGTTGATAGATGACCGTTGATAAATACGGGAGATCTCTGTCAGATTCTTATTTTTCCAATGCTCCGCAATCAATGGAGCAGCAATAGCCGTCAACCCGCGATAAGGCACCTGCAGGATCGCTGCCGCAAACTGATTGAGCGAATAGACCCCCGTAACGCTGAGGTTTTGAGCACCTGCCAGCGCGATGGTATCTATTTGCCGGGCGATATTAGCAATAGCTGAGCCTGCATACACGTACCCGACATAAATAGCAGCACTTCGTTTAATACGCTTTGTTACCCTGCTGAAACGGGTAGCAATGATGAGTTGTTGGGTCAAAAAGAGATAACTGACCAGTATGACCACAATAAGCAGGTAGATACAGCAAAACAATATAACAAAGAGACTAAAGGGGATGACCTGAAAAACATACAAGGCAATCAGGATCGACACGCATATACGGTAAACAGTTTCCTTCATGAAGTTGGGCAGTACCGTTTTCTTCAGCGCGCCCATATAACTTTCAAGGATGGAAAAGCACATGAAGAAGAAGGAGAACAGGAGCGACCAGTAATAAAACTCTACGAGCAGTGCCGATTTCGTCTTAAACTTTTTAATGACCAATGGCTCAAAAACGAAACAGCCTGTAAACACCAATGCCGCCCCGATAATGCCGACAATGATGGTAACGGTGAGCATGTCATTTTTCCGGTTGGAAAGATGGCCAAAATAATACGGGAAAAACTTGTTGATGAAGGACGTCATGCCCAGTGCAGCGAGGGGCGCCAACACCTGGGATAAACTGATGATAGCCTGCGTAAGTCCATATTGTTCAGGCGTAAACATGCCTTCACGGGTGAAAAAGTAAGTATTGATGGCCCCAATCCCGAACCCTATATAGGAAAGAAAAGAAGATTGAATAACTTGTTTGCGTATCTGCCCCATGATTATGATTGCCTGAGCTTGTGTTGCCCGCAGTTTAGCGGTAAAAATACTGCATTGCGATTATTATGCAGAAATTGGTTTTCAATAAATTAAATGGCATAGCAAGACATTAATAGGGGAAATAATTTTAATTTTGCGCAACTTTTTACCTATTATGAAAGTAGCCGGTTTAGCAACAATTCCTAAGGACTTTAACCCTTCCCTTACTAATCCTTCGTACTTATTACGAAACCGGCTATTGAAACATATCCTTAAGTATACACCTTCTTTTTCGGGGTCCCTGATGGATTTTGGTTGTGGATCAAAGCCTTACCGGGATTTATTCAAAGTAGATGAATATATGGGAGTTGACTTCCATGGAGAGGGACATTCGCATGAAAATGAATCGATTGATGTGTTTTATGATGGACTGACCCTGCCTTTTGAAGCCGATCGTTTTGATGGTATTTTTTCCACCGAGGTCTTTGAACATGTTTTTAACCTTGAACATATGGTCAGGGAATTACATCGCGTGTTGAAACCCAAAGGGAAAATGCTGATAACCTGCCCTTTCGCAATTTGCGAACATGAAGTTCCCAATGACTTTGCCCGCTACTCATCATATGGCATAAAAGACTTGTTGGAAAGGAACGGATTCAGAGTCATAGCTTTTGAAAAATCCGGCACAGCCATCGAAACCATCGGCCAGATATTCATTGCCTATTATCACATACATATAGTAAGAAGATTTTTCGGTAAAATTCCAGTCATCAGAACCATATTGGATAGCGGAGGCGTTTTTTTCCTGAATGTTATCAGTTTGTTCTTTAATGCGATATTACCCAAAGGCCCCGATCTGTATATGAACAATGTCTTACTTGTAGAAAAGAAATAATGGTTCAAAACAGTGATAAAATTGTTCCTGTTACGGTCGTTCACCTGATATGGATGCCGTATGGAACAGTATTATTCGAAAAATTTATCACCTCCTATTGTGAACGCAAGGCAGGCTATGAACACCAGCTAGTACTGCTGTTCAACGGTGTACAGAATGAGCAGGATCTGGCCCCCTACCTGGCCATTGCCAACGCTAATAAAATAACCTATAGCCCCCTCATCCATTATGGCGCCTGCCAGGACATAGATGCCTATTTCTGGGCAGCCAGACAACTAAACACCGATTATATTCTTTTTCTAAACAGCTATTCCGAATTGCAGGCAGATAACTGGCTTGCATTGTATGCAGAAAAAATGCAGGCAGAAAAAGCAGGTATTATTGGCGCTACAGGCTCCTGGCAAAGTTATAGCTCTTCCGTTTTTATTAATAACACGTGGAAATGGGAGCTGAATAAACCCTTTCAGGAGAATTTCAGCAAATTCAAATTGTTGCTGAAAGCCTTATTCTACTGGAGTTTTTTATTTCCTTCTTTTCCCAATCCTCATATACGCACCAATGCTTTCATGTTGAAAAGAGCCCTGTTATTATCATGCAAAAAAGGTAACCTGAAGAATAAATTCAACGCATACCTTTTTGAAAGTGGCAGGAATAGTCTTACCCGTCAGGTCAACAAGAAAGGGTTGAAAGTACTTTTAATCGATAAAATGGGAAATAGTTATGAAAAGGAAGAATGGATAAACAGTTCAACCTTCTGGATGCAGTCACAACAGAACCTCTTGGTAGCAGACAATCAAACGAGACTCTATTCAGATGGCAGTGATGCCCAAAAAAAGAAATTGACTTATCTTGCCTGGGGCAAATAAAAGCTATAAACATGTCTGTAATAAGCGATTATCTGATAACTGGCTTATCTTATGTATCCCGTCCTGCAAAACGGATGTTGATTCGTTATAGCTATCAACTTAGTGGGAAAAAAGGACTGGAGATCGGAGGCCCAAGCGCGCAATTTTCTTTGATGGGCGGAGTACCGGTTTACTTGTTTGCAGAGCAGGTAGATGGGGTGAATTTCAGTAATGAAACGGTTTGGGAAGGCTCCATCAGAGAAGGCCAAACATATCGCTACCATACCAAAACAGGTCATCAGTTCATCAAAGAGGCTACAGACCTCACAGGAATTGCGAATGATAGCTATGACTTCATATTGTCCTGCCACAGCCTGGAGCATGTGGCCAATCCATTGAAAGCTGTCAAAGAATGGATGCGCGTATTGAAAACAGGTGGTCTTTTAATTTTAATATTGCCCGATAAGCGATTCACTTTTGATGCGCCAAGGCCCTATACTACCATGGAACACTTGTTGAATGACCTCAGGTCTGGTGTTCAGGAAGATGATACTACCCATTTTGAAGAAATACTGAAACTAAATGAACCGGGTTTTGAAACCAGCCCAGCTTCACCAGAAGAGCGGGAACTGATATTGCGTAATAATCATCAAAACCGCCGCGCCCATCATCATGTTTTCAGCCTGGAACTTGTACGGGAAATGTTAGAGTATAGCTCCTGCAATGTATTGTACCAAAAAGCCCAAAAACCTTTTCACCTCATTACTGTAGCACGGAAGATGTAGTAAGCGCCCTCTTAAGCCGGGCGTTGAACACAAACAGCGCAGATGATTATTGCTTTAAAGCCACAAACATAGTACGATTGTAGTGTTGCGTATAATTGTCCGGGAAAATATCACCCGTATAGTTAAATTGTTCAAATACGTGATTGAATCCTGCATCGTGCAATGCCTGCGTCAGGTCTTTTTTGCACAACCAGAACGACCGGTTGTTATTGTAGGATGCCCAAAGAGATTTTTCAATCTTTGCCCTATCCTGATTAGGGCTCCATTCCTTAAACCACCTTCCGCGAAAGCCTTCATTTTTCGTTAAAGCAGAAAGCCGGTAATTTTTCTGATATTCCAGGAAATGGGTTCTTTTTTGAATGGGACCAATAACATATTTGTTGAGAAAACCCAATCGGTACCTGATGTCCCGTTCAGGAGCAAAATGCGTATTGAGCAGTAACAGTTTATTGGTATTGTCGCCAATCCTTTTCAGGAAATCAACAGGATCATTCAAATGATATAACAACCCGTAACAAAGAGTAACATCAAACTTGCCGTAGTTGGCCACATTTCTTACATCATCCTGTGCAAAATGTAAATTGGGCAAATTCAGGTTTTCCTTTACATAATTACATTTTGCGATATTGTCTTCACGCGCTTCTATACCCAGACTGTCAAAGCCTAATTTAGCCAGTTCCGCAGTATAGGCCCCCTCCAGGCATCCAAGATCTACAGATCTCAGCTTATTCCTTTCTTCCCGAGAGCCTGGCAGAAACAGATCAATGGTACTTTTAATAGATGTCCAGACAGCACTGTCACTAAAAAGGATATGGTCATCGCCCAGTGTCTTCTTCCCATTATTTAGCAATATGTTATGGGCTGTAAACTGCATGGTATGAATAGGTTAATGTTGGAAAGGGCGCAAAATACGTAAATAATCCTATCAAATACCTGCTAAATATTTTACCTACTTTTGCAAGCGCCATACCAATGGCCTACAACTGTTATATGACATTTCCCGTTCTCATATCGATATGTATCCCGGCCTATAAAAATGTTGACTACCTCACAAGAATCCTGGACTCTGTTAAAGCACAAACGTTCCGGGATTTTGAAGTGGTAATAACGGATGATAGTCCCGACGATAAGGTACAAGCCTTATGCGATACTTATAAAACCTCTTTCTCACTGCATTATTCAAAGAATGCCCATGCACTGGGCACACCGGAAAACTGGAATGAAGGTTTACGGCGCGCCACGGGTCAATGGATCAAGATAATGCATGATGATGACTGGTTCAGGGAAACCACCAGCTTACAGCAGCTTGCAGATGCTATTGCCAACCATACGGGCGATCTCATTTTTTGTGCATACTATAACATCTACCTGCACACAGGGAAGCAAGAGCCCATTGTTATTGCCGATAGCAGGGTAAAAGCATTGATGAAGGAGCCGGCGATCTTATTTGCCCGGAATATCATTGGACCACCCAGCGTAATATTGCACCGGAACAACCAGCAGTTCTTTTATGATCCCAAAACCAAGTGGGTGGTAGATATCGACTTCTATATACGTCGCCTATCCACAGAAAAGATCGGCTATATCAACCAGCCTTTGATCAATGTGGGCATGAGTGATCAGCAGGTAACCATGGATTGTGTAGGTAACCGAAAAGTACAAATACCAGAAAACTTTTACTTGCTGAACAAGATCGGCATACATTGCCTGCGAAACATACTTGTCTATGATGCCTGGTGGCGGCTCATGCGCAACCTGGAGGTTCGCTATGAAAAAGAGATCAGGGAAGCAGGTTACCAGGGGGCTGTTCACCCGGTCATACTGTCAATGGTACATTGGCAATCCAAAATCCCACGTCGCTTATTGACGACAGGCGTTTTCTCCAAGTTTAGTATGTTCATTCATTATCTGACACACCGACATAAATTAAGCCAGTGATCTCTATCGTTATTGTCAATTATAAAACACCACAATTACTCGACAATTGCCTGAAGACGATCTTTGAGCCGACCCCACAGGTCGACCTGGAAGTGATTGTGGTAGATAACGCATCCGGCGATAATAGTCAGGCTTTGATCACCCGCCATTATCCTGCCGTTAAGTGGATCCAGATGGATTACAATGCAGGCTTTGCCCGGGCCAATAATGAGGGGATACGACACGCCAAGGGTGATGCGGTCCTGCTGTTGAATTCAGACACCCTGGTGGAAGACAGGGCAATAGAAAAGTGCTATGTACAGTTTATGCAATCCGGTTATGTCGCTTGTGGCGTACAATTACTGAATGAAGACCGAACCCCACAGATTTCCGGCAGTTATTTTACGGCGGGCAGCCTTAACAACCTGTTGCCCCTTCCATACATCGGGCAGTTCCTTAAGTGGCTGGGCAATGTTATGAAGGTCAAAAAACCACACGTGCCAGACACCAGGGAGGAAACCACCGTAGACTGGATCAATGGTGCTTACCTGATGGTTAAGCAGGCTGCCATTGATAAAGCAGGACTGATGGATGAAGATTTTTTTCTTTACGCAGAAGAGGTGGAGTGGTGTAGCCGTCTTGGGCGTTTCGGGAAAATGTGCATTTATGGTCAATTCAATGTGGTACACCTGCAAGGCGCTACAGCCAATGAAACATTCGGATCATCGGGCAAAGGATATTATAATCTGTATGACAGGAAAGGATTGCAGATCATGCTCTCCAATTTTCTACGTATCAGAAAACAATCAGGAGTTGGCTGGTTATTCTTCCACCTCGCCGTGTATACAGTGGCAGTACCCGTTTTCTACCTGTGCAGCTTTCTTGAAAGATTGTTCACCCTGCGCAATCCATTTGCCGAATGGGGACGTGCTTCACGGCTGGCCGGTAATATAGCCCGCCTTTGGCGTTTTATCCCCCGGATAGCCAGGAATAAGCCCTACTTCTACAAGGTCTTATAAAAGAAAAGGTCGTCTCAAAAGTAAACCGAAGGCTCTGCTGCTGTTGTTGTTATGCTTATTTAGTAGTATTGGCCATCGATTTGTTTTGCTTCCACAGGTACCAGGTCCCCGCCAACAGTATTAATATGGAAATAATGCCCGCGATCAGCGATATCCGGTCACCCAGTATATAGTCTTCCGGCTCAAAGCGGAACTCGATAGCATGCTTGCCTGACGGTACCGGTAATCCCCTCAATGCATAATTAACTTTTACAATAGCTGTTTCTTTACCATCGATAAAAGCTTTCCATCCGGCAGGGTAATAGATCTCACTGAACACAGCAAACTGGTTAGTAGCACCATTGAACTCGTAATTGATCTTATCGTTTTCATTCTTTATAAGCCTGATGGTGGCGGTGGAATCAAACTGAGGAGCAAACGCTACTTTCGGCTGCTCCCGCTTATCGATGATCACGGTGTCTTTAGGATCGAAATTATCCAGTGCCGCCATTTCCGCATCCGCATTATCTACATACTTAATGGTTTTCACCAGCCAGGCAGCTCCCAATGCGTCAGGATTCTGTTGAGCGATCGGTTGACCATCCTGCGGATTCTGTACAATAAAGTATTTCGTATTCAGCATACTGTACACCTTCATATTCCCTTTCGAAAGCTGGCGCTGGATCAGGTCATCATACAAAGCCAGCCTTGCAGGGTGCTGACCACCTACTGAATTATGGAAATAGGAAGCCCTTGAATCGAGGAACGGATTGCCACCGGTTTGATCGAGCACCCGGTAATAACCTGTATCCTGTTTTATTTGCAAGTCGGCACGATTAGCCACCAATTCACCACCTTCATCAGCCGCATGCCAATGCTTATGATTGAGGTAACGCAAATCCACACCAAGCAGGTCAATGGCTGTAAGCGCGACCAGCGCCAACGAGACCACAGTGTCGGAAACAGCCTTCTTTCTGACATAAAAGAACAACAACCCGGCAGCTAATGCTATAAAAATGATGGTACGCGTCAGATCACCAGCAAATAGAGAGCGGCGATCATTCCTTAATCCGTTGACTACTGAACGGCCAAAATCAGTGGCCTGCTGTTGCATCTCCGGCGTAGGTTGTCCACCCTGCGCCATTTGTCGCGCCATGCCAGCTGAAAGATTTTCAGCAATCGCATTATCATTCTCGCCTTTATAGTCGAACGAAAAATACATACCAGCTACTACTACCAGCACAGCACCTGTAATGACAAGAGATAGCCTGAGCTTTTTCCAGAGCGTAGCAAGATCGTATTTATCAGAGAGCACTTCATTAAGCCCCAGCACAGCCAGTAAAGGAACTGTCAACTGGGGAATGACAAGTGCTATGGAAGGGGCCCTGAATTTGTTGTAATAGGGGAGGTGGTCGAATAGCCAGAAGTTCAGGGCTTTAAAATTACTGCCCCACGCCAACAAAATCCCTAATACCGTTGCAGCAATAATCCAACTAAGGTGCCACTGCCTGTAAAACACCAGCCCTACGATAAACAGGAAACAAATGACTGCACCAAAGTATACTGGCCCTGAAGTACTGGGCTGTGTGCCCCAGTAGGGAGAGTATTGCTTGGCAAACTCATTTGCCTGATCCTCTCCCATACCTGTCTTTTCGGCTATTGCTTGCGCAGTTTGAGAGTTGTCGCCAATTTCATTCACATATTGATTATCCAATACACTGATTGAACTGCCGCCATAAAGACGCGGCACCAGGAAGGTAAAAGTCTCATTGATTCCATAACTCCAGTTAAAAGCATAATCTTTATCCAGTCCGCCTTGCGATTTATTTTCCTTATCGATGGGCGTCAATTCAGAACGGCCACCACGCATGGTTTCTTTAACATAATCCCGGGTAGGCATCAGCATAACGGCAAAAGAAGCTGCACTCAATCCTACAGCAACGGCGGCCAGGCAAACAGTGAGCACAAACGGTTTAATAGCCTTTTCCCGTATTGCCTGGATCAGATAAGCTATGCCCAGGAAGCCGGCAGTCAGAAAAGTATAATATACCACCTGCAGGTGATTCTGGTAAAAAAGACAAGTGGTAAAGATCAGGGTAGCCATAAAGCCCAATACGTATTTCCGTTGCGCAAGCAGTATTAAACCTGCCAGCACGGCGGGAGCATACCCCATTGATGCGAATTTACTGATATGCCCTACAGCAACAATAATGGCACTATAAGAAGCAAATGCATAAGCCAATCCACCCAAAACAGCTATCCAGTTTTTCACCCGCAATACCAGACATAAAATGTAGAACCCCACACAAGAAAGAAAAAACAGGCCCGCAGGAACAGGCAGGAATAAGGTCAGCAATAAATGCAGGTACGAAATAGTGATATTATATTGAGATTCCAAAGCTATCTGGTAAGCCGGCATACCACTCAGCATGGCATTGGTCCATAACGGAAAATGACCATGCTTCTCTTTATATTCAAACGATTGGTGCGACATGGCCTTCCAGCCAATGGAATCGTGTCCACCCAATACTTCGCCTTTAAAGACAGGCAAACAGTATATACAGGATATTACAAAAAAGATTGCTATCGCTATTACGTGAGGCTGAAGTCGTTGCCAGAGCGTTTTGTTCATGTTGTTATTATTGACAGAAGGGCAAAATAATGCAATTTTATAGCAAATCGGGGCATTAATTTATACAATATTGGGGATAGCTATTGTATAAACCGGGCCGCCTTTTCTGCGATATTGCCCCAATAGAAATGTTGAAAGTAAGCAGGCGATTGATCAGCTTCGTACCGGGCAGCCGCAGCTACCGCCCCTGCAAATCCTGTCAGCGCATCGTCCGTGATCACCAGCTTACCATTACAAATAGCCGGATCAACCCCAATAGCGCCATTTTGCGAAGACACCGCATTCATATTATGTCCCAGCGCTTCCACCAGTTTGGTTTTGATACCACCACCTTCCACCACGGGATTCAGGAACACATCACACCCTTTAAAATACAGATCGATATCCGGTACAAAACCGGCAAAGATGATGTTGGGGTAGGACTGGCTGGTCAGTTCTGCAGGAATATCCTTTCCACAGATCAGGATGCTATAGTGAAAACCATGAATGGTCTGCAGTTCGCGGTTTACCTGGTTGATGATACGACGCAAGGCGTTGATGTTGGGTAAATAATTAAAAGCCCCATTGAACAGCAACAATCGGTGATGGGCAGGTATACCATGTTGCCGGAGCAGCATTTCTCTTGCAGCTGCTTTTTCCGCCTTTGAAGGACAGGCATCCCACTCTATACCATAAGTAACCACTATGCACCGTTCAGGAGAAAGTCCAAAATGCCGGATGGCATATTGCCTGTCGTCTTCCTGTTTGAAGAAATTATAGTCGGCCCGCCGGTGCACCCACTTTTCGTACAGCCACAACAATCTCCACCAGGGCTTACCCAATGTTTTGAAACGCGTACCCTCGATATTGTGAGAATGCACGATCAATTTGACACCGGCAAACCATTTGAGCAGCACGGCCATCCAGCCATAATAAGGATGTTCAAGCTCAAAATGCGTCACCTGATGTTGCCGGATGAGCCTGCGCAGTTTAAAAAAGTAAAAAGGATTGATATAACGTCCAATGCCGTCCGACAGGATGTTCAGCATGGTATAACCTTCGGCAAAAGCAGGATCGTTTTTCCGGATGGAAACAGCCAGAAAAGGAACTTCCCGGCTGAAATATTTGTAAAAAAATGCGATGTCTTTTTGTCCACCTATTTTAGCAGGCAGGATGGAATACGATACCAGGCCCAGCACTTTCATCATAGATCGGGTAAAAATACAGCAATCGGGCAAAAATCAGGTCATCCATTCCTTCTTTTTGAGATTCACGAATTTCCCCTGTTTCTACGCACTTATCGGCTAAAACTGCACAGATATGGGTTTCTACCAGATTATAAAAATTCACCACCTATTTTAGCACACTTAAACAGTAGTTTTATATGAAACCTTCTTTCGTTGTGGCTTTAATAGCCTTTAGCTCTCTTATGTTTACTCAATGCAAAAAAGAGTGCGATCCGCCAGCGCCAACACCTCCGCCGCCTAACTACGAAGACAGCCTCAAGAGAGGATTGTGGGCCTATTTCGACTTTAATAACAGCAACTTTAATGACCTGAGTGGCAAAAACCACAATATGGCAGGTTTCAATGGTGCTAAATTCGGCATCGACACCTGGGGCAATGAAAACAACACCCTTCAATTAGACGGGGCGGACGATTATGCCCTGATCGATTCAGGCAAAGTCTTCCCCGATGGCAATTTCACAGTCAGCTTATTGATGATGCCAGCGAATACATATGGCAGGGTATTTCAAAAAGCAAACCCGGCCGATGCCAAAGGAGCCTCTATGGGCTTAGGTTATGACGATGCAGGTCAAAATGTCCTTGTGTTCAACGTCACCAAAGACAATAACATCTGTACAACTCTTACCGATCTGTCCAATTCAACACCCTTATTTCTCACCAAAAAAACCTTTGCCAATGCCTGGTATTATGTAGTATTTCAGTACATCAACGGCACGCAGAAAGTTTATATCAATGGAACATTGGCAGGTAGCCAAACCAACACGACTACCTCATTCAAAAATTGTCCCAATGCACCCTTTTACTTTGGCAGATGGTGGAATAATGATGTACATGCCTTTGGCGGCAAGATCGATGAGCTGAGAATTCATACACGGGCACTTACTGAAGAAGAAATCAAGTTTCTATATTCGAAACGATAGTAATAATCCCGCTATTTCATAAAAAAGGCCATCCCTTTCATACGGGGATGGCCTTTTTTCATGAAGTTTACAGCATCATCTATGCAAAAGCTATTATTTTTCTCCCGGGTAGCCTTTATTTGCAACATCTGTTTCCTGCTCACCTGGCTGATGCGGTACCTACCACCCATGCAACAAGGCCATATTGCCTCCACGGTGGTCATATTGGGCATAGGGCTTTCTGTGATATTGAATGTGATCGTTAATTTTTTTATTATTGTATTCCTATTGCAGAGAAAGCCGGTGTGGCAGCACATTCCACGGTGGCTGGCAATAGCCAATGCACTGTTCCTGATCGCTCAACTAATTCTATTGCTTAAATGATCCATAATATTATTAAAGACAAAGCCACCCGCCTTTTCATCATACTGGGCGGCTTTTTTATTGCCAATGCCATCGTGGCTGAAGTAACCGGCGTAAAAGTATTCTCGCTTGAAGATACCCTTGGTTTTCCAAAAGCAAGCATTGACCTGCTGGGCGAAAAAGGATTGTCATTCAGCCTTACCGTAGGCGTTATTCCCTGGCCGGTGATCTTTGTCATGACAGATATCATCAATGAATATTATGGCGTGCGCGGCGTTCGCTTTCTGTCGATCCTTACGGTGGTACTGATCGCCTTCGCCTTCCTGGTCTTTTACCTGGGAATTCACACAGTACCCGACGGAGGCTGGCGCTACCGCGGACTGGAGCCGGGTGTTACCGACCAACAAGCGGCCTATGTACAGGTGTTAGGACAGGGCATGAACATCATTATCGGTTCCATTGCCGCCTTTATCATCGGGCAGTTGCTCGACGCCTTTATATTCCGGAAAATTAAAAGAGTAACAGGAGAGAAAGCCATCTGGATGCGGGCCACCATCAGTACACTGGCTTCCCAGTTCATCGATAGCATTGTAGTAACCTTCGTGGCATTTTACTTGTTCAAAGATTTCAGCCTGGCAACAGTAACCGCCTGGGCACTCACCGCCTATATGTATAAATTCCTGGTGGCAGTATTGATGACACCTGTCATCTACCTGGTGCACGGCATCATCGAGCGCTACCTGGGCCATGACCTGGCGGCCAATATGAAGGAAGCAGCGATGAGAGATCGGTAACTACAGGCTTTTTTCCATTACATAGTCATTCATGTAGTAATCGTGGCCAATATCGATATCCTCCTCTTTGGTCACGATAAAACCCAGCTTTTCATAAAACTGGCGCGCTTTGTTGTGCCGGTTCACATTGAGGCGGAGCGTAGTGACTTCCGGAGTAGGGAGTTGGTCGATGATGAAATCGATCAGGTTCTTGCCGATACCTTTTCCCTGGGTTTTGGGATGAACGTATAACTTATGCAGCTTGTATACACCAGCTTCGCGGAGCGGAGAGTAAGAAGCAAAGCCTATGGGCTCTTCATTTAGTTCAGCCAGCAGGAACACATGCTTGTGCCTCACCATTTGCTGCTGCAGGGAGTCGGGACTGTAAATAAGGTCCATCATGTATTGCAGTTGTTCCGGCGACAGAATGGAGCTATAAGTGCCGGGCCATATTTGCTGTGCGAGATATCCTATAGTGGCAAGATCGTCAATACCCGCTGTCCGGATAACTAATTCATCATTCATATATCAAAACTAAAGCATATCCCCGGGGTTATCAAAAACCTGTTTGGAAAGCGCCTCGTGCTGACGTATGGAACGCAGGGAAAGCCGGATGGCAAACCAATAAGATACCAGAGCGCCTGTCACCAGCAAACTTTCAGACACATAGCGCGTAACATTGGGGTTATTCTGAAGGAACAGGAAAAAGTCGAAACTACCATGAAAGAATACAGCCAGCAATACCCCTTTCCACAAATGGATAGGAGCCTTGGCCGGGTCAAATTTTGCCAGACCGGTATGATACCCCATCAACACGCCAAAGCAGGCATGGGCTGGTACGGACAGGAACATGCGCAATATCCCGGTAGTATACCCGTGCTGAAATACATATAGCACATTTTCGAGGGTGGCAAACCCCATGCTCACCATGACCGAATATACGATGCCATCGAAAGGTTCATTAAAAGCCTTCTGCCGGTAAGAATACAGCCGCAAGGCAAGGTATTTACACCCTTCTTCACTAAAAGCAACCAATATAAACGCCCAAAGGAAATAATAGGTAATGGAATAGGGAGATACAAAACGATCCAGCTCCGGCTGCAATCCACGCTGAATAAGGGATGCCGGCACTGTACCTACTACACCCAGCAAAAAGGAGATAAAGAGATTCTCAAAAGGTTCACGGTCATATTTATCCTTTGAATAAATATAGAAAATGATAGCTATGCCCGGAGCAAGAGATAATGCTAATAAAGACAGCATACCCAAAAATACGGAACCACCCGTTTGCTGTGAAAAAAAGAGTTAATTTCCCTCCTTATAACCTTTACTGCTAATTAACTGCACATGGTTAAATATTGCTTATTGACATTTGCACTGCTGATCTATGGATTGCTGCCTGCCCAACAATTTGGAGGACATCCCACCCGCACAAAATGGAAACAGATCAACACGGATACCGTACGCGTTGTTTTCCCCGCCGGCTACCAGCGGCAGGCCGCCGATATAGCCGGCATTGTGCACAGGCTGGCCCAACAAAGCACTTCAACGCTCGGCACCGACCTGCGTAAGATCAGTATTGTCTTGCAACCCAAAACCACTATCTCCAATGGGTATGTGGGTTTAGGGCCCTGGCGCAGTGAATTCTACCTCACATCGCCACAAAACAGCTTCAGCCTGGGCAGCCTTTCCTGGCACCGTACCCTGGCCCTCCATGAATACCGGCACGTACAGCAATACAACAACTTCCGCAAAGGCATTTCCAAAGCATTCTACGTACTGTTTGGCCAGCAGGGGCTGGAACTGGTGAACAGTGCCGCAGTACCCAACTATTTTTGGGAAGGCGATGCCGTATACCAGGAAACATCACTCAGCGAACAGGGGAGAGGCAGGCTGCCATCCTTCTTCGACGGCTATCGCTCTTTATGGAGCGCCCGTAAGAACTACTCCTGGATGAAACTGCGCAACGGCTCCTTGCGCGATTTTGTACCAGATCATTACAAGCTGGGCTACATGATGGTAGCCTATGGCCGCGAAAAATATGGCGCAGATATCTGGGGTAAAATAACCGATGATGCGGTGCGCTATAAAGGCCTGTTCTATCCCTGGCAAAAAGCTATAAAGAAATATACCGGCAAAGATTATAAAACCTTCCGCCGCGAAGCATTCGAATACTTTAAAACCTCTTTAGCCACTACAACGCAGGATTCATCGATAGACAACTGGGCACGGCAACAACGTCATTTTGCAGCCGATGAAGAATATCCACAATGGATGGACGACCAGACCCTCATTTTTGTGAGCAACAGCTACATGAAGATACCTGCCTTCTACATGCGTAATATATTGGGAGGTGAAGATGAGAAACTGCGCTTGAAAGACATTTCTCTCGACAACTACTTTTCTTACCGCAACGGCAAAGTGGTATACGCGGCCTATGAACCGGATGTCCGCTGGCGATGGAAAGATTACAGCGTGCTCAAATGGCTCGATGTATACACCCGCAAACAACGCACACTGACGAGCAAGTCGCATTATTTTTCTCCCGACATTACCGAAGATGGCAACCAGATCGTGGCCGTACAAGTTGTGCCTGGCGCTCCTACAGAATTGCATTTGCTGAATAGCAACGATGGCGCTGTTATCAAAAAGCTGCCCAATCCCGATCAACTGTATTACACCTTCCCCAAGTTCTATGGCAATGGGCAGATAGTATCGGCAGTACGTAATCCCAAAGGAGCGATGTCACTCGCGCTGATCAACACCAACGATGGCAGCGCAGAGTACCTGCTGCCCTTTTCAATGAATGTGATCGGCTTTCCTACTATACACAAAGACACCATCAGCTTTTCGGCTGCCTATAAGGGACAGGACAGGCTTTTCATGCTGGTCGATAAAAAGCTATTACTGTTCACACCGCCTGCATCCACTGCCTCCACCAGCCATTACCAGCTACAGGTGGCCTACGGACGATTTGCCTGGAGTGCCTTCACGGCAGCAGGTCAACACCTTGAACAAGGCACATTAGCAGCCAGTCAACTTACCCCTGTAGCAACAGGAGAGTTTGCTGCAACCCCTGCCAACTTCAATGTCGCAGAACTGGAACCAGGCAAACATATACCCCAGGATGCTGTGCCGGCTGACACCTTATTGCCAGTAACCAGTTATTCCAAAGCACACGGCCTGTTCAACTTCCACAGTTGGCGCCCCATCGTGGAAGATCCGGATTACACCTTCTCCATTATCGGCGAGAACGTGTTGAATACCCTTCAGTCAGAACTGTATTTCAACTACAACAGGGATTTCCGGTACAAACAAATAGGAGGACGTTTTACCTATGCGGGCTTGTATCCCTGGATAAGAGTAGGCTCGGTATATACCATCGACATTCCCGGTACCACCTCATTGGCATCACTGGCAGGAAAAACCCTCTATTACAATACCTGGGACAACAGTGTTGGACTACAAGTACCACTCAACCTAACCAGCGGGCGGTATAACCGGTCGCTAACCTTTGGCAGCGACCTGGTGTATACCAAACGATATTTTCCTGGCACTTACAAAGACAGCCTCGATTCACGAGCCTTCGGTTACCTCAGCAACTACATATCCTTCAGCAACCAGTTGCAACAGGCACGCCGGCACGTTTATCCGCATTTTGCACAAAGCATTTACCTCAACTATAGCCGGGCTGTCATCAACCGGGAGGGCAACCAGTTTGTAGCCAGCGCCAATTGGTATTTCCCGGGCATCAGCAAAGACCATAGCATCATCATCAACACAGCCTTCCACGGCCGCGACACATCCTCTAATATCAATCTTCCCACAGCCTTTCCATTCGCCAGGGGATATGTGGGCCTGAACCTGCATCGCATGTTGAAATTTGGCGCCAACTACCATATGGGCCTACTATATCCGGATTGGGGATTTGCCAATATCATTTACTTCACCCGTGTGCGGGCCAATCTGTTCTATGATTTTGTGCGGGTACAGGATTATAACCAGGGCCGTAAGGTAGAAGCAGACTTTCGCTCCTGGGGCACAGAAGTCTATTTCGACACCAAATGGTGGAACCAGCACAACGTTACCTTTGGTTTCCGCTACAGTCGCCTGCAAGACCTGTCACAACTTAACCCTTCGGCCAATCACTGGGAGTTCATTGTGCCGATCAATCTATTGGGGAGAGATTAGAGAAACAGGAGTTAGCTGTTAGGTATTAGCTTTTAGCCGTTAAAATGAAATTAGCCTTTAGCAGTTGGCTAATAGCTAACCGCTAAAGGCTAATACCTTGTATTTATTTCTATAGATGAGAAAGGCTCTCTTCTATGATCTTGATCTTCGCCTCGGCATCAGCCTTCTTTTTCTTTTCGATATCCACTACTTCAGGCTTTGCATTTTGCACAAACCGCTCATTGCTTAGCTTCTTGTTTACCGATTCAAGGAAACCTTTGAAGTATTCCAGCTCCTTGGTAAGCGTTTCCTTTTGCTGCGTAGTATCTACTTCCTGCTCGGAAGTGATGTAAAACTTATCCTTACCGATAACAGAAGCAATACTATTAGGCACCGGCTCCTGTACATAAGTAATAGATTCAGCATTCACCTGTTTGGCAAGGATCGGTTCAATAGCCTTAAAAAGGGCATTATCAGCAGTGTGAATGCACAGCTTGATGGCTTCTTTTGGCTTCAATTGATTCTTGTTACGCGCATCACGCAAACCGGTAATAACATCCTGCAGCAGCTGACCTTCCTTCAACAGCGTCGCGTCGGCAGCCTCTGCAGCGGTAAACTGTTTTACACAAAGCTCATCAGTACGCTCTGCCAGCAAGTGGTAGATCTCTTCTGTGACAAAAGGCATAAAAGGATGCAACAACTGCATCAGTTCAGAGAAGAAATTAACCGTTTGCTCATACACTGCTTTGGAAATGGGCTGTTCAGGAGCTGGCTTCACCCATTCGAGGTACCAGCCACAGAAATCAGTCCAGATCAGTGAGTATAAAGTTTTCAGCGCTTCACTCAGCTTAAAGTCGGCAAACGACTTTTCAATATCTGCCTTTGCTTCGTTGAGACGCTGCTGGAACCAGTTTACGGCAAAAGGCAGCGGCTCATTGCTCACGTCCGTTGCCTGGCGTGCTTCAAACAACTTCACCAGCTTCAGCGCATTCCACATCTTGTTATTGAAGTTCCGGCCCTGTTCGGGAGAAGAATCATCAAACAACAGGTCATTACCGGCAGGAGAAGAAATCATGATGCCAAAACGTACAGCATCGGCACCTGAATGATCGATCATTTCCAGCAGGTCGGGTGAGTTACCCAGACTCTTGCTCATCTTACGTCCCTGTTTATCACGCACCATACCAGTAAAGTAAACATCACTGAATGGTTTTACGTTCATGTATTCCATACCCGCCATGATCATACGCGCTACCCAGAAGAAGATGATATCCTGACCGGTTACCAGTACAGAAGTAGGGTAGTAGTAGTTGATATCAGGATTACCCGGATGCGTAATACCCTTGAACACTTCAATAGGCCACAACCAGGAAGAGAACCAGGTATCGAGACAATCTTCGTCTTGCGTCAGATCGTCGATCGTCAATTGCCGACTGCTCCCGTCCGTTGACGGGACCGACTGCCGGTTAAATTCAGCCAATGCCGCCTCTTTATTCTCTGCTACTACAAAAGTGCCATCGGGCGCATAGAAAGCCGGGATCTGCTGTCCCCACCACAACTGGCGGCTGATACACCAATCCTTCACATTCTCCAGCCAGTATTTATAAGTAGCCAGGAACTTGTCGCCGGGATGTATGCGCACCTCACCACTTGTCACAGCCAGCAACGCTTTGTCGGCCAGCGTACGCATAGCTACAAACCATTGAGTAGAGATACGGGGCTCTACCACCGCACTGGTACGTTGGGAGAAACCAAGGCGGGTAGTATACTCTTCATCCTTTACCAGCAATCCTTCCGCCTTCAACAGTTTTACCACTTCCTTACGCGCCTCAAAACGGTCCATGCCTACACAAACCTGTGCCGCAGCACTCAGTTTGCCATCTTCCGTTAATGTATCGATAATCTCGAGGTTGTGCTTCAGCCCGAGATTATAGTCATTGATATCGTGTGCAGGCGTCACTTTCAGCGCACCAGTACCAAACTCCTTATCTACATATTCATCAAAGATCACCGGTACAGCACGATTCACGAGCGGCACGATCACCTTCTTACCCTTCAGGTGAGCATATCGCTCATCAGTAGGGTTTACACACACACCCGTATCACCCATGATGGTTTCCGGACGCTGTGTGGCAATGATGATGCTTTTATCGCCAGTAGGCGTACCATCTGCATTCACCACTTTATATTCTACATAATACAGCTTACCCTGTACTTCCTTGTATTCAACCTCTTCATCACTGAGCGCCGTTTTCGCAGAAGGGTCCCAGTTGATCATGCGCGCACCGCGATAGATCAATTTCTTATTATAGAGGTCTACAAAAACTTTGATGACCGCTTTGTAATAATCGGCGTCCATGGTAAACGATACCCTGTCCCAATCCACGCTGCAACCCAGCTTTTCGATCTGGTGATAGATAATACCACCATATTTGTCCTTCCACTCGTAAGCATGCTCCAGGAACTTCTCACGCGTCAGGTCGCTTTTCTTGATACCTTTCTCTTTTTCCAGCATCTGCACCACCTTGGCCTCTGTGGCAATAGAAGCGTGGTCGCTACCAGGCACCCAGCAGGCATTGAAACCACTCATACGCGCCTTGCGCACCAGGATATCCTGTACGGTTTCATTGAGCGTATGTCCCATGTGCAGCACACCCGTTACGTTGGGAGGCGGTATCACCACCGTGAAAGCCTTGCGGCCATCAGGCTTACTATTGAAATAGCGTTTCTCTTTCCAGATCCTGGACCATTTTTCCTCTATTCCGGAGGGCGTATAATTTTTACTTAATTCCATCTGTATGATCATCTTAAAGGACGGCAAAGGTACGAAAAAGAGGCGAGTGGTGAGTAGAGAGAGTTCAGGGGCAGAAGACGGCAGTGAAGGACAAGGAAAGTGCCCAAAAACAAAGCGCCCCATTTGCATGGAGCGCTCTGAGAAAAAGAGGTTAACTAACCGGCAAACCTATTGCCAGTAGTCTTTTTGTGGTCAGGTTTTGAAGCTATTTACAACTTATGCAAACCAGTACAGGTAAGACAAAGTCATGATAAATGCCAGGAAACCGATTGCCAGTAATACAACTTTAGTTGTTTCACTTACGTGGAATAAGGAAGTCTTCTTCATACGACTACGTGTTTTGTGTGTTAAGAAATTGTACGTGCACGATCATTGTACAATCGGTCTTCAGAGGGATGTGATTCTCAGTGGCGGTCCATCAATAAGATACGTAGTACGGTCAGGGGGTAGTAAGAAATACTTTGTTAAGATCACGACCTATATGCTCATCTTAGGAATAGTTCCGGGGTCTGAGAACAAAATTAATACAAGGATTTGGAAAGTGCAAGCCCAAAATTGTGAAATACCCGCAGGGAAGTCGGCTCCTGCGGGTAAAAACCTATCCTCGTTGATTATCAGGCAATCAACTTTGGGTGAACCAGTAAGAAAACAGAATTAATGCGGTGAAATAAAGTACGGTAGCAGTTGTAAGTGCAGCGTTTTCACCTGCTTTTTGTAAGTCGATCTTTTGCATAGATATGGATTTTGAGGTTTAAAGACATACTCAAAGTCCTCATAGGGGATACATAGCGGATAAGAAACTGATGCCTCAGCCTCTTTTTAATGCGGTACGGTGGATAAAAACCGGTGTGTCCGTTCTACTCAATTGCTGGCGCTTATCCCTAACTTTACAACTTCATCACATGTACGCCATTGTCGACATAGAAACCACGGGCGGTTATGCTGCTAATAACGACATAACGGAGGTGGCTATTGTGTTACACGATGGAGAAAAGGTAGTCGATAGGTTCGAAAGCCTGATCAGGCCAATACGCCCTATTCCCTATCATATTCAAGTACTTACGGGCATCACACCAGCCATGGTAGAAGATGCGCCACCCTTTGAGAAGTTGGCATCCATCATCTACAACATGCTGGAAGGAGCTACTTTTATCGCCCACAATGTCAACTTTGATTACTCATTCCTGAAGCACCATTTGTCCCTCGCCGGGTACGAGCTTACGGCCAACAAGCTCTGCACAGTTCGTCTTTCCAAGAAGGTATTTCCAGGCTTCAAATCGTATAGCCTGGGCCGTCTGTGCGAAAGTCTCGGCCTGCCGTTGCAAAACAGGCACCGGGCTGGGGGTGATGCGGACGCTACCGTACGCCTTTTTGAGCACCTGCTGCTGCACGATGCCATCACCCACATCAACCAGTTCGTTAAAAAAGGAGCCAAAGAACAATCCCTGCCGCCCCACCTGCCCAAAGAAGCAGTGGAAAGCCTGCCCTATACACCAGGCGTCTATTATTTCCACGACCAGAAAGGAAAAGTGTTATACGTAGGTAAGGCCAAGAACCTGAAATACCGCGTCCGCAGCCACTTCACTCACAATGGAGCAGGCCGCCAGCGACAGGAGTTCCTGCGCAATATCTATAGCATCACCTACCAGCCATGCGCCACAGAGCTAATGGCCTTCATCCTCGAAAGTGTAGAGATCAAACGCCTGTGGCCACCCTACAATAGCAGTCAAAAACGTTTTACGCCTTCCTTCGGGTTGTACCTGTACGAAGACAGGAGCGGCTACCAGCGCCTGGCCATCGATAAGATCAAAAAGAACCTGACACCCATCTATACTTTTAATCTATTGCTGGAAGGCCATCGCTTGATCAGGCGATTGATCACGGAGTTTGAGCTTTGCCCCAAACTCTGCCACATGCAAACAGATGCCGCAGCCCCCTGCACCGGTGTAGAGGAAGCAACCTGCCACGGCGCCTGTGAGCACCGGGAAAAAGCTGATGTATACAATGATCGCGTACAACAGGCTATTGAATACATGGATCAAAACCTGCCCACCTTTGCCGTAGTAGATGAAGGCAACCAGTCCATAGAACAAAGCTGTATACTCATCGAGAAAGGACGCTTCTATGGCATGGGCTACCTGCCATCCGACTGCGCTATCCATGATATGGACTCCCTTAAAGGCTATCTTACCCGCTATCCCGAAAATGACTATATCCGCGGCCTCGTATACCAGCACATTGAAAAATACCCACACAAAAAAGTAACCTGGAAGGCTGACGCCTGACCCTGAGCAAAAATTATCGCTTCATTTCCCAATATTGACAACTGCGTAAGCCACGCGTTGTTTTCGCGTCAAAGCGGTATAAATTGGAACAATGAAGCACTTAATTTCTACCAGTATACTGTGCAGTCTCCTGTACAGCGCTTCGGCGCAGACTGCCACACCACAACAACTCACCAACAATCTCTTCACCCTGAAAACCGATCGATATGGCATCGGTGAACTGTCCAGGACCAACGATGTACACAGCACCAACTACATCAGGCGGGGCAGGGTATTCGGCGAAGTCGTTGCCCGATATTACCACGCGAGGAAGCTGGATACAATAATGGCTTCTGCCAATAGCGAAACCACCATTTCGCAAAATGGCACTACGGTAAGCACCTGGGCGCCAGAAACCAAGCAAAACAAAGCCCTGCAGATCACACAGTCTTTTGCATTAGATAACAATGCCATCACCTGGCAGATCAACCTGAAAAATACGACCACCAATACTATCCGGATAGAAGACCTGGTAGTGCCCCTTACCTACAACAGTGGAGGTGGAGAAAATCCCATCGAGATATTTGAGCAACGTGTAGTAAAACATCACTTCATATCAGGCAACAACTCCTTCATCTTCTGGGAGCGGCCAACAGGTCTTGGTCCTTACCTCGTAATGGTGCCATTACCAGGTACTTCGCTGGAATACTTTAATACCTCTCAGCGTGACCGTGGCACGTTCATGGCCTATATCCATTCATCTCTCACAGGTAACCAGGAATTGCGCGGCAACTGGCGTCAGCCACACACAGCAGGTTTTATTGAAGGCAATGCAAGCAAAAGCTATTCCTTCCGCTTACGCTGGGCTAATAACTACAACGAGATACGCGATATCCTGGTAGAAGAAGGCCTGATCGACGTACAGATAATGCCCGGCATGTCTATTCCCACAGACCTCGATGCTACGATTGCTTTGCGCACCAAGCAAAAAATAACGTCTGTACTGCCGGAGTTTAGCGCCAACACCAAGATCACTTACATAGGAGAAAAACAAAAAGGAACACACCTTTATAAGATCAGGTTCTCGCGCCTTGGCGAAAACAAACTCACAGTAACCTATGGCGACAACTACAAAACTTATTTAGAGTTCTTTGTTACCGAACCATTAGAAACACTGTATAAGAAACGGGCTTCCTTTATTGTGAGCAGTCAACAACATACCGATCCATCCAAATGGTACAACGGTCTCTTTGGTGTATACGATATGAAGAATGCGGCCTTGCGTGGGCCTGACAATGGCGACTTCTTCGACACCAGCCGCTTAAGCTATGTACTCACCTGCGATGACCCCGGTTTGTGTAAAGCACCCTTTATAGCAGCTGTCAACGTAGCCTATCCCGATCAAAAGCAAATAGACGCACTTGAATATTACCTGAAGAACTTCGTATGGGGTGGTTTACAAAGAACCGACAAGGAAACACCCTATCCTTATGGTGTATATGGAACACCCAGCTGGAAAGTGAACCGCGACAATGAAAAAAGGCAGCCCAACATCTACGACACGAGTAAGTTCAAGATGCACGTATGGAGGTCATATGATTACCCACATATTTTCATGTTGTACTACCACATGTACCAGATTGCGACCATGTACCCCCACATGACGCATTACCTCGACAAGAAAGGGTATCTCGAAAGAGCCCGGCAAACAGCCCTCGCTTATTTCAAATACCCCTACGAGATACTTCCCTGGTACGAGATCTACAAATGGGGTTGCTACAATGAACTGTTACTGCCCGAACTTATTGCAGACCTGAAAAAAGAAGGCTTTAAAGAAGATGCAGATTTTCTTACCCGTGAATGGGAAAAGAAAGTGAAATATTTCATTTATGACGACAAATATCCCTTCCGTTCAGAATATGCCATCGATGCCACGGCTTTCGAATCGAGCCATGCACTGGCAAAGTATGCCGTACAAAATGAAATGAAACCCGACAGCAACCTGTGGCTGGATAAGAAAACAAAACAATGGTATTCACATCCCAAAATTCGTAAAGAAGACGGCGTACAGTTCATGGACCGGCAAACACAGGCCAACATGGCATTGCGCGGCGTTATAGAGCCGGCTTATTATTTCCTGGGCAGCGATTTCAGGGGTAGGAGCGATGGCTACACGCTGAGCTATATGTCTCAAATGGGTGGCTGGTCGATCCTCGATTACGGCCTCAACTTCAGCAAAGACCCGGCAGATTACATCAGGTTAGGCTATCAGTCGTACCTGAGTTCCTTCGCACTCATCAACTCCGGCACACCCGAAAGCAATTATGGCTACTGGTATCCTGGCAAAGAAAACGATGGCGCTTCCGGCTGGGCTTTTGAACCGCAAAAATCTGCCACCTCCTGGATACAAAAACCACAGGGCCGCGGCCCCTGGTTCTACGACGGCGAAATAGACCTCGGCTTTGGCGGCGCAGTAAGAACAGCGGCCACAGTAGTCACCAATGATCCCATCTTTGGGCTGGTAGCTTATGGCGGCGATCTGGTACAAAAGAACAAGTTGCTGGAAGTAGTACCGAAGGATGGCTTACGCAAAAAGATCTATTACCGCAACGGCAACCAGCAAATGGATATCGAGCTAATCCGTGATGGTTTCAAGGCCGGTGCTCCTGTGGTAATCGACCCGGCTGGCAACAGCATTCGATTCACGGTTGAAAACCGCACAAACAATGCACACGAGTTGCCGTTATTCCTGAAAGGACTTTCCGGAACATATACTGTGCAGGCAGGGCAGGGGACAGCTAAAAAGGTGACACTGCAGAAGGAAGGAACGACTGTTACTGTGGCTGTACCGGCGGGTAGTAGCACAGGAATCAGCCTGACAAAAAGTGGTAGTTAATAAACACGAAATGCCAACTTGTAAATACTGACAAATACCTATAAATTCATGGCTTCAAACAATCAGTAAACAGCCATGAAGCGCGCTTTCATATTTTTCCTTTTACTGTCTGCCATCCAATATTCATTTGCACAAACGAACAAGACAATTGAGTTAACCGATAAATTACTGACTAATGGCAGCCACAAGGCTGCCATTACAGTTTATGAGTTTCCCGATGAAATTCAGGTATTGCAACAGAAGGCAATGAAAAACCTGAAAGCCAATCCGGAATGGGCAGACAAATACATAGTACGAATGGTCGAAAAGGGCACTAAAGATATTTCGTACATGGATGCTTACGGCTTAACCAGGGAAGAGTTTAATAAAATGCTCACGGGCTTCAAAAATGGCAAGCGGGCCGTATTCACAGACACGTTTAACATCAGCATAAAACGAGCCAATGACATTATCACTTTCAAGGCAGAAGGTAAACTAACCGCGTTTAATTACTTTAATATTGACCTCAAAAAGAAACACATTATTTACGACAACTTGCTTCTTACGAAGGAGAATGAGTTAACCGGGCAAAATAAGCATGCCCCGATCTTGTACGGCTATGAAGCACTCAGGGAAAGTAAAATCCCTGGCCAAAAGAAGGTGACAAAGGTCAATGCGCTCAGCTTTAACATTGGGAAGAACCGGGGTGATACGCGAACAACAATTAGCCTTGTTTTGATTAAAGGGTTGAGTGACGTTGATTTCCTGACGATAACGTTGCTGTGATTAGCAGATAGGCCAGTAGATGCCAATGCAGGCTGGGCCTGTTTTTCAGCGTGAAGGGCTATTAATTAATGCGTTAGGCAAAAACTTTTTTGAAAATAGTAGCAGAAAAAAGAAGAAAAAATTTTGCAGTAATCAACCAACCCTTATCTTTGCACTCCCAAAACGATACCACGGTATCAAAAGGGAAAAGAAAAAGGGAGTTTAGCTCAGTTGGTTCAGAGCATCTGCCTTACAAGCAGAGGGTCGGCGGTTCGAGCCCGTCAACTCCCACAGATAAAAGGCTTCATAAAGTGAAGCCTTTTTTTATTTCACCTATCCCCCTCTTATATTCATGTTCGGATTTTTCAAGAAAAGAAAGCAAGCCAGGATTCCAATGCAAAACTGGAATATCCCTGTAAATGCAGATTTTCAATTAATCACGAACAACGATAGTATACAATATATCAAAAATGATGAAAGCATTGTATTGTATTTCTCCTTGTTACACACAACCAACAATTCTTTATTGCCTGAAAATGTTATAGCCAAAATACGTCCATCTGTGAGCTCTACGGAAAATGGCTGGGATTTTAAAGGTGCTAAGGTCAGTCCAAACGGCACAGAAATACTTACCTGTGTATTTTCTTTTACCAATGAAAGCGATCGGGCTTTCATTAACGACTTGTTTAATAACATTACGTATGTTAACGGAGGATAAGACAAAATCCAATGCCCCACCAGATTTTCCTTTACCCCTGTACCTTCTTCGCTCATTCCCTTCTTTCTTGCCTTGTCGGTTTGAATTTTTCAGGAATTGTCTGTCCGCTGAAGTCAATATATTCAGCTTCAAACCAACCTGTAAACCCGAAAAGCGGACCAAATAGTTTGCTTTTTACTTTTAAGTCTAAATAAAACTTTTGTTGTGCGTCATCAAACCATTCCAAAAGCTCAATGTCGCCTCTGAAAAGTCGTGGCACAGGCAGCTTAAGCCCTGCAATAAAGGCAAACTGTCTGCCTGATGTAAATCGAATGGCTCCATTCTCAGCTGACAAACCCATTTCAAAAACCATTCTATGATCAAGACCTAAATACTCGACAATATGTTGTTTCGTTTCACTATACGTAGCCGTTCCGTCAAATCGTTGTTGTTCGTCTGAAAAGTAAAATACTCGGTTCATTGAGTGTACTTCTCTGCCAAACTTGTCTAAATAGGGATAATTGTGAATTTCGTAATCAATATCTCGTCCAACCCTTGGGAAAAGTATGTTGCTTTTGGATAAGAGTTTGAGGATAAAAACAGCCAATTTATTTCCATTCCAAATATTGTCCATTGTCCCTTTTCCTATAAAAGCAATGTTATTGGTTGTTGAAAAATCGAATCGTTTTTGAATTTCTGGATGCAATTTTTCATACTCAAGCCCCATTTGCCTGCGGTATGGCGAAATATGTTTTATGTCAAAGTTCTGTTTGCTCATTCTTTATTCTATTGTTCAGCGTTATTGCCTGCCAGCCTATATCGGCGAAACCCCACTCGCCAGAAAATACTGAAGCTCTTTACCTGTACTATCAATGTAAAAGAATATGCCCGTCACCTGTGGATCACCAACAGTAATGAAATACCATTGCCCTTGCTCAAACACAATTGGGCAGGTAGGATGTTTCCCGAATTTGTTTAACCAATCCAATCTACTTGAAGTATCCAATGCAATTCTACTTAAGCCACTGTGCTCGTATCGTATTTTAAATATAGGCAAAATTGGTATGCCACATACTGCTCTTCAAAGCTGCTATTCCATATTCCAGCCCGTCAGCGTATATTGAAGGATGAAAAAACTTGTCTCAATCAGTCTACTCCTTTTCTCTTTAGGGATCATAATAGTTGCCTGCAACGACAATGCAAGCAAAATGGATAATACGGCAGAAAACAAGGCACTAAAAGACTCCCTGGAAGCTGTTAAAGCACTCGATACAGTTTTACATATGCCCGAAGTAATAGACCGCAAAAAACTGATCGAGAGCAACTCACAGGGACAAAGAAAAATCAGCTCCTGGATTGTTGAAAAGCCTGGCAAACATCCCTATTATTTGATCGCAGTAGGAGAGGATTCCGGGAATAGTATTCATTTCAATTTTCATGTCTACCCCGATTCGATGCGGGTACTGTTTTATGACCCTTTAAATGAGCGGGAGATCCCCCTTGAAGAATGGCGTGCCCAAAACAAGTAAACATTTACTACACTCACGCAGTCAATATCAAAAACATAAAAAGGCCTCACTAAAAAGTGAGGCCTTTCTTTATAATCTAAGAAGATTGAATTGCTTAGTAAGTGAGACTATCCTTCCGGGCTGAAGTCAAATTCTTCAGCGGAGGTGCAAACTTAGTCAGGTCGATACCCGTTACGGCAGCTTTGTACTCATCCATGTTTGGAATTCTTCCGAGGATGGCCGACAGCACCACCACAGGTGTAGAAGCCAGCAGAGACTCGCCTTTCTTACGATCGGAGTCCTCAACAACCCTGCCCTGGAAAAGACGTGTGGAAGTAGCCATTACCGTATCACCCTTAGCAGCTTTTTCTTGGTTACCCATACAAAGGTTACAACCCGGACGCTCGAGGTACATCATATTTTCATATTCAGTACGTGCCGCGTTTTTCGGAGCATCATCATTGAACTCAAAGCCGGAATACTTCTGCAAGATCTCCCAATCACCCTCAGCCTTTAATTCGTCGATGATATTGTAAGTAGGAGCTGCTACTACCAGTGGTGCGTGGAATTCAACCTTACCCTGTTGCTTTTCCAGGTTCTTGAGCATTTGAGAAACGATCTTCAAATCGCCCTTGTGTACCATGCAGGAACCAACAAAACCAAGGTCCACTTTTTTCTCGCCACCATAGTAGGAGAGTGCGCGAATCGTATCGTGGGTATAGCGCTTGGAAACATCGTCATTATTAACATCCGGGTCAGCGATCATGGGTTCAGCGATCACATCCAGATCGATTACCACTTCAGCATAATACTTCGCATTCACATCCGGCGTCAAAGCAGGTTTCTCGCCAGACTTGATCTCAGCGATACGCTTATCGGCTTTATTGATCAACCCCTGAAGCACCTGTTTGCTGTTATCCATGCCCTTCTCGATCATGATCTGGATCCTGCCTTTGGCAATTTCCAGTGATTCGATCAGTGTATCATCTTCAGAAATACAGATAGAAGCCTTAGCCTTCATCTCTGCCGTCCAGTCTGTAAAAGTAAAAGCCTGGTCAGCAGGAAGCGTTCCAATGTGCACCTCGATGATCCTTCCTTGGAAAACGTTCTCGCCGCCAAATTGCTGCAGCATCTGCGCTTGCGTAGAATGCACTACATCACGGAAATCCATATGCCCCTTCATCTCACCCTTAAAGGTCACTTTCACTGATTCCGGAATAGGCATGGAAGCTTCACCGGTAGCCAATGCCAGCGCCACAGTACCAGAGTCGGCACCAAAAGCGACACCTTTCGACATTCTCGTGTGAGAATCACCACCAATGATGATGGCCCACTCATCCACCGTAATATCGTTGAGCACCTTGTGAATTACATCCGTCATGGAATGATAGTCACCTTTCGGGTCACGGGCAGTGATCAGTCCAAACTCATTCATGAACTTCATGAGCTTGGGGATATTTGCCTGCGCCTTCTTATCCCACACCGAAGCAGTGTGACAGCCCGATTGATAAGCGCCGTCAACAATGGGGGAGATCACCGTAGCAGCCATAGACTCCAGCTCCTGGGCAGTCATCAGACCGGTAGTATCCTGAGAACCCACGATGTTCACTTCTACACGAACATCAGAACCCGCGTGTAATATTTTACCAGGAGTAGTACCTACAGCATTTCTGTTGAAGATCTTTTCAACAGCTGTAAGACCTTGCCCTTCGTTGGAAATTTCTTTTGACGGAGCAAATACAGGAGTAGGCTCGATACCTAAAGCCTTTGCTGCAATCGTCTGGATCTTTTTACCGAATACGATCGCATAGGATCCGCCAGCCCTGATAAACTCCTTTTTCTGAGGCGTCAGCGCCTTGGAAATATCGATCAGTTCCTGCTCACCATTATATAACTTCTTCGTCTTTGTGTTGATCGTAAGAACGGTGCCGGTAGCTATAGAGTAAACTTCTTCGAGAATAGGCTCCCCGTTTTCATTGCGGACAACCTTGCCGTTTTCGTCTACCTTTTTCACCCAGTTCTTGAGGTCGATACCAATGCCGCCGGTAACGTCGACAGTAGTAAGGAAAATGGGAGAAATGCCGTTGGTACCACCTACAATAGGGGCAATATTTACAAAAGGCACATAAGGGCTGGCTTGTTTACCCGTCCAAAGCGCCACGTTATTTACACCCGACATCCTTGATGAACCCACACCCATGGTGCCCTTCTCGGCAATCAACATCACGCTCGCGTCAGGATGTTGCGCCTGCAGCGCCCTGATCTCGGCCTGTGCCTTGGGGGTGATCATACATTTACCATGCAGCTCACGGTCCGACCTGGAGTGCGCCTGGTTGCCCGGAGACAGCAAGTCAGTCGAAATATCACCCTCACCAGCTATAAAAGTCACGATCTTAATCTCTTCAGGTACTTCAGGCAGTTTGGTGAAAAACTCAGCCTGTGCGTAACTTTCAAATATCTCTTTAGCTATTGCATTTTCGTTTTTGAATGCCTCTTTCAGGCGGTCAGTATCAGCATCATAGAGGAAAACCTGCGTTTTCAGCACATTGGCAGCTTCTTTTGCAGTAGCCGCATCATTACCCAGCGCCAGGTCCAGCAACACCTGAATGGAAGGACCTCCTTTCATGTGAGATAACAGCTCAAAAGCAAAAGCAGGGGTAATTTCTTCCACTTTGGCTGTGCCAAGGATGATCTCCTTTAAAAAGGCAGCTTTCACGCCGGCAGCACTGGTAGTACCCGGCAACACATTATAAATAAAGAAATTCAACGATTCCGCTCTGTGCACGTTTTTAACATCCCTAATTTGCTCAATAATTTCACTGAGCAATTCAGCACCATCGATAGGTTTCGGGTGGAGACCCTGACCTTTTCTTTCTTCAATTTCCTTAAGATATTCAGAATAACGACTCATAAAGTTCTCTTTTTGAAGCTAATCCGCAAATGTAAGCAATGTCGATTATATTACACAGCCCCTTACGGGCAGATTCCACGGAGTGGGTCATAAAAGACATTTCTTCATCTGCTCTCTGTATTAACAGTAACGGTTCTTTTTTGTTCTCATTGTACGACTTCCTACAAACCAGGACGCCGGAAAGCAAAAAGGATTATCCTTCTTACTTCCCGTCTTCCCGGCACAGTCAAAACCCGGCAACGGAGTTCCTGCTGAAACGGGACCCCGGCAAAACCACCAAAGATTGCAGGAAGCATCTCGGTTGGCTGTTGCGCAGAAAGCTGCCAATAGTTTGCTCCTTGTAGGGAACTACTACTATTGTAAAACAACTACTGAACAACAATTGCCGGAGTGGAGCGAGGTAGCAGTGTACTGCCGTTGCCGGTGCTGCTATTAAATCATCATATGCGCAACGATATACTGAGTTGGCCGTGGCCAGCCGAAACAACTGAAGATAAATGCTGCACATCGTTCATCACGCTTCTACTGAATCCCAAACCAGTATTGATCAGTTACCAGTTTATGATTTACAGCATCAGCACGAATGAACTTTTTTAAAAAAAGTGAGTCATGACTTACCGATCCAGACAAACGTACAACATCGAGATACCCGTTTCCAAATTTATTTATCCTGGTTTCGGATAGAATAGGAGAGAATGGGAGAAAGTGATTCCTGTTTTATCCCATTCCTTCCGAAACTCTCCCATTTCATCCCATTCTGCACAGAAGTAAATTTGGAAACCGCATTACCGGTATTGTATATTCGACGCTCGCTGTTAGAGACGAACAACAAAATAGAAATGGGAAAGATTCCGGAAAAGGGAAGAAAAGAAGAATAGAAAAGGAAAATGAAGAGCGGATGCACCATAGATAGTCCATGGATGGTACGTAGATAGTACGTAGATCAGCCGTAGATGGTACGTACTAATAGCACGAAACCCAAAAACAGGTGCAATTTGCAAAAAAGGGCAGGGCAGGACGCGCCCCTATGCAACACACCCGTTGTAACTCAGCAATAACGTTGGCAGTAGATTCTTTTATCGCTACGTGCAACATTCGTTCCGTGAAAGCACTCTCTTCAGAGCATGAAACGATTATTCTCACTTATCCTTTTGTTGGGTATCGCTACACATGCCTTTACCCAAACCAAAACTAAATTCACCGTCACCGTTTATCCCGGCACGGAACTGCTCAGCGTGATCCATCTGCTGACAGGTAAGGCTGAGTTTACCCGCTCGGCTTACCAGCAGGAGGTAATGCAGTATTTCGAAAAGTACAAAGACCACCCGGCCGTACAGAAAGCAAAGGCACTGCCCTATGTAAGCTGCGATTTTCCTACACGCCTGAGCTGGGCGTTTTACAACTTCCCCAAAGCCCGCGTACATAAACTGGATACACTTAGTGGCTATGAAAAGAAGTTCACCCTTGCCCAGATACAGGACTATTTTGAAGCCTGCCTTGATTTTTATAACGACACTAAGTTCTGGCGCTTCTTTCAACAACACCAGGCAGAATACAATAACTGGATCACTGCTTTTGAACGCAACATCTTTGAAAAAGGACAGGCCGCTGCACTGGACAGCTTTTACCGCGTGCAGGCATCCAAAGAGATCGTCTTTGAGTTAGGCGGCACCAACTGCTCAGCTTATGCTTCACCCGATATGAAAAGCATTAATCCACGCTATGCTGATAAGATGGTTTTGATGATAGCGTATGGCACCCTGGTTGGCAGCAGAGATTCCATCCACCTGCACCCTAATTTTTACATGCCCTGGTGGATAAGCCAGTTGGTATGGCATGAAGGAGGGCACGCTTACCTTGAAAGCACCTTTGAGCATTACAGCCATTCTATCGATAGCCTTAAAAGCATATTGGAAAAAGACACCACACTACAAAAAGCTGCCGGACCATTGAGCTGGTCAAAGCTCCTCAACGAGAACGTAACACAGTCCGTTACCAGCCTCTTGCGCATCAAACATCGTTACGCAACCAGAGAAGCAGAAATGAAGCGTTTCGAAAACAACCAGTTCTATGCCTTCGTCCCGCTGTTCATAGGTATCATAGAACAGGAATACCTGGACAACCCGACTTACCCCAATTTTGAGACCTTCTTTACCCGGCTGCTGCAGGAGTTGAAGAAAAAGACAATTATAAGTAGTTGATGATCAGTAGCCATATTGTCTGTCAAAGGAAGTTTACCCGGGCTTGTCTCCGTGCATCCGTTTTTATACATTTGTGTCATCAATACACTGATTTTATGGCATTTGACGGACCTACACGCCCTTACGAGTCAGAAGATGTGGATGTGCTCACCGAAAGTGAAGAGCCCTGTAGCCTCATTGTGTGGAATGATGAGGTGAACACTTTTGAACATGTAATCGAAACATTGGTACAGGTTTGCGGCCACAGCGCCGAGCAGGCCGAGCAATGCGCCTACATCATCCACTTCCAGGGAAAATATGCTGTAAAGCAGGGTTCCTATGATGAGCTGAAGCCACAATGCGATGCCATTACCGAAAGAGGCATTGGAGCTACCATCGAAGTAGTGGCTGCATAACCCTTGCTGCTATGCCATTATTTGCGTTAGAAAAAGACATTTATTTTCCTCCTGTACATCTGGCTGAACCCGACGGCTTGCTGGCCATCGGCGGCGACCTCTCCCGCGAACGTTTATTACTCGCTTATCGCAGCGGCATCTTCCCCTGGTACGAAGGCGCCCACATTTTATGGTGGTGTCCCCATCCACGCTTTGTATTATTCCCCGATGAATTGAAAGTGAGCAAAAGCATGCAGCAATTGCTGAAGCGGGATGCCTTTACTTTTACGGTCAACAAAGCCTTTTCCGAAGTGATCAATGCCTGCAAATCCATCAAACGGCAGGGACAGGACGGCACCTGGATCACGCCAGCTGTGGAAGAAGCCTACACAGATTTACATCACCAGGGTTATGCACACAGCGCCGAAGCATGGCTCGATGGAGAATTGGTAGGAGGGCTCTACGGTATCCGGATGGGAAAAGTATTCTTTGGCGAAAGCATGTTCAGCAGAGCCAGCAACGCCAGCAAGTATGCCTTCATCAGCTACGTTCAATTACTGAAGTCAGAAGGAGTTCAGCTGATCGACTGCCAGGTACACACCGAACACCTCGCTTCCTTAGGCGCCCGTATGATCGACCGCGAAGAATTCATCAACCTCCTCGATAAATTGATCTGAACTTAAAACCTTGTTCCTAAGTAGTGGGGGAGCATCGCCTTCCACGTAGGCCAGTCATGTTTCCATTCATGCCCCCAGATATCCAGCTCGTAATTGATCCCTTTGCCATACAGAATGCCGGCAAAGCGGCGCGCCGATTCAGGATCTTCATAATCGCCACTGCCGGAGAACAAATGAATATGATGGCTGCGCCTGATCTGTTCCAGGATGGAATGGTCAGTCAGGTTGGGCATATAATGCATGGGACTGTTGAAATATACATCATCGTCAAAGTACCCCTTGGTATATTCGGTAAGCTCATACACCCCACTCATCGCGATACAACCGTTGAGAAGGTCAGGCCGCTGAAAGAAGAGGTTGGCGCTGTGCAAAGCACCAAAGGAGGCGCCAGATACGATCACGGGAGTTTCTCCACTGGTGTGCGTATGTACAAAAGGGATCACCTCATTATATACATAATCATTCCACTGGCGGTGACGGATCGCTTTATGACGCGGCTGCATCTCATTATTCATCCAGCTTTCCGTATTGATGCTGTTGATGGAAAATACTTTTACTTTTCCGCCATCGATAAAAGGACGCAGAGATTCTATTAATCCAAACCGCTCGTATTCGAGGTAGTCGGCAGCAGCCGTAGGAATAAGCAACAAGGCAAAACCATAATGCCCATAAACGGCCATTGGCATTTCCTTATTCAACGAAGGGCTATGCCAGGAAGTGAGCTGTCTTTCCATACTATAATGATATTCCTACCAAGATAAGACAATTCTACTGCTGATAAGTAGCTACCGCATAATGCTTCAGCGCCGTCACCTTCAGGGTGCCACCCACCACATACACTTTCTTGTATTCCCGGAACTGCTTGTCCTTGTCAAGGAACCCAACGATACAGGAATAACCTTCCGGCCCTTTGCGGACCTCAGGTTGGGGCATAGTGCCGAAGTTGGGCAACTTCAACGTATCCGTCCCTTGAATCTCTTCAAACTGCAGGCGCATCAGGTAATAAAATGTCTTGGGAGTTTCGTACAACCGCACCGAAAAATACCAATCATTCAAAGGATTGTCGGTCTTGACGCGGTATTCTGCAACCGGAGCTTTCTGCAAGGTATCACGAAACAACGGTACATTGGCGGCAGGATTGACGACAGTAGGACCCTGGGTACTATCTTTCTTTCCGGACGCAGGCGTTGTAGCCGTTTCACCACAACCGGCCAATAAGCAAAAGGATAAAGCGAAGTAGATGATTCTCATAGTTGTATAGCGAACATTATCCACAAATATGCCAAAAACCGGCAAAAGTAAAAACTGTTTATCACGCAAATACCAACGTGATAGTACTCGAAAACGGAAAATCAACCGATCCACGTATTTAGAAAATTCATTTTATTACTATATTGTGCAGCAGTTTTAATTTGAGCAATGTCATTCTCCAGCTCTGCATCACCAAGCTCTTCGGGTAGTAGCCAATATTAATGCATGAACCAGGTCGTAGATTTTTTTGTCAGATTATTCGATACCTCGGATTGGCCCCCACGCTGGCATTGTGGCAAGTGGACTGAATTCCACGGATGGTTATACATCATCAGTGACCTTTTGGTTTGGTCCGCTTACTTTGCTATCCCCTTTATTATCATTCGCTTTATTACGAAGAAGCACGACGCACGTTTTATACGGTTGTACTTTCTGTTCGCAGCCTTTATCCTGGCG
Organism: Paraflavitalea sp.; assembly: GCF_059502485.1. Taxonomy (NCBI): domain Bacteria; kingdom Pseudomonadati; phylum Bacteroidota; class Chitinophagia; order Chitinophagales; family Chitinophagaceae; genus Paraflavitalea; species Paraflavitalea sp. Next base: position 326,831 of record NZ_JCACET010000009.1, read on the forward strand.
TGTGGCGCCACTCACTTTTTCGATGCCATCACATTCTGGTTCCCTGCTTACCGCGTCAATGCCCTTATCCGGGCAATTACAGGAGTATTGAGCTGGATCACGGTGTTCTATCTAATAAAAGTATTACCCGTAGCGTTTAGCTTACGTTCATCACGCGAGCTGGAAGAAGAAGTAGAACAACGCAAGAAAGCAGAAGACAAGTTCAGGAACTTCCTCGAACGCGCGCCCGATGGCATTATCGTAGTCAATGAAGCAGGAGATATACAACTGGTCAATGCACAAACAGTGAAACTGTTTGGCTATGGCCGGGAAGAAATGATCGGTAAACGCATAGAAATGCTGATACCACAGCGCTATGAAAAAATGCACCCGTTCAGGCGTTTCAGCTTCTTCGACACGTCACAGTCCACCCAGGTGGCCGAAGGCTTTGAAATGTTCGCCATACGAAAAGATGGCCGCGAGTTTCCCGTCGAAATGAGCCTCAGCCCCATGGAAACCGATGAAGGCATGATGCTCACCGCCTCCATACGGGATGTATCCGAGAAAAAGCAGCTGGAAAAAGTGATCCGCGAAACCAATATTATCCTTGAGCGAAAAGTGCGGCAACGCACAGAAGAATTGGAACGTAAGAACAAAGAGCTCGAGCAGTTTGCCTATGTGGCATCACACGATATGCAGGAACCCTTGCGCACCACGTCCAGCTTTGTAGACCTGCTGCGCAAGCAATACAAAGGCAAGCTGGATGAGAACGCCGACAAGTACCTGGATTATATGGTCCAGTCGTCTGACCGGATGAAGGTATTGATCAAAGACCTGTTGGATTATTCAAGACTTGGGCGCGAAAAAGAGAAAAGGCAGATAGATTGCAACGCCATTGTAGAACAAGTGAAAGCCGATCTCAATAAAGTGATCAGGGAAAGTCAGGCCGAATTGAGGTCCGGACAGTTGCCTTTACTGGACGCTTTTCCGACGGAGCTGAAACTGTTGTTCCAGAATCTGGTGAGCAATAGCATCAAATTTCGCAGGCCAGATTTACCTCCACTGGTAGAAATCAGTGCGATGAGGGCCGACGGAGGTTGGGAATTTGCATTTAAAGACAATGGTATAGGTATTGAACCACAATACCTTGAACGTATATTTGTTATCTTCCAGCGATTACACAATCGCACAGACTATGAAGGCTCGGGCATCGGCCTTGCACACTGCAAGAAAATTGTAGAACTGCACGGGGGCACGATCTGGGTGGAATCAGAGCCAGGCGTTGGAAGTACGTTCTACTTTACCATTTCTGAAATTCAGTAAACAAATGAAAAGAAAATTAGAATGTGTGCTGCTCATCGATGATGATGAGCCTACCAATTTCCTCAATAAGATGATTATTGAAGAAACGGGTTATGTGAAAGAAGTAAAAGTAACGCAAAGCGCCCGCGATGCGTTGGACTACCTGTCGGGCAAACAACAATCGGCAGAAGGCGGCCAACTGCCCACACCCGAATTGATCCTGTTGGATATCAACATGCCGGCCATGGATGGCTGGGAGTTTCTGGAGAGATACGATAAACTGTCTCCCGAACAAAAAGCAGCCATCATCGTGGTAATGCTTACCACTTCATTCAACCCGGAAGATGAATCAAAAGCCAGCCGCATCAGCTATATCTCCAGCTACCGCAATAAGCCACTTACCCAGGAGACAGTAATAGAGATCCTGAAGGAACATTTCGACTTTAATGAAGCCTGATATGTCTTTGATTGCCGATTGACGACTGCCGATTGCCGTCACAAGGGAATATCGACCTTCAATACACAGCCCTGGCCACTGCTGCTGATGATCTCCATATTGCCATTCTGCATTTCCACCCGGCTCACAATATTGTTCAGTCCAATCCCTTTGGCCTTTTGCTTGGGATCGAAGCCAATACCATTGTCTTTGATAACAAGGTGCGCTTTCTTGCGGGAAGTCTTCAACTCTATGTCTGCATGCGTTGCACGGGCGTGCTTTACGATGTTGTTCATTTGTTCCTGCACAATACGATAGAGGATCAGCTTTTTATTGTTGGATAAGCTTTCTATGTGCTGGTCGTTCGCCTTTATCCTGATGTGCAACTCAGGCGACACAGTCATGTTCTCGATCATTTCCAATAATGCTTCTTTGAGACCGATATCACCAAGAGAAGGCGGAACGAGGTTCTTGGACAAAGACCTTATTTCATTAATGGCCTTGGAGATATTGTCGTAGCTCTTATGCAGCAACTCTTTACGAATGTCATCATCATTGATGGCCATGTCCACGCACAACTTGGCGGTAGCCAGTATCTGGTTGATATTATCGTGCAACTCACGGCCAATTTCCCTTCTTTCCTGCTCCTGTGTTTGAATGGTGATCTGCGTGATCAGCTTTTGCGTCTCTATCTGGCTGCGCATAAGCTCTTCCTGCATCTTCTTGCGTTCGGTAATGTCCATCATGGCGCCGATCACCCGGTAGGGCCGGCGCTGGTCGGTACGAAGAATATATCCCCGGTCAAATACAAAACGATAAGTGCCGGCGGCAGACATGAAGCGGTACTCTTCCTGCCATTGGTCTTTACCCTCCTCGATACATTGCGTTATCCGCTGCAATACCCGGTCCCTGTCCTCCGGGTGTATCTTTTGATTATGCCACTCGATGGTGTTTTGTACATCCACAGGCTTATAACCAAATATATTGGTGATACCCTCATTCCATAAGATCTCGTTGGTGCGAATATCCCAATCCCAGATGGTATCGTTGGTGGCTTTGATCAACGTATTGTAGCGTTCATAGTTCTCTACCACCTTTTGCAATATCTTCTTGCGCTCGATGCTATATTGAATGGATTTGGCCAGCAGCTTTTCATCAAACTCGCCTTTTACGAGGTAATCCTGCGCACCCATCACGATGGTATTAAGGGCTATCTGGGTATCAGACACACCGGAAAGCACAACAATGGAAATATGAGGAGCCTGGTCGTTGATGCGGGCAAAAGAATGAATGCCCTCACTGTCAGGCAAGGTGAGATCGAGAAAAATAAGATCGGGCGCATCATCCTGTACTATCTCCAGCGCTTCCTGTAGCTTCTCGGCATGGTGCAACTCGCGCACGGGCAGCCCTGTCAGCCGAAGGTATTCTGTGAACAGGAAATAGTCACTCGGATTATCCTCCACTACCAGTATGTTCAAAGGGTGTGTAGAAGTGATCATAATAAGTTTTTGTGGTGCAGGTTTGCGCTACTTCAAACATGCATAAACGGTCGTCTATTCAGAGCCAGCGACTTAAAGGTACCCGTTATTCCGGGCTTTCCTGCTTTTACGCTCGCCGGGCAGGTAAGGGAATTGATCTTGTGCTGAAAATGAACTGTGTGGAAACGTTGCTAACCAAACCTTAATGAAGCAAAAGGCAAAGAAAAGGTACTAAATACTTTTTTCAGAAAAAAATTAGGAGAATTTCTTTTTTTAGGCCCCTGTCCAACTAATTTTGAAAGGACAATATGCCCCAAGCACCCAAAAAAAGTTACTGTGAAGCCGTCTGGGAAATGGAACCCGGCAACGTACACATACATTACCACGATTATGAGTATGGGTTTCCCATCAAAAATGACAATGAACTCTTTGCCCGGCTGGTACTGGAGATCAACCAGGCAGGGCTGAGCTGGCTCACCATCCTGAAAAAGAAAGACAACTTCTACAAAGCATTCGACAGTTTCGACATCGATAAAGTAGCCAGATACACAGATAAAAAAGTAGCCCGCCTGCTGCAGGATGAAGGCATCATCCGCAACCGTTTAAAAATAAATGCCGCCATCGAAAATGCCAAACGCATTAAGCAGCTGCAAAAAGAATTTGGCTCCTTTCAGGAGTGGTTAAAGGCAAACCACCCAAAAACAAAAGAAGAGTGGGTGAAGCTGTTTAAAAAGACATTTCTTTTCACTGGAGGAGAGATCGTTCACTCATTCCTAATGAGCATTGGCTACTTGCCCGGTGCACATATTGAAAGCTGCCCCATCTATAAAAAGATATTGAAAACAAAACCAGCATGGCTGGCTAAATAGCATTAAACCCCTTCATGTTAAACAAACTCCGCATCATTATCCTTTTCTTCCTCGCCTGGTTCTTCTTACATACTTTATGGGTAGTAAAAGACGGCCTGCACGATTTTACCGGCAAAGCAGATGTAGCCATCGTATTGGGCAATACCGTTTTTAAAGATGGTAGCCTATCGCCCTGGCTCAAGGGCAGGGTAGATGCAGCCCTGGAGCTGTACCGCAATAAACAGGTCAGGAAAATATTTGTAAGCGGCGGCATCGGCACATCCGATTACCCCGAAGGAGATGGAATGCGGAACTATTTGATAGCACAGGGCGTGCCCGGTCAGGATATTATTGTAGACAATTTGGGCGACAACAGCTACCTGACTGCCAAAAACTTTCTTACACTAAATACAACAACGCATTATCAATCGGCCGTAGTAGTAACCAGCTATTACCACGTTACCCGCTCTAAATACATTGTTAAAAAATTAGGATTTCCGACAGTAGCCGGCGACCATTCGAAGTTTACAGCCATCAAAGATTGGTATGGCCTGACCAGAGAATTCCCTGCCTTCTATAAGTATTGGCTGAAGTATTGATCGGCAATCGGCAGTCGTAAATCGGCAATGGTGCCTGTAAAGCAAAACGGTTGATCAAATGCAAGTTGCATTCAATCAACCGTTCCGAATGATTTATTGCCGATTTACGACTGCCGATTGCCGACTAATTCAGTTGTACCGCCGGCAGCCTGTAATGCTGGCCGTCATAGATAAACAGCTCATCTATCTCGTAGCTCCAGTATTTGTGAATAGGAGACTTAACAAGATAATCCTCAATCTCATTCTTGTCTTTGGCTGTAAAAGTGATCCAAACACGTTGGGTTTCCATTGACACCACATACTGATCTATGACCCCCTTTTCTATGAGCGTATCGATGTATACTCGGTGGGAGGGGACCAGGGACATGAACTCATCATCCATCTCAAATTGTATCGTTACCTGGAATTTCTTCATACTAATCCATTTCTAACACCTGACTGTTCTTAAATGTTTACAACGTACAGTCTCTTACCTCGTTTGCATAATCAGCCCGGTACGGCATAGTTACCTTGATATAATTGTCGGTATAACCTTCCATCATACCATTACGTTCATGCCTTTCGAATAATACTTTACGGGTTTGACCAGCATGCAGTTGGGTAAAATACTGCATTTTCATATAGGACAAGTTACGCAGCGATTTATTTCTTTCATTGCGGATATTGACTGGTACTACGGGCTCAATCTCCAATGCTTTGGTATTGTCCCTTTCAGAATACGTGAAAACGTGAAGATAAGTTACGTCAAGTCCATGCAAAAAATCAAAAGTTTCTTTGAAATGGGCGTTTGACTCGCCGGGAAAGCCTACAATGACGTCGACACCCACTGCGCAATGCGGCATCAAAGTCTTGATCAGATTCACACGATCGGCATACAACTCGCGCTTGTAACGCCTTCTCATCAATCTCAGCACCTCATTACTGCCACTTTGCAGCGGTATGTGGAAATGCGGCATAAAACGATCGCTATTGGCCACAAACTCAATGATCTCGTTAGTAAGCAGGTTAGGCTCGATAGAAGAAATACGATAACGCTCGATGCCTTTCACTTTATCCAGCTCCCGGATGAGGTCCATGAAGTTCTCTTCATGCCTTTTATTACCATCCGGCCCCTTGCCAAAATCGCCCAGGTTCACACCTGTTAAGACGATCTCTTTGACACCGGTAGTTGTCAGCTCTTCCACATTGCGCAACACATTATCGATACTGTCACTACGGCTTTTGCCCCTGGCCATGGGAATGGTACAGAAAGAGCAGTTATAATCGCAGCCATCCTGCACTTTCAGGAATGTGCGCGTTCTGTCATTGATGGAATAAGAAGCATTGAAACCGGTAATCGTTTCGATATCGCAGCTGCATATCTTGGCAGAATCGCCTTTAGCGAGCTCCCTGATATGCTGCGCGATGTTGAACTTCTCGGCAGCCCCCAATACGAGGTCTACACCGGGTATCTCTGCAATTTCTTTGGGCTTCAATTGAGCATAGCAGCCGGTGATGACCACCAGGCTTTCAGGCGATTTACGCTGGATGCGGCGCACCAGGTGCCGGCATTCCTTGTCGGCATTATCCGTCACAGAGCAAGTGTTGATCACGTACACATCAGCCTGATCCTCAAAAGAGGTTTTCTCAAATCCTTCATTCTCCAGTAAACGTGAAAGCGTGGAAGTTTCTGAAAAGTTGAGTTTACAACCCAACGTATGAAAAGCTACAGTCCTTTTTTCTGCCATGACGGGGCAAAGATACTTCAGTCTGGCGTAATTTGCCGCCATGAAAAAAACGTGGATACCGCTCGTCTCAGCCTTTATAACCATCGGCATAGCCCTTACTATCGCACTGAATAACAAGCACTCACGCAAAAAGCAGGATAAAGAACAACCCCGCCAGGAAGAAGTAAAGACCGATCCCCAAAAGGTTGACGACACGGCCAGCCAGCGCCGGAAGCGGATCACCCACCCACCCAGCGACAAACCTGTACGTGATATGGGTTTCGACCGTCGCCATGCCGACGGCAAGCTGATCTTCACCAAACATGCCCGCTGCCGCATGGCCTGCCGTCATATCGACGAAAGTGAGGTAAAGGACATCCTCGAACACGGCGTGGTCAACGACAAGAAAAGCGAACCCGCCGCCCGGCCCGACCCCAAATATGCTCTTGAAGGCCGCACCCGCGACGGTCAGCAGGTACGCATCGTTTTTGCTCCCGCCGACAGAGGTATGGTAGTTATTACCGTCATTGACCTGGACACAGACTGGAGCTGCGATTGCAAATAGCTTCGGATATGAGCGACGAGTTGCGGACAGAAACTACTGAACGTCAGGTCTTCGCTCATATTAACTTTTCAACTTATTTACTTTCAAACTTTATCACTACTTTTCCCGATTCAAATCCTGACGCTGCCTCATGAAATGGCTCAAGACCCCGCTTAAATGGCTTTACTGTGTGTATGCATACGTGATATTTGTATGGCTCATGATCAGTGTGCTGCCGGCCGTGATCGCCGGTTCCTTTTTTGGGAAAGTAGCAGGAGGTAATTTCATTTACGGTTTATGTAATCTCTGGGGGGAGCTATGGTTCTTTTTCATCGGCATCCGCCACAAGAACATCTACGAAGTCCCGCACAACAAGAAAGAACAATACATTTTTGTTGCCAATCATATCTCATACCTCGATGCGCCTATTATCGTCACAACGATCAGGCAACCAGTAAGGGTACTTGGCAAGCAGGAAATGTCCAAAATACCTGTATTCGGATACATCTACCGCAATACGGTGGTAACGGTGGATCGCAGCAGCGCAGAGGGCCGCGCCCGCAGTGTGCGTACCCTCAAAGCAGTCATCAAAAAAGGTATATCTATCTTCATCTTCCCGGAAGGCACTTTCAACGAAACCCATCAACCGGTAAAAGAATTCTATGATGGTGCATTCCGCATTGCCATCGAAACACAAACACCCATCAAACCGGTGTTGTTCCTCGATAGCTATGCCCGCATGCATTACAAAAGCGTATTCTCCATCAACCCCGGCCGGTCACGATCGGTATTCCTGGCGCCCATTCCGGTAGAAGGCCTCACCAATAAAGACCTTCCTGCGCTGAAACAAAAAGTATTCGACATCATGGAACAGAAGCTCCGCGAATACAAAGCCGACTGGATTGAATGATGAAAGCGTATCTTGCGCCTTAATTTTTTATTTTGTTTGCAGAAGTAATTATACCGCTGGCATTGCCAAAAAACTATACCTGGGCTGTACCCGTTCACTTACAGGAACAGGTGAGGCCCGGCGTACGCGTGGAAGTGGGGTTGAAGCAAACAAAAAGATATGCAGGCGTTGTAAAACGACTGCACAATGAAAAGCCTGAATTCTTCGAACCCAAAGACATCCTCAACATACTGGATGTAGAACCCATTGTTTACCCGGAGCAGTTGAAACTGTGGGAGTGGATCGCCCGCTACTACATGTGCAGCGAAGGAGAAGTGATGGCGGCAGCACTGCCTGCTCACTTCAAGCTGAGCAGCGAAACACAACTGGTGTTCAATGAAGAGTATGGCGAAAACTTCGAGCAACTCGACCATGACGAATATATAGTATCGGAAGCCTTATTAATTAAGAAAGAGCTGAAGCTGGCCGAAGTGCAGCAGATACTCGACTCCTCCCACGTATATCCCGTTATCAAGAGACTCATCGACAAGAAGGTCTGCTTTGTTTGGGAAGCCCTCAAAGAAACGTACACGCCGCGCAAAGAAACCTTCGTGCTGCTGAACCCGGTGTACGACAATGAAGACGAGCTGGCCAAACTGCTGAACGAGGATAAAAAACTACAACGGGCCGAGAAGCAAATGGAGTTGCTGCTGAGCTACCTCCACCTCAATAAAACAGAAGGCGAAGTATCGAAAGCCAACCTGCTTAAAAAGAGCGGCGCTTCCGATGCACAACTGAAGGGACTGGTCGATAAGAACATCCTGTTCCTCGAAAAGCGTAATGTAGACCGCCTGATGTACCTTCCGAGGAACATCAACATTGACTTTACACTTACACCCGCGCAGCAAACTGCACTGGAAGGAGTCAATGCGGCGCTGACTGAAAAACCAGTCTGCCTGCTGCATGGTGTCACCTCCAGCGGCAAAACACAGGTATACGTAAAGCTGATGGAGCAATTCGTACGTCAGGGTAAACAGGTATTGTACCTGCTGCCCGAGATCGCACTTACTTCACAGGTCATCCGCCGCCTCCAAAGACACTTTGGTGGCTATATCGGTATCTATCACAGCAAGTTCAACCAGAACGAAAGACTGGAGATCTGGAATAAAGTAAAGACCGGCGAACTGAAGATCGTATTGGGCGCCCGTTCTTCGTTATTCCTTCCTTTCAGCGACCTGGGTTTGATCGTAGCCGATGAAGAACACGACACCTCTTACAAACAGCAAGATCCGGCGCCGCGCTACCATGCGCGGGACGGCGCTGTTTATTATGCATCTTTATTCAATGCAAAGGTATTGCTGGGCAGTGCCACTCCTTCTATTGAGAGTTACTTCAACGCTCAAACCCAGAAGTATGGATTAGTACAGCTGAACGAACGTTTTGGCGGCGTGCAGCTGCCCGTTATACATATCATCGATACCAAGAAGATCATGCGGCCTGAAAAGGACAAGATCATGATCACCCCCGAGCTGCAGTCGGCCATCGAGCAGTCGCTGGAAAGAAATAAACAGGTGATCCTTTTTCAGAACCGCCGCGGTTATTCACCTTACCAGATATGCCAGTCTTGCGGCTGGATACCGCAGTGCAAGCACTGTGACGTTTCTCTTACTTTCCACAAGAATACCAATAAGCTGCATTGTCATTATTGCGGTACGGTGTACCCGCCTGTGTATACCTGCATGGCCTGTGGCAGTGATCGTTTCCTGCAACGCAACTTTGGAACGGAAAAGATCGAAGAACAACTCGAAGAACAGTTTCCCAAATACAGGATCGCGCGCATGGACGTGGACAGTGTAAAAGGGAAAACAGCACATGATAGCCTCATCCAGCAGTTTGAACAACAAAAACTGGACATGCTGGTGGGCACACAAATGGTAGTGAAAGGGCTTGACTTCGAACATGTATCCCTCGTGGGCATCCTCGATGCCGACAGCATATTGAGCTTTGCCGACTTCAGGGTCAACGAACGGGCTTTCCAACTGATGGAGCAGGTGAGTGGCCGTGCAGGACGCAAGGATGAACAAGGGCTTGTATTGGTGCAAGTATCGAATACCAGGCATCCGGTACTGGGCTTTGTGCAGCAGCACGACTATCATTCCTTTTATCTCTATGAGATCGAAGGAAGGCGGCAGTTTGGCTATCCACCTTTCACACGCTGTATCATGATCACCTTTAAGCACCCCATCAAGGATATAGCCGATGCAGCCGCCAACAGCATTGCCGCCGGCCTTAAATCGGAGTTTGGCAATTACCTCGTTGGTCCTGCCGAACCCATTGTAAACCGGGTGCGTAATCAATACCTGATGGAACTGCTGATCAAGCTGCCACGCGAAGCGCAGATCATCCAGCGCTGCAAGCAGCAGATTCAGGAGCAGATCGCTATTATGCACCAGAACCAACGTTTCAGGAAGGTGATTGCTATTGTTGACGTAGATACGATGTAACTATATGGATATGCTTAACAATGTTTCCCTGCGTTCTTATAATACCATGGGCATCGATGCCAAAGCCCGTGCATTTGCCACATTTAGTGACACAGATGAGTTATCAGAATTGTTAGCACAACGCCCCGCTACAACGCCCTTGCTGGTATTGGGCGGCGGCAGCAATCTTCTCTTCACGAAAGATTATGATGGACTGGTGCTGAAGAATGAGATAAAAGGTATCGACATTGTAAAGGAAGACGCCAACCATATATATATACAATCCGGGGCAGGGGAGAGCTGGCATGGCTTTGTGCAGCATTGCCTGCAAAGGAACCTGGCCGGAGTAGAGAACCTGTCACTCATTCCCGGCAATGTAGGCGCCAGCCCCATGCAAAACATTGGTGCTTATGGTGTGGAGATCAAAGATGTGTTTGAAGAACTGCAAGCTTATCATATCCACGATAAAAAAGTACACACATTCAGTGTGAATGATTGTCAATTCGGTTACCGGGAAAGCGTATTCAAACGGCAGTACCGCGATCAATTCATTATTCTGAATGTTACTTACCGGCTCAACAAAACACCCCGTTTCAATACCAGCTACGGCGCCATCGAGCAGGAACTGCAACACATGGGTGTGCAGGAACTAAGCATACAAGCCGTTTCTCAGGCGGTCATCAATATCCGCCGTTCTAAATTGCCCGACCCTAATGAGATCGGCAATGCCGGCAGCTTCTTTAAAAACCCTTCTATTCCTGCTGATCAATATGCACAGCTACAACAGTCCTTTCCGGGCATCGTTGGCTATGCTAATGCAGATGGCAGTGTGAAGCTGGCTGCAGGCTGGCTCATCGAACAATGTGGCTGGAAAGGCGTGCGCAGAGGCGATGCCGGCTGTCATGCACGCCAGGCACTTGTATTGGTGAATTACGGGCACGCCACAGGAAAAGAGATCTACGATCTCAGTGAAGACATTCTCCAAAGCGTAAAAGCAAAGTTCGGCGTAGAGTTGGAAAGAGAAGTGAATATCATATAGATTGTCAAATTGACAATAATTGTAAATATCCCACTAAAACGTGTTAATATTTGTTATCATTTGTCGTCCCCCGCTTAGTATATTTATAACCGGTATTATAGCAACTACTCCATAACCGCTGCCCTGCGGGTTCCACACTACCGGTGTAGCAACACCGGTAAACAATCATCCTGTACCATCGCACCGCTATTCTCTAAATTGATCTGCACCTCCTGTCGGGGAGGCATTACCCTTTACATCCTCAACCCATTGTAACCTTGACTTAACAAGCAGGGCAGTGCTGTTATTTGTCTGCGGCGTAGCTATTTGTCTACACCAAACCCTTTTATTATTCAATATTAATTAAACGCTTATTGTATGATCAAACAATTGACTTGCATTTTGCTTTTGTTGGTTTGCTGTGCTGCCCAAGTGAGCGCGCAAACCAACGTGGCGCCTCAAGCTACGGCGTCCACTTCGTATGTCTCTTCCTGGGAAACCATCGCTGCATTGAACGACAACTTCACGCCCGCCAATTCCAATGATAAATCACATGGCGCGTATGGCAACTGGAATAATCCCAATTCACTGCAATGGGTGCAGTACGACTGGGCGCAGACCTATTCCGTTACGTCCGTTCAGGTGTATTGGTTCAACGATGGTGGTGGCGTATTGACACCTACTACCGCTTACCTGGAACGCTGGACTGGTTCGGCCTGGGTGAACATGGGTAACATTCCTTTGGTGACCAATGCCTTCAATACGTTATCCTTCAGCGCTGTGAATGTTACACGGCTGCGTGTTACTATGCGCAATACCACACAGTCTACCGGTATTCTCGAATGGCGGGTAATGGGCACTGTTGTTGGCGGTGGCGGCACAGGTAATCCGTATACCTGGCCTTCTTATTCGCCCAACATCAGTTACAACTTCCGGGATGAATTTCCTTCGCTGCCTACACCTACCAATGTGCTGAACGATTGTCCGCAGGTAGTGGGCACACAATCTTCGCAGTGGTGGTGTTTCCGCTGGGGGCCCAACAAAAATTCACTGGTCACCACCAATGCCATTACACCCATGCTGGCACGCATGAATACAGACTTTGCGTACTTCCGTGACCAGATGGGTTGGCCACCTGATCTGCGCGCCAAAAATGGCTATCGCAGTGCAGTGTATTTGTATGGCTCTGGTCTTTGTACCGACAATGCGCCCAATACCGCATTGGGAGGCTGGCAAAGCGCCATCAATTACAATGGTACAAGTTGGCCGATGGTGCTGGCATCTTATTATCCTATTTACAGCTTCGATCCTGCCTCTACGTATTCTGACAAGGAGTTCCAGAAAGGCGCTATGGTGCATGAAGGCATCCACTCCCTCCTGGCCGACCTGCCCGGTGTGAAGCAATCAGCCTGGTTCCACGAAGGTGGCAACGTGTGGCTACAGCAGGTGGCCGACGCCAGAAGGAGCGGCAACTACAGCTCCATGGGCGATCTGAGTGGTACTGACTTCATTGCACCTTTCATGCCCATCGAGTGCTACTCCGGATGGCTGCAGGATGGTAGCTTTGGCGGCCCTTCTGCAGAAGGCGTAAACAGGTATAATAGCAGCGGGCAGCAACTTTGTACCTGGCGCACGTACCTCGGCGGCCACCAGTACAGCAGTTCATTCCCCACCTTCCTGGGTAATGCGCTGGGCGATGGTGCAGTGCCCTGGATATGGCGCAATTCACCTACACGTGTGTTAGCAGGTATTGCTTCAGGCATCGGTACTGCACAAACACGCCGGTTGATCACAGAATACCGCGCCAAGCAAGCGCTGGTCGACTTCGGTCCATGGAAGAATGCCATCGTTGCACTGCTGAATGCCCACTTTGGTCAAACCATCCAGGCCGAATGGCAACCTTCGTGGATGAACCCGGCAGCATGGACTGCTACACCGTATGTTGCCACCACCAACAGCAGCGGTCTGCTAACCCCGGAAGCACGTACATTGCCCGGATGGTCAGGAGCCAACCAGATACCGCTAACTGTCACCGGCAATATGGTGACGGTGAACTTTGAGCCCATCGGCGCCAACATGACTTGCCAACTGGTATATCGTTCTACCAACGGCACACCGGTGTACAGCCAGTATGTATCAAGCGGCCAGGTGAGCCTGCGTCTTGACCTGCCGCCCGCCAACAACGTAGTGATCGCCGTGATCACCAATACAGATCATATCTACAATGGCGAAAGCACCCGCACCGCCAAGTATGATTACAGGTTGCGGCTGGTGACCGGTGTCACCGGTGCTGCTGCTATCAATACCCGGTGGTACCAGTCAGCCAACCTTGCATCGGCAAGAACTGCCGAAGGTGCTATAACATCAAGTGGTGAGGGTGAAGTAGGCATCGACATGAGTAAATATTGCACGCATGCTTATCATCACACGCAACGGGTTGCTGCAGTAAAAGAGACCATCAATCCGGATAAGTTCCAGATGTATCCAAATCCTGTAGCCATAAATAAGCCTGTGATGCTGGAGTTTCCCAATGCAGATAAAGAGACAACCACGATCACAGTTGTTTCCTTACAAGGAACAAAAGTGTTTGAAGGATCAACGAAAGGGAATAACTACATCCTCGATCCGAAGAACCTCCTCAGTGGCACTTACATTATCCAGGTGAAAAATGCGAAGTCGACTTCAACGCAGAAGTTGCTGGTACGATAATAACCACTGTATACATGAAAATGCCCTGATCATATAATGATCAGGGCATTTCTTATTAAATGATAGCCGTTAATTAAAGTCGTCGCTTTCGAGGTCTTCTTCAGAGAAGTTACCGGTATTACCCAGGTTGAGCATGGACCCCATGAGGTCTTTGAACTCTACTTTGTTCTCCACGATCTTCTTGCTGATGAGGGAGAAGGACGCCAGTCCATGTAATACAAATTCCATCAGCAAAGCGGCTTCTTTTTCATTAGCGCCTTTGAAGAAGCGTTTTACCAATGCATGTAACCCATCCACTCTGTACAACTGCTGCACCTTTTCTGCATCGGTAGTATTGAAGAAGATATTGAGTGCATTGCCTTTATCGAACCATGCCTGGATGGAACGATAGGGATTATCCTCCGCCTGTTGCTGGCTGCTGCGTTTCTTTTTCAGCGACTCAGGATTGGGGAAGTAATTGACAAACTGTGTGCGGATGGCTTTGTCGAGCAGGTTCATGGCTACCTGGTAAGGGCCTTCCTGCTCACCTTCATACACCAACTCTATCTTACCAGTGATAGAGGGGATCACACCGATCATATCACTGATCCAAACCTGTGTGTCTTTCTCCTTGTTGATGATCACGCGGCGCTCGGCAGCACTCACGGCATTCTCAAAGGCCGAGATGCTCAAACGGGCAGATACACCGCTCTTTTTATCGACCAGCTCACTGCTGCGCGCTTCGAAAGGTATTTGCTCTATCAATCGCTTGATAAGGTCACTGACGCGGACCTTTTCTTTTTGCGCTTCCGGCACATCTGCTTCCTGCTCTGTAATGGACAGGGCTGTTTCAATGCTCTTCGGATAGTGCGTAAGTATCTGGCTTTCTATACGGTCTTTCAGCGGCGTCACGATCGATCCGCGATTGGTATAATCTTCCGGATTGGCCGTAAACACAAACAGGATATCCAATGGCATGCGCAGTTTAAAGCCGCGTATCTGCACATCGCCTTCTTCAAGAATATTGAACAGAGCCACCTGTATGCGCGCCTGCAAGTCGGGAATTTCGTTGATCACGAAGATGCCACGGTTGCTGCGGGGAATGATGCCGTAGTGAATCACTCTTTCATCAGCAAAGTGGAGCTTGAGGTTGGCAGCCTTGATGGGATCGATGTCACCGATCAGGTCGGCTACACTTACATCGGGCGTGGCCAGTTTCTCGCCATACCGTTCGCTGCGGTGCAGCCATACGATGGGTGTTTCATCGCCCTTCTCCGCGATAAGGTCTTTGGCATAACGGGAAATAGGATTGAGCGGATCATCGTTGATCTCACTTCCGTATATTACCGGCACATATTCATCCAGCAGGTCCACCATTTGGCGGGCCATGCGGGTCTTGGCTTGTCCACGCAAACCAAGGAAAAGTATATTGTGCTGGGAAAGCAGGGCTCTTTCCACATCAGGTATTACTGTTTCTTCATACCCCAGAATTCCTTTGAAGGTATTTTCCTGTTTCTGCAGGGAGCAGATCAGGTTCTTGCGTATCTCTTCCTTTACCGATAAAGGTTTATATCCACTTTTCTTAAGCTCTCCTAAAGTTGCTGCTAATCTCTTAGTCATTAGAATATGTTCTGTTGAAAATTAATTGTACTGCCAATAGTCTTTTCACAGGCAATGAAGGTATTAATACACGGTCTTACGACGGCCGCTTTCAAAGTCCTTGAAGATGAAAGCGCCCAGTTTATCCAGGGAAGCGAAGAATGCCTTACCATTATTCGTTTCGGTGAATTCCTGCACAAACCGCTGTAAATAGGGGTCTGTTGCGATCATAAAGGTAGTGATCGGTATCTTAAGTTTCTTGCATTGTGCCGCCAGGTTCAGACAACGGTTCGTGATCTTCCTGTCGAGCCCAAAGCTGTTCTTGTAATAGCGTTTTCCAACTTTGAGACAGGTAGGCTTACCATCTGTGATCATGAAGATCTGCTTGTTGGGGTTCTTCCGCCTGCGCAGCAGGTCCATCGCCATTTCCAGTCCGGCCACCGTGTTGGTATGATACGGTCCCACCTGTAAATAGGGAAGGTCCTTGATCTCTACCGGCCAGGCGTCATTACCAAACACTACGATGTCCAGTGTATCCTTGGGATACTTGGTGGTGATCAGCTCACTCAATGCCATGGCCACTTTCTTGGCCGGCGTAATGCGGTCCTCGCCATACAGGATCATGGAGTGGGAGATATCGATCATCAGCACCGTAGAGGTCTGGGCCTTGTAATCCGTTTCGCGGATAGACAAATCGTCCTCCTGCATGCTGAAGCTGTCTATGCCGTGGTTGATCTGCGCGTTGAGGATGGAAGTGGTAAAGTCGATCTGCTCCAGGGTATCACCAAACTGATAAGGGCGGGTATCCGGACTGATCTCGTCACCCTGTCCCGGTTTGAAAGTATGGTGTTGTCCTGACTTTGTCTTCTTGAGTTTCCCGAATATTTCCTCGAGCGACTTCTTGCGGATGCCTTGCTCGGTCTTGGAGGTGATGGATATCTGCCCGTTTACCGGGTTCTCCTGGATATAGCCCTTCTCCCGCAACTCCTCGATGAAATCGCCCATACCGTACTCACTGTCTGTGAGTTCGTATTCTTTATCCAGTTGGTTCATCCAGTTCAACGCTTCTGTAATATCGCCATTGGTGTAGGACAATAACTGCATCAGCACATCGAGCAACTGGTCAAACCGGCTCTTACCCTTGTTATTGGGATCAAACTTTGAAAAATGATGACCTATCACGAATTATAATTTTAACTATATAAGGGTTCTACTTCAATTTAAGCATTATTGCTGACTATACCGTCCGCAATACGTATCAATTTCAATAACAAATTGTTAAGTGAAATTGTTGGGAGCGCGGGAAAGGCATAGAGGCAGCAAGGCAACGAGGGGGGAAGTCCGGGCCTTCTACTTGCAACACTACCGTTTAAAAATAGTTCATATAGATTGTCCGCCTTTGTTTAGTCTGGTCGTCGATAGGGTGTAATACAAAAATGTAAACCAGTAAAACGAAATCAAATGAACGCTTTCCTTTCCCCGATCGAGAAGCCCAAAGGGCTGATGATGAAAATGGCCTATTTCTTCCTCCGTAAAGAGTTTGGCAAGGTCATAACACCTACGAAAGTCCATTCCGCCCGGTTGCCCTCAGCTTTTGGGCTGTTTTATGCCAAGGTATCCAAGCTCGACAAAAAGCTGGTGTTGCCGGCAGAAACCATGCTGCTGATCCGTACCCAGATCGCAAAGATCAACATCTGTCATTTCTGTATCGATGCTGCCCGCTGGCAGGTGATCAAAAACTCGATCAATGAAGCCAAGTTCAATGCACTGGACCAATATGCCAATAGTTCACTGTTCAGCAATGCGGAAAGGGCTGCACTGGATTATGTAACTGAGTTGACAATTGACAAGAAAGTAAGCCCCGATGTCTTTACCCGTATGGCTCATTATTACTCTGAGCGGGAAATCTGTGAGATCGTGTGGCTGGCAGCCAGCGAACATTTGTTCAACATGACCACGCTTGGCTTGAATATTCATTCGGATATGTTGTGCGATATCAGCCGCAAGGCCGTCAGTTAATATTAAAAATCCCGGTCCTTCGCAGACCGGGATTTTTAATTGGGCTAAAGCCCAAAGAGATATTGATCATATATAAACCCGGCCCTAAAGGACCGGGCAATTCTCGTTCGCTTTGAAAAGGTATCCCTTTGCTTTGAAAGGTCTGGCCGCCTGGAGCGGCCTGACTACAATTCGTCTCTATTAGTTATACCCCGGATTTTGTTCCAGTGCTTTTTGCTTGTCTCTTTCGCCTTGCGGGATAGGGAACAGATCGAAGGCGGGTTTGTACACGCGCTTCTCCAGCAGAAACTTTTCATACTTGTAGGTGTTGCCTGTCTTGGTGATCTTCATGCCATAGGCATCGGTAGATGCTGCGTCTCCGCCAATGCGCCACCTGTGCACGTCCCAATAGCGGTGTGCTTCGAAGGCCAGTTCTACTCTGCGTTCATGACGTATGCGTTCGCGCATTTCATCTTTGGAAAGGCCTGCAGGCAGGGGAGGCATCTTCACAGTAAGGCGATCACGTACTTTATTGATGGCATCGTATACTGATTGATCAGGTCCTACTGCTTCGTTCTGCGCTTCTGCATAGTTCAGGAATGCTTCTGTATAGCGCATGAAGATCCAGTAGTGGCTGCCTGGCTTATAGGATGAAATGAGGGTAGCGTTCTCATCGAGGTTCTTGGCTACATAATACCCGGTTTGGGTAGCAGCGGTATTGTAGTTGAGGCCATCGGTGCCTGAACCTACATACGTGTAGATAGGAGAGCCCAGCCAGCTGCGGCCATTGTAAATAATCGATTGATGGAAACGGGGGTCGCGGCCTACATAAGGATTGTTAGCATCATAACCGGAGGTAGGGTCGGTGATGTATTTGCCATTCGCCATTTCATAATCATCTACCATGTTCTGCAACGGCTGCAGGTTGCCCCAGCCACCACCTTTGCTCGGTGGCTCCGTGTGGCGCACCCAGTCGTTGGCCACTACCTGCCACACGTTGTTGATGGTAGATTGGAAAATGATCTCAGGTGAAGTACGGGTATGGAATAATGTTTTATAGTTATCGTCCATGCGGTACACATCTTTCATGTCCATCACCACTTTGGCTGCGGCCGCCGCAGCAGTCCATTTCTCTACCTTGTTTTCAGGATTGTACAGTTTGCTGGCTGCATACAACAGTGTTCTTGCTTTCAGCAGCAGGGCAGCTCCTCTGGTAGCTCTTCCCAGTTCTACAGCAGGCCAGGAGTTGGCAAGGTATTGAACGGCACTGTCACAGTCTTTTACGATAAAAGCCGCCACTTCATCCGCAGAATTCCTTGGCAGGTTCAGGTTGTCGTCGATGGTCAATACCCTGTCAACGATGGGCACACCGCCGTAACGCTGAAACAGCTGGAAGTAGAAGAAGGCACGCAGGAAAAATCCTTCTCCCTTCATCCGCAGTTTACCGTTGATCTGCGCCTGATCATCTGAGACAGGCACTTTGTCGATCTTGGCGATCAGGCGGTTTACCTGTCGGAGATGTTGGTATTTACCGGCCCAGATATCAACCGGGTTGTAGGTGGGTGACAATGATCCGTTGTTGAAGCCAACCGGACTGTTGACTGTTGTGTAAGGACATTTGGCTTCGTCGGTGGCTGCTGCCCAGGTAAAGGAATAGGCGGGCATCCAATCGCCTGCGTTAATGCCATTGAAGTAAATGGAGGCGAGGTAGGATTGTGTTTGTACGTAATCGTTGAACACCTGGTCTTCTGTCAATCCACCTGATTCGGCTTTATCGAGGTAGCCGTTTGTTTTAGAGCAGCCCGTCATCAGCAGGCCAAGCAGGCAACCTGCTACCCAGATCAGCGTGCTGTATTTTTTATTCAGTATCATTTGTAATGAATTAGTTAGTTTAAAAATCTGTTGATACGCCAACGTTGAAGACTTTCAGCTGGGGATAGAAGAAGCCTCTGCCGGTGGGCGCTTCAGGATCGAAATAGTCATTGCCCATTTTGTCCCAGGTGATCAGGTTCATGCCATTGGCATAGATACGCACGTTGGACAGCGTTGCTTTTTTGGTGATGGCCAGATTCCTGAATGTGTAGCCTATCTCCAGGTTCTTCAACCTGATATAGCTGGCATCTTCGAGGAAGAAGGTGGAGTTGCGCCAGTTGTTCACGTTGGTATTGTAATGCAGCGCAGGATAGGTGGCTGTGGCAGCAGTTTGTGGTGTCCACCTGCCCAGGTGTCGCTCCATGGCTGATGCCTGGTTGTAAAACTCCCATGCACCTTCATTGCTGAACAGGATATTGAACTTGGCAGCGCCCTGGAATAATACACTGAAGTCGAAATTCTTCCAGTTGATGCCGGCTGAAATGCCATACATGATCTGGGGTACATCGGTGTTACCGATAGGGCCTTCGTCCAATGCATCGATCACATTGTCACCGTTGAGGTCTTTGTACTTCAGGTCACCGGGAATAACCGTACCAAACTGTTTGGGGCTTTTGTTGATCTCGTCCTGGCTTTGGAAGAAGCCGATGGAAGTGAGACCAAAGTACTGACCAAGTGAAGTACCTGTTCTTCTCAGGTAATCGTATCGTCTCTCTACCTCATCCATGTAGAGTATTTTGTTTTTGGAGTAAGAAGCGTTGGCATTCACGAAGTAGGTAACTTTTCCAAGCCGCTGGCGATGGGTGGCTTCTACTTCAAATCCCTGATTCAGGATCTCACCCATGTTGGTAGGCGGAAGGTTGGCAGTAGACATACCGATGATAGAAGGCACAGAGCCACGCGTGATCAGGATGTCGGTACGCTTTTCCCGGAAGAAGTCGGCAGTGATGCCCAGCAAACCATTCCACATCTTTAATTCCAGACCGATATTGGTCTTGTGCGACTTTTCCCAGGTTACGGCTTCGTTGGCCATAGCGCCTTCGGAACGGCCACCGATCGTTTGCAGGGTTTCGCCATAGCCATATCCTGAAGTGGCGCCATATTGGGATACGAACAACCACCTTCTGCCATTCAGCTGGTCATTACCAGTCAAGCCATACGATGCCCTGATCTTTAAAAAGTCGATGATCGGGTTGCTGCTCAGGAAGTTCTCCTGTGAAATTACCCATCCTGCGGAAACAGCCGGGAAGAATCCATAGCGGTTGTTCTTCGCAAAGTTGTCGGTACCGTTGTAGCCGGCATTGAACTCCACGAAATACTTATTGCGGTAGTTATAGGTAAGACGTGATACCAGGCCTTGTGATACAAAAGGGATCAGTTTCTCGGCACTGGCCGTGGTGCCACCCACCAGCAATTGTGTTCTGTTGGCCAGCAAGAGACCGGACACATGGTGATCGCCAAAGGAGCGGTCATAATTCAGCGACAGGTCTATCCAGATACTGCGGCTTTGATCGTAACCAGGTGAAGGTGCGCTCAAAGGGAGGTCGCTGCTCACATAGGTATAGCTGGCCGTGTCGTTAATATTGCCTACGCCACTGTATTTCGCTGTTCTTACCTGGCGGGTACGTCTGAGTGAGTTGATAAACTTACCATCGAATGAATAGTTGCCTTTTACGTACAAGCCTTTGGTGATGAAATCCAGCTTGCGGGTAGCAGAAAGCTGTCCTGACAGATAGGAGTTGAAGTTCTGTATAAAGCCTGTCGTGTTCAGCAAGGCAAATGGATTGCCGCGCACTTCGCCGCCATAATATCCTGTAGGGTATTTGATGGGGGAGTAGGTGGGAGGCATCTTGAACAGGTAGTTGAATATATCGTAGGTAGAGGTGGCGGAGGCTGTTCTGTCTTCGATAGCACCTGACAGGTTCAAGGCTATCGAGAAGTTTTCGTCGAAGTCGATATCAACGTTGGAACGGAAGTTATAACGTTTGTAAATGGTATTGGGATCGTATTGGGGTTGCTTCTCTGATTTGTACAAGCCATCTTGTTGTACGTAACCCACATTCACAAAATACTTCACCAGTTTGCTGCCGCCGCTGATGTTCATATCGGCGCGGGTCATCTGGGACGGTTTTAGCATTTCATCGATCCAATCCACATTTGGGTATTTGTAAGGGTCTGATCCTGTTCTATAGGCTTCGATGGCTTCTGCCGTATAAGGTGGCAGTGTACCGGTAGGGTTGTCATTCTTATAAGCCTCATTGGCCAGCAAAGCCAGGTTGTACGAGTCGAGAAACTGGGGCATACGGGTGGGCGTTTGCACCGAGCGCTGTATGCTGGCATTGATGCCCGGGCGGCCTTCTTTACCACGACGTGTTTTAACAATGATCACGCCATTAGCGCCTTTTACTCCATAGAGTGCAGTAGCGGAAGCATCTTTAAGAATAGTGATGTTTTCAATCTCGTTGGGATCGAGCACGGAGAAAACGCTGGCATCTTTCTGCACACCATCGATCGTGATCAGGGGCGCAGTTGTATTGGAAGTAGCACGACCTCTGATATACATGTCCGGGACATCCATACCAGGATCGCCTGAATGCTGTACCGTAACGAGACCCGGCAAGCGGCCTGCGAGCGAGTTGGCAATATTGGCTACGGGACTTTGTTTGATCTCTTTCGAAGTGATGGAAGCTACAGCGCCGGTTTGTGCGATCTTGCGCTGTGTTTGTCCAAAGCCCAACACTACTACTTCGTTCAGTTCGCCTTTTGCTTTTTTGAGGGTGATGTCCTGTGTAGCAAAGCCTTCGTCTTTGGCTTCGATACCGGCTACTTCTCTCGGCTGGTAACCTATTACGCTGATGGCTGCTGTATAACTGCCTTTGGGCAACACAACTGAATAAAGGCCTTCATTATCACTCAATACGGTGTACTCACCAATCTTGATCGTAGCGCCTGCTACAGGTTCGCCGCTTTCTTCATCGGTGATCTTTCCGGTTACGGTGCCTGGAAGCGTGGTTTGCTTTTTAGGTACTGCCGCCTTTCTGCCTGTACGCACAATGATGTATCCATTGGATTCTTCATATACCAGGTTGCTGTTGCCCAGCATGGCTTTCAGAATGTCCTGCACGGCAGTTTGTTTGAATTCGTGGGCAGTGTTTTTATACTTGCCTGCTTCTTCGGGGTTATACACAAAGGGTATCCCTGTTTCTGTTTGCAGTTTTTCCAGTACGGTCTTTATTGATCCGTCCACAAAAGAAATGGTGATTTGTTTCTTCAACAGTCCTGGCTCCTGGGCCGCCACGTTGAGGCTACCCAGCATCAGGCATACAATAAAACCAAATACCCATGGCCCGGACAGCCGGGACATAGTATTCCCGGAAAAAGAGCCAGCGCAATTTTTCATACGTTTGTAGTGTTTGTAGTATTAGAATGAAAAGTATAGGGGACAGGGCTTTCTGTAAAGCAACCTGCCTGTTGTATTAATATATCTTATAGCTTCCGTCGGGCATCATACGATATTGGTTGTGATAAAGGCTGCTGATCACTTGCAGCACTTTCTCCGGAGCTACGGTACGCTTTAGTATAATGGTGTACTTATTCTGTTGTATCTCTTTACTGCCTGCCTGTATGCGTACATTGTAAAAGGTTTCAAAGGCCTGTGCCAGTCCGGTGAAATCTACACCTGCCAATGTTAACTCCTGTTGTGCCCAGGCGTTTACCAATGCTACTGGTTGATCGCTCACCGTAAAAGACCCAGTAACAGGATTTACCTGTAGCTTTTTGCCGGGGGGCAATACGGATAAGGTTTTGCTGCCGAGGCTCACCGCCACTTTACCGGTAGCAACTGCCACTATCGGCTGACGGTCATTTTCAATGTCCACTGTAAATGATGTACCCAATACTTTCGTGGCTATACTTCCGGTTGCAACAATGAAGGGATGAGCCGGATCTTTCTTCACCTCAAAGAATACTTTCCCTTTTTGCAGGGTTACTGTACGTGTATGTTTTCCATAATCTTCAAGGTATTGTACTTGTGCGCCGCCTGCTAACCAAATGGTGCTGCTATCGGGCAGCACAACGCTGCGCATTTCTCCTGCCGGTGCGGCGATCGTTTGTGCTACTGCCGCTGGTCTGTCCTGTGACGTCCGGTACCACAACAAAGCGCCCGCCGTCAGGGTGATCAAAATAATGGCCGCGGCCATCCACCGGAGGCCGGGTGGTTGCTTGCGCATCTCTACAACGTCTGCTGCATCTGACGCCTCTTCTGTACTATGCTGCTGTGCAATGCCCTGGTGGATATTGTGCAGCAGGTGTTGCAGGTGTGCTTCCGTATCTGCTCCGGGACGAAAGAATGGTTCCTGTGTTTTATCCAGGTTTGCATACCACTGTTCCAATTGCGCCAGCTCATCTTTTGTGATGGTGCCGTTGTGGTAGCGCTCCAATAGCTGTTGTGCTTTCTGTTCGTCCATAGAATCAGGTCCGTTTTATTATATAGCAATCGAATGGAGAGAAAGTACCATAGGGGAGTTGTAATTAATATTGTGATAACATTGGAGAGGGCTTACGGTTGCTTCGATAGCAGATTTCTCGCCCTGTGTGCGGGCTGATAATACAAGAGCGTATGGCAGGGCTCGAAATGACAATGAAGAAAGTGTTCTACCAAATCCAGGTGTGTAGTTTGTCGACAGAGGAGCGCAGGCGTTTTACTGCTATGCCTAATTGGTTCTTGACAGTTTGTTTGGAGAGTGCCAGTGTGCCGGCGATCTCGGGGATGCTTTTGTTTTCCTGCCGGCTCAGCTGGAATATTTGCTTCATAGCTGCAGGCAGGGTCTCAATTTCATTGTGTACCGCAGTGATCACTTCGCGGTATTCCAATTGTTGTTCGATACTGTGTGCCGAGGATGTTGTTTGTTGTTGTATGTCTGCGAGGATGGCCTGTGCTTTAAGCCGGCGATGGTAGTAGTTGTATATCTTATGCCGGAGAGCTGTATGAAGATAAGCTGCCACGTTGAATGGTTCACGGGTATTGGTCTGCACCGTGGGCGCATGTTCCCATACCCAGATAAAGACGTCCTGTACAAGATCATCTGCCAGATGGCGGTCATTGGTCTTTTGAAAGGCTGTTTGCAATAAAGAAGGGGCGAAGCGATAATACAGTTCATCAAACGCCTGCTCCCGGTGCTGTTGCACCAGTTGCCATAATTCCTGCTCGTTATATGCTTTGGTCTCCTTCATGCGGGCATTTGCAGTCGCAAGGTAACTTGCCTAAGTTACGCGATTATTAAGGATCGGGAAACGAGGAAATCAGGGCAAACGTTTGCGCAAAAAAAGAGTGGCAAGAAGCGTTTCCGCGACTTGCCACTCTGTATTATTTTAAGCTATCAGCCTTATCGGGGAGTGTCCTTTTTAGGTGCGTTTTGTGAATCAGGCGTAGAGACGTCTACACCCGGATTCTCAACGTTGGCCCCAGGTTTATCTCCTCCTTTGAATTGTTTCTCCCAATCGGCAAGCTGCATCAGCATTTGGTAGGATGAAAGGATATCCTGTGCAAAATACTCCTGCTGCGGAGCCAGTGCGTGTCCTCTGTTATTAAGGAAGGCAGCGGACTGCATAGCCAGTTGCTCAGAACTCATGCCATCGCCCAGTGAACCGTAATAACGCATTTGCTGTTCAAGGTCGCGCTTCATGGAAGCATTCACTTTCGTGGACAGTTTCGTATCGCCAGCTTCATAAGCAGCCAACAGGAATGACATGGACACGCGGTTGTGGAAGTTTCCGCGATTGGAGGTCATACCGTAAGGAATATTCTCTTCCAGCACGTTGCTATCATATCTGTTAAGTACCTTTTTAGCTGAATCTTTCTTATTGAGGTTAACCAATGTCAAGCCCAGTAATGCGTGTGTCTGGCGGATGCTGTTGACATGACGACGATTCTCTTCGTCGAAATACACACCACCGATATTAGCACCACCATAGCTGAATTTTTCCGTTACGTTCTTGAAGGCAATATCAGCTGCCACATTGTTCTGGTTTTCGATGGGCACTAACCTATAGGTCAATCCTTCCATGCGGGTGTATTTCTCCAGTCCAAGGTTTTCCAACTCTTGTGTAGACGTGAAATAGATCGGCCTTTTCCAGTTGTTGGCAGCAATCAGCGCCAGTACTGCGAGGTCGTTCTTATCGATGGAGTTGCGGTTGATGTCCAGTTTCAGTTCGCTCACGATGCTATCACCGGGATTGAGCTGCAGGGTCTTCTTTACAGCTTCCACATCTACCGGTAGTTTAAATTTCTTTACCGGGTAAACGTTGGGTCTGTCTTCATCCTCGCCTTCCATGGGCGCCATCTTGTTTGGATCTTCGCTGGCTATTACATCTTTGAATACTTTATAGAGATCGTAATAGTCGGTTTGGTTGTAGCCAGGCAGGGGATAGTAGTAGATCCTGTCGCGCTTGCCTCCCTGTATCTGCTCAGGTGTGAGGATCACGTCTGCCGGCTCGCTGTCGTTAACTTTATAGCGCAGCTGATTGATGTACCAATCGGTACCCAACAGACTATAGTTTACCACACGCAGGTCTTTTCTTACTCCTTCTACTTCCTGTGTATACCAAAGGGGGTAGGTATCGTTATCGCCAAATGATATCAGGATCGCATTTTTCTCACAGCTCTCGAGGTAATCTTTACCAAGGTCGCGGGCCAGCAATTTCTTACCGCGGTCATGGTCGTCCCACTCCTGTGAAGCCATGAGCACAGGTACTGCCAGCAGGCATATGCCGAATGCTGCATAGTTGGCCATCTCTCCTTTGAGGAATTTGCCCAATGCTTCTTTTACCCACAATACACCCAGCCCGATCCAGATGGCAAAAGCATAGAATGATCCTACGTAAGCGTAGTCACGTTCACGTGGCTGGTAGCCTGCCTGGTTGAGGTAGATCACAATGGCAAAGCCTGTGAAGAAGAATAACAGGAAGGTTATCAGCAGGTCTTTACGATTGCGGTACTGGAAAATAAATCCAAGTATACCCAGTATGAATGGCAGGAAAAAGAGCTTGTTATTGGCTTTATTCTTAGATCCGGCCGTTTCGGGCAACACATCTGGTGTGCTGTGGCCAAATGCTTTGTCTATGAAATTGATACCGCTGTTCCAGTTTCCATCACGACGGTTTCCAAAACCCTGCAAGTCGTTTTGTTTTCCTGCAAAGTTCCACATAAAGTAACGCCAGTACATCCAGCGGAACTGGTAGTTGAGGAAATACCGGATATCTGAAACCCTGCTGGGTTCTTCATCCTGCTCAAGGCCGCCAAAGTTGCGGTATACCTGTTCCTGCTGGCGCTCATTGTTGGGATCCCAGGCACGTGGGAACAAGTGGGCAGTGGGCATGCTACCGTAATCGATACCACCATTTTTACCGGCTACTTCATACTTGTCTTTTCCTTTTGCGTAGCGATCGCCGGTAATTTTAAAGTTTTCCTGAGAAGGTTTGTCGGTGAAATAAGGACCGTATAATATGGGCCAGTCACCGTATTGTTCACGGCTGAGGTAGCCTACCAGGCTCACCGGGTTGTCTACATTATACATATCTACCGATGGATTGGCAGAAGAACGTACAAGGGTGGTGAAGTAGGTAGAATAGCCGATGATCACGAAGATGGAAGAGAAGAGGCCTATCCGGAGGAAGGAGGCCACGCCTGATTTGTAGTAATAGCACAGTGCTATAACGCCTCCCAATCCCAGCAACAACAATACGAATGAGCCAGGTGACTTGATGAAGGGGAAGCAGAATAACAGGATGATGGCTGATAACCATACCGGAAACAGGGTAAACTTTTTGATCTGTGCTTCGCCAAAACGGAGGCCAAGGATCAGCAGGAGTGCCAATAATATAAAATAGCAGGCAAAACCGCTGAAGAAGGGCAGTCCGAAACTATTTACAAAGAGGATGTCGAATGAGCCGGCTCCTTTGATAGACCATTGGATGATCACCACCTGTACGAGGCCAGTGATCACACAACCGATAAAGAAGGCAAAGATGGTTCCCCAGGTAGTGACTTTATAGCGTTTGAAGTAATATACCATTACGATGGCGGGGATGGTCAACAGGTTCAACAAGTGAACACCGATCGACAAGCCCATCATGAAGAAGATGAATATGATCCAGCGGTCGGCGCGGGAGAACTTATGTCCGTCGGTGGTGCTCTCTCTGTCTACTTCATGCTCCCATTTCAGGATGGCCCAGAATACGATTGCAGTAAATAATGAAGAAAGGGCGTACACCTCACCTTCAACGGCGCTGTACCAGAAAGAATCGGAGAAGGTATAAGCAAGTGCACCTACTGCACCGGCAGCCATTACAGAAAAGACCTGAGAACCGGTGAGTTCCTGTCCTTTTTGTACCAGCTTGCGGGCAAAGTGGGTAATGCTCCAGAAAAGGAATAATATGGTAAAGCCGCTGGCAATAGCATTCATGAAGTTCACGCCCCTGGCAGCGTTGGCTGGATCATCACCAAAAAGCACGATGAAGAAACGACCTAATAATACGTACAGTGGGGCTCCGGGGGGGTGGGGTATCTGTAACTTGTAGGCACTGGACACAAACTCACCACAATCCCAAAAGCTTCCCGTGGGTTCCATGGTGAGGACGTAAACAGTACAAGCAACCAAACAAACCAGCCAACCTACAATGTTATTGACACGGCTAAAGTTCATATTGTATTGATTTTATTAAACTTGGCAAATATATAGAGTTTCGGGTTTCGTGTAGCGGGTTTCGATTTCTTTATATTCCGCATATAATCCACATTTATAACAGGTTTTAGTCATATCTCCGCCGATTATCATCAATTCAGGAACAGTCAATTACGATCGGGTATTGCAGAGGGTGGGGTAAATTAAAAGAAATAACGAAGATTTACGTAGATCAGGGGAAGGATTATTCAAAGTATATCCTCACTGTCTGGTAGAACAGCCGGTTCTGCATGTTCTGGGATTTCTCGGTAAAGCCCTGCAGGCCGAGCAATCCAGCCGCATTTCCTTTGTTGATGGCTATTTCGAGGTAGCCGGCCGCATTGAAAAGGGCCAGTTTTTCGCCTTCCTGCACATCGGCGTAGGTTTCGCTGATGGTGGAGATGACCTCGTTGCGCCTGAAAACGATCTTGAAGCTCCTGCCTTTGCGCTGTTCTTCAAACTGGGCGTGGGTGATATTGACGATGATGTTCTCGAAGTTGTCGATGAAGATGATCTGGCCTTCAATCCAGTTATCGCCCAGCAAGGGGCGTAGGTGGTTGGTTTCTGTGAACTGCACATCGGGGGTGCCGATATCCATCAGACCGGTTCCGGCCTGCAGTTCCTGTACCGCATGTCCCATTACCCGGGCGCAATAGAGGGTGTTCTTGATCGCTGCCTTATCGAGGGGTAGTCCGATTACCATTTCAGGCTTGCCTTCGAGGATCATGGTGAGCAGGCCATTGTCGGCACAAAGAATGTACTGTTCCCGGTGATAGGCCAGGAGCAATTGTTCCGGCTTTTTCTCAAACAGGTTTACCAGCAGGAGGTGAAAGGTGTAGGGCGGAAAGTTGTTGATAGCGTTCCGGCACACGTAGGCTGCCTGCGGGTAATTGAATGGGGAGAGGGAATGGGATATATCTATTAATGTAAAGGCAGGGTTGATCTGTAATAGCTGGCCTTTCAATGCCCCTACGAGGTAGTCCTGCTGTCCTATATCCGATGTAAGGGTTATTAATGCCATTTATTTAACCAGTTCCCCGTTTTTAAAGAAAAACTTGTGTACCAGTTTATCTGTCCAGGCGGGGAAGAAGCGGTTCAGGAATACAGTCCGCTTGCCTGTGAAGGTCAATACCAGCGTACGTTTGCGCTGTTCGATGGCTTTCAGCACATGTTCTGCTACTTCTTCGGCTGTCATCATCGCGCTTTCGTCCATGGGCGATTCGCCTTGTGGCTTGCCGTCTTTGTTGAGGGCGGCGTTGCGGATGTTGGAGGCGGTAAAGCCGGGACAAACCCACATGACATTTACGCCAGCGCTCAACATTTCTGTGCGCAGGGCTTCCATCCAGCCCTGGAGGGCAAACTTGGATGCTGAATAACCGCTGCGGCCAGGCAGACCTCTGTAGCCGGCAATGGAAGAAACGCCTACAATGGTTCCCTGACGTTGTATGATGGAATCAAGTGCGTACTTGGTACAATGTACAGCGCCATAGAAGTTGATGTCCATGACTTTTTTGATCACTTCCACATCGGCATCGCGGAAAAGGGCCCGCATGCTGACGCCTGCATTGTTGATGAGGATATCGATGCCTCCAAAGGTTTTGATGGTGGATTCTATAAACCGGCGGCAATCCTGCTCTTTGCTGAGGTCGCAGGTCATGGTATGCAGTTCTACATTGGTATGTTGGAGTTGCAGGGTATAGAGCTTATCATAGTTTCGGGCGCAGGTGGCTACCCGGGCGCCTTCGGCGATAAATGCATTTACCAAAGCTTTTCCTATTCCTTCGGTTCCTCCTGTAACGACAACTACCTTATTTTTAAAAAACGACATACCTGCTATTTATAATTGCAAAAATAATAAATGGGTAACGGATTTACGAATAACGATTGATCAATAATCTAAAACGATGCCGGATTTCAAATGGGTGGTGTTGGAAATTTGCTACATTTGCTGCCGTTACTGGTTTCCGGTTGTCTATTCGCTTTATCGAATGCAACCGGGATTAATAGGGAATCCGGTTAAAATCCGGAGCTGACCCGCAGCTGTAAGCTTCTGTCCCGTTTTAGGGATAAAGCCCTGGTTCTACAAGCCACTGTCGTTGTTACGACGGGAAGGTGACCAGGGTGAAGCAAGCCAGAAGACCTGCCAGTGAACATTTTTCAATTCATAAGCTTTCGGGGACTAAAGCTTGAATGAGAGACAGCTTTTACTGGCTTTTCATTATTATTATTTCCCGCAGGGTTATGCTTAGATTTTAAAGTTTTTAAAATTGAGCATCCGTGTAACTGCTTTGAGGCTGATAGCCATCTGGCTATGCGCGAGCATGGTATGTCTTGTACCTGCTTACGGTCAACCTTACCCGTCAACGCCCTCGTTGCCGGGGCATGCCAGTTATTACCGGGCCGACTTCA
Source organism: Paraflavitalea sp. (assembly GCF_059502485.1). Classification (NCBI taxonomy): domain Bacteria; kingdom Pseudomonadati; phylum Bacteroidota; class Chitinophagia; order Chitinophagales; family Chitinophagaceae; genus Paraflavitalea; species Paraflavitalea sp. Next base: position 357,399 of record NZ_JCACET010000009.1, read on the forward strand.
ATGGTTTTTATGACTTTCTTAATGGTGTATGGAGTGGTGTATACCAATGGGACCCCGGCCAGGAGACTACCGGCCCCGGTGGTAATGTGATCGGTGGGTATAAGCAATTCTACCAGGACAATCTTGTTTTTGATCATTATACCGAGTACGGCAGCTTCTGGGAAGGCTTCACAGTATCGGAGCGTGACTATGAATATGCCAATCCTGATCCGCTCAATCAGTTCAGTGCTGTGACGCGTGGCGGGAAAGATGGTCCTGGCACGCCTTTCATTATCGGGTATTATGGGCTCAATCCGGCACGGCCTGCTTCATGCAAGATATGGATGGATGATGGCGCGCCTTGTGAAGTGGCCGGGATGTATGTAACCAATTCTTCTTATGCTTATTTGTCGATGATGAAAGGGGATGGCTTTGCGCATGCTTTCCGGCAGGGGGATTGGTTTCTGCTTACGGCATATGGGTTTGACCAGGACGGCCGGCAAACTTCGCAGGCAGAGTTTTATCTCGCCGACTTCCGTTCTACCAATGCGGCTAACCATTATATAATTAAGGACTGGCGCTGGTTTGACCTGCTGCCGCTTGGCCGTGTAGCTTCTATCCAGTTTGTGCTTTCGTCCAGTGACTATTCTGCCTACGGCATGAATACGCCTGCGTATTTCTGTATGGACAAACTCACGCTGTCGCTGTTATCTATCAAGAAGCAACCGCAGCATAAAACCGTGTGTGCCGGTCAAAAGGCGGAGTTGTCTGTAACAGCCGTTGGTTATGATTTCCTCAATCCGGTATTCAATGATTTTCTGCCGCGTTATCAATGGCGGAAGGATGGGGTAGCTATTTCCGGCGCCAATGATTCTGTGCTCATCATTCCGGCTATGCAGGAAGCAGATGCCGGTGTTTATTCGTGTGTCATCACCAGCAACTATCATACGCAGCAATACAGTGGTATTTATAAAGACCCGGCTTATGTAACAACAGTTACTTCAGACAATGCGCAAGTAAGTGTTGGCTTGCCCATTGCCATTACGCAGCAACCAGCGGGTCAGTCCGTCGATGCCGGACAAGCTGTTTCTTTCTCCGTAGCAGTATCGCGTACGCCAAATAGTTATCAGTGGTTCAGGAATGGGCTTTCATTGCCGGGCAGCAATAGCGCTACACTTTCTATTGCCAATGCAAAGGCAGCTGATGCAGGGGAATATCATTGTGTGATCAAAAGCGATTGTGCCGACCTCACTTCTTCCAAAGCATTACTGAAAGTAAAGGGTGTTATTACGGACACTGTCGAACGCCCGATCCAATGGGTGGCGTATCCCAATCCTGTGGCTGCGGGACAGGCTGTAACGCTGCGGGGTTATGATGGTTATCAATGCAGGCTGTGCACGGCGGATGGCAAGGTGTTGCAACGATTCAAGGTATATGGACATGCTTTCCGGTTTTATGTACCGTATCGTGCGGGCATGTATTTCCTGCATGCTGATAAAGTGGTAACAGATGCAAATGGCAACAAGCGGACCATCTTCAACTATGAGAAAGTTTTCGTTCAATAATTAAACCTTTAAATGTTATGTTATGAAAAAGTTCCATTGTTCTCTTATCCTTGTTATTGCTTTGTCATTATGTTCTCTTTCCTCTCTGGCGCAACGGCCGGAGCAAATGTATGTGCGCCGTGGCCTGCTGGGGCTTGGCAACACCAAGCCGGTCAAGACGCCGGAAGTTGCCAAGGCGCGTCCTGCACAACCGCAGTTGCTGAGTACCTGTCCATCCTGTCAGACTATCCCTTTCAACAGCTTTTCTCCCAATGGCACTTTTATGAGCGTGTATGGCAGCGACTCCGTATGGGTGGATACGTATACGGGTGTGACACCAGACCCGACGTATAGCGGCAGTTATCTGAACTTCGATGCGGGCTGTATCAACTTCACGCATTATGCCGACAATTCTTTTCCCGGCTTTTCGTACTGGGATGGTTTTACGGTGAGCAAGACCACCTCGCTGACCTGTGGCCTTGCCTGTAATACCACCGATTGTGCACCCGACAATCAGTTTGCTGCAATCACGCTGGCCGGTGTTGGTGGTGCCACCGATCCTTATGTGGTGGGTTATGACGGTTATAATGATGTGTGGTTTCCTGCAAGGCACACAACGCTTTCGCTCGCTTCGGCCAATAGCATCTGCGGCTTATATGTCACCAACAGTGCTTATGCTTACCGATCGATGAAATGTGGGGACTGGCTTACGCCGCAGCCTTTTGGCCAAGGCGATTATTTCATAGTTCGTATTACAGGATACCTGAGCGGAAGCCCGGTACTCGCTTCTCCAATAGATTATTATCTCGCCGATTTTACCGGCTCTACACAAGCATATATCGAAGATCAGTGGAAGTGGGTGAATCTTTCTTCACTGGGCACCGTGGATGCACTGGAGTTCTCACTGATCACCAGCAATACCGGCGCTAACGGTCCCAATACGCCTATGTATTTCTGCCTCGATGGCATTAAGGTGGGCACCGGCGGCGGTTGCGGGGAATGTGCTGCTACTGATAATACGCACAACTGGTTTCCGATGCCGGGCAACCGCATAGCTGCCGCTCCTGCAGCATCTGCGTGGCAGGTGAAGGTGTCGCCTAACCCTGCTTTCGACCAGGTAAGTATCGTTGCCAAAGCTGGTGGCTTATTGGAAGTGTTTGATGGTTCGGGCAACGTGAAGTTGCGCAAGAAGCTGGCTGCTGACCGGGAAAGTGTTTCGATTGCCGGTTACAGACCGGGTGTGTATTCAGTGAAGGTGACCGTGGGCAAGGAGGTGAAGACGGCGCAGTTTCTGAAGCAGTAGGGAAATTATTGTTTCAATGAATAGATGTTTACTTTTTATTGTCTGCGTGTTATGTATGCAGGCAAGTGTTGCGCAGAACAAGTTTGCCAACAGGGTGTTAGAATTTTTACCGGCGCCGGGTCAATTTACCAATGAGAAGGCCTTCCCGGCTTATGCAACGGGGGATGATGCCGCTACGATGGCCGCCAAGGCTACGAACATCATCCAGTCGAATGCCGGCAAGGGCACGACAGACAACCTGAGTACCATTTCGCTGGGTGCCTGGGGTGGGTATATCATCGTGGGTTTCGACCACGCTATTCTCAACAAGCCGTATGCTTATGACTTCAAGGTGCATGGCAACTGGTTTGACGGGAATGCGGAATCGGGCGTCGTGATGGTATCGCGTGATGTGAATGGCAATGGCCTGGCTGACGATCCGTGGTATGAGATCGCGGGTTCGGAGGCGCAGCATCCGGCTACTGTTCATAATTATGAAGTGAAGTATTATCGCCCGGTTCCGCTGAATGGTAACGTTCGGTGGACAGACAACCGCGGTGGAAGCGGGCTTGTGCTGCGCAACACTTTTCATACACAGGAGTCCTATTACCCGTTATGGTTCAGCGAAGACACGCTGATCTACCGCGGCACGCGGCTGATCGCCAATGCCTGGAACAGTGCGCAACCGCCGCAACAATACTGGCGTTCGGAGTCTTTTGGCTGGGGCTATGCGGATAATCAATCCAATGCAGGCGAGTTGACGAATTTCGACATCGACTGGGCCGTGGATGTGAATGGCAACAGGGTTAAACTGGAAAAGATCGATTTTATCAAGGTATACACAGGTATGCTACAGGATGCAGGCTGGCTGGGTGAGACCTCTACTGAATTCTCGCAGGCTGAGGACCTGCATCCTGATTATGTTTTTCCGCCGGTATTTGGCAGTGATGTGCATATCGTAAAACGTCTTCCCGCCTTACCGGCCAATACTGCCTGGTCATCTTCCGACAGCACTTCTTTTACGGATGATACCGTAACGTTCAAAGCGCAGTTTGATGCAGGGTCTTTGAAGGATGGTTTTACGTATAGTAATGAATCGAATTCTGCTACAGGTATGTATACTGCTGCTTCAGGTAGCGGTACCAGTGGCGCGGGCAGTTCTTACATTGTAGGGTTTTATGACAAGACTGCCGTCAACAACCAGCAAAGGCTCATCTCTTTCAATGACGGGCTGGTGCATGGTGCTGAGGGTGTGTATGTGAATAATACAAGGGCAGTGGTGCAGTTCCTGCGCAATGCCGGCATCCGCAAGGGTGATGTGGTGAAGCTCGTGGCCAAAGGTATTGCGGCCAATGGCAGCGCTACCGGCACAAAAGCCGAGTTCAGGCTGGCCGATTTCAGCTTCCAGAATAGTGTGATGTTCCATATTGTAGAAAAGTGGTGCTGGATGGACCTTTCTTCGCTGGGCAGTGTATCGGGTATCGAGTTTACGCTTGAGGCCAACCGCCCGGAGATCTTACCTGCTGCTTTCTGTCTCGACCGGCTGGTGATCAGCATACTTTCTATTACTCAGCAGCCTGTGGGCAATCCCAGTGGTAATCCCAAGATCTGTAGTGGCGGTTCGTATACGTTGACCACTGCTGCCATGGGCAACAACATGACTTATCAATGGTATAAGAATGGTCAATTGCTGGCGGGCGCTACCAATGCTTCTCTCAGCTTTACGGATATACAGGTAGCTCATGCCGGTTCATATTATTGTGTCATCAGCAATGGTATAAATAAGGCACAAACCAGACCGGTTCCGCTGGTGGTGAATCAAACCACCCGTATTGCGCAGAACCTGCCGGGTGACCGTATCAATGTGCCGCAGGCTACGGTTGTGAGCATGCCGGTAATAGCGGAGGGCGATGGGCTGTCGTACAGGTGGTTTAAAAATACGCCTGGTGCTCCCAACACCTACACGCAGATCGCTTCGGCGCTCAATGCTTCTGCGAATACAGCCACGCTCGTGCCGGCCGCATATGGCTTTGTGGCAGCGAATAATGGTAAATACTTTTCACAGATAACGGGTACCTGTGGTGTAGTGCGCTCAGATACTACTGAATATATCGTAGTCCCCAACCCGAACCTGCCCGCGCTGGCTATTACAGGCCAGCCGCGTGATACGACTATATGTTTTGGCAATACGGTCTCCTTTGATGTGCAGGCAGCGGGTGCCACCAGCTACAACTGGTACAAGAAGAATGCGGCAGGCGGTTTTGCACTCGTGCCTAATTCACAAAGTACCGGCTTTGCCAATCCTGCTATCAATGTATATAATCAGGTGGCTGATGGTGATTACCGGGTAAGTGTGACGCAGGATCTTCAAACCATCAACAGCCGGGAGGCGCATGTATCTATTGTGCAAAAGCTGGCTTTTGTGCAACCGGCAGCTATCGATCATCTTGCGGGTTATCAGCATGTGGTGAACCGGCCTATTACTATGGAAGTAAAAGCGGTTGACTTTACACCTACGGGTTATCAGTGGTATTATAAAGGAACTGCTGATACAGATTATACATTACTTACCGGTCAAACGAATGCTATCTATGAATTACCCAATACCACTTTTGCCGATGCCGGCAGGTATCGTTGTGTAGTGACGGGCGCAGCCGGCACCAGTATCATTGAATACAATCTTACCGTGGTGTCGCTGCTGCGTTTCCAGCCTTCCATGAATATGTATACGGTCAACACCGGCGCTTCGGGAACGCAGCGTGCCAATGGTTTGTTTACGCCGGGTGAAAACCTGTATTTAAGCTCTTCGGTTTTACTGAATCTCACCAACTATACCGCCACCTGGTACAAGGATGGGGTAGAAGTGGTAATTCCTATTGCCAATCAGGATCAGCCTACGCACGATGCGGTAACGGGTGGTTATTGGAAGAAGCAGGGTCCGAATTATGCACCGTGGCTACTCATCAAAAATGTTCAACCGCAACATGCCGGGGTGTATACGTTGAAGATCACGGATGCTACCGGGTTGTCAGAAATATCAACTCCTGTGACCGTGATCATTAATCCTCAACGGCCAGAGATCACACAGGAGCCCAACGGCGCTACTGTGAATGAAGATGAAACGGTGACGTTGTCGATCACAGCCGATGGTAAAGGGTTTACGCCTGTGTACCAGTGGCACCAGAATGGCCTGCCCGTACAGGGCGGCACACTTTCGCCATACGTTACTTCGGGCCCCACCAAGCCCAGCTTTGCGGTGGTGGCCAAGCCGTTGAATGAAGGCAGTTATTATTGTGTGATCACCACACCGGGTGGTGCTGATACCAGCGCTACGGTAACGGTGGCAGTGAACCGTAAAGTACGGATCACCAGCCATCCTGCCGATCAACTTACAGGCACAGGCAAACAAGCCGTGTTTACAGTAGTCGCTGAAGGAAATAATTTAGGTTATCAATGGAAGAAGAATGGTGCGGATATCAGCCAGGCCAATAGCGCCACGCTGACCTTATCAAATGTGAAGATAGGTGATGAAGGGGCTTATACCTGCGTAGTGACTGGTGGAGGCGAACTACCTGCTATCAGTGGCGAAGGCCGTTTGTCGGTTATTCAAAAGCCTGTAATTACCGGTCAGTCTTTGTGTGGCGGAGAAGCGAATACCGTATTGCGTGTGCAAACGCAGATTAAATCAATCCCTCCGCGTTATCAATGGTACAGGGATGGTGTGCTGATCGCAGGCGCGACTTCAACGTGGATCAATGTTACCAATATCGTTGCTGGTGATACACGCCGGTTCCATTGTATTGTTGCCAACAGCAACGGTGGCTCGGTAACAAGTGATACCGTGGGATTGATCACTGGCAAGGCTCAGTTTACCACTGACTTGCCTGCGGCGGCTACCATGCAGGAGGGCGATGTTGTTTCGTTACAAGTAGCAGCGAAGGGTTCAGGCTTGACTTATCAATGGTATAAGGACGGCAACAAGGTGGATGGGGCTACCAATGCTTTGTTCAGCTTCACCGCTGCTGCACCAGGCGAATCTGTATATATGTGCAAGGTGAGTAATGGCTGTGGTGAAGTAAGCAGTCAATCGCACCGGTTAACCGTGTTGGCAAAAGCTCCTGTGATCACCAGTCATCCTCAATCGCAATCGGTGATCAAAGGTGCGACTGTTCAATTTAGTGTAACTGCTACCGGCAGCGGGCTCAGTTACCAATGGTTCAGGAATGGGGTTGCCATCACTGGTGCTACGGCTGCCACGTTCTCCATCCCGGTGACAGCGCTGGCCGACTCTGGCAGTTATCATTGCGTGGTGCGCAATACCGCGCTGGCCGTTACCAGTTCAACTGCCACCCTTACCGTGAACCTCGGTGTTGACTTCATGGTATTCCCCAACCCGGCGCAAGACCATATCTGGGTGAAGGCGGAGGCTGGCAAGCTTATCGTGATCTATGACCTGCGTGGTAACAAAGTGCATCAACGGCTGGCAACGCATACCCTGGAAAAGATCTATGTGCAGGGCTGGATGAAGGGTGTGTACCAGGTGCAGATCATGGGTGTTGGGAAGGAGCGGACGTTGCAGTTTATCAAATTGTAATCCGGCAATATCGGCAGTGTCGACAGTCGGCAATGTAATATAGCGGCAGGCCCGGAATAATTTCCGGGCCTGTTTGTTTTAATTGGCGGTTATTGGAGTACGTTTTATATTGTAGTCCCTAAACTCTCCAACGAATGAAGAAATTTTTCTATCTGCTTCTGTTGATGCCTGTATTTACCATGGCTCAATTCAAGCCTGCCGTACCACGTAAAGAGAAAATAGTAACCGATTCTACCAATTATTATGAAAAGCAATTAAGGGCCCTGCAAAAACAGGCTATGGATTCTCTCTTCAATTCCGAGGATTACCAGGACCTGCTCAATAAATACAAATCGCACGTCCGGAAATCGCATAATTATACCGCCTTTACGCTATATACTGATTTTGTTCATACCGATTACGGCACGTTCAACGAATTGATCACTCAAAAGGGATTTGCACCACTTAATGAAATGTCGCCAAGGTTTGGTCTGGGCATCAGTACTAAACAAAAATGGTTGATGCTGGATTTTTACTTCGCCACTTTCGGGCTCAATGCAAAGGTCAAAAAGGGGGAGGAGACTATCAAGGCTTCGCTCAGTAATGCCTTGCATATCGACCTTGGTGTAGATGTATTAAAATCAAAGGCCGTGAGTCTTTATCCTTATGGAGGGCTTTCCATGCGTATGTCCAATCTTAGTTACCAAAAGCCTGAGATCATCAATCCCAATTATACGGACATCACTGATATTGTGGTTGAAAACCGTACTGTCAACTCCAGCTCGACCAGAGTAGGCTACCAGGCCGGAATTGGCTTCGATGTAGCTATCGGAAATAATAAGGAGCGTAATACTGCAACTTTCTTCTTTGTAAAAGCTGGTGTGAACCGCCCGATCGGCAAGGATAAGTACAAGATCTATGAGGCCGATTACAGGCCCAATATCAAGCAGGGTGTTTGGTGTATTACTGTAGGCGTCAAGTTTGCTACCAGAGATTAACCGGGCGGACATTGTCCGGCACCAGGTCAGGATAGGGGTGTCCATGGCTTTGCAACGGCTTCTCCATGAATGATCTACGTAGGGTAGTCGCTATAAGGTCGCTATAACGTCGCTGAAAGGCCGCTATAACGCCGCTAAAAGGTCGTTGTAAGGTCGCTGAAAGGTCACTACAAGGTCGTGGTAAGGACGTTGAAAATCAGTCGGAAATGCGTCGAGTGGCTGAGGGAGACAGGAAGAAAAAGGGTGATATATCACCGCAACCGGGTGATTTGAAGGATTATACGTATATTTAATTTGATAAACCATTTATCTTATTAAATTACAAAATCCAAACCGTATGCCCAAACTAAAACCTTCCTTATTTAAATTTAAGGGAACGCTTATTGGTGTCACTGTCGTCGACAGTGCTACGTATGGCACTCACACCCGTGCCGCCCGAGGTACCCACACACCTATTTCCATCAATGATGAACTGGTTGCCAGCGGTGAACGCCTTAAAGCCTGCAACAAGCCGGCCAAGTTGATCTTCGACGCCGTTCGTGATGAACACAAGGATGGCTGGTTATGGCCCGACCTGCTGAGCGTATTCCGAAAGCAATTGAAAGAAGATGGCGCATTCAGTTTTAAAGATCTGCTTAAGCATGAATGCCATCGGACGCACAAACTGGACAAATTATTACATGGGCAGTTTACAGTCGATGCCCAGGCTCACGATAGCGTGCTGGATGTGACGATCAACCTGCTTCAACATCCTAAATGGGATAAGAAACTTTACCTGAAGGGTTATCAGCTAAGTGTTACTGCTGTGTATCCTGATCTTGAGCAGAATATTTCTTCAAAAGCTGTTGCTCATACACCGATCATTCTTTTTACAGACAAGCTCGAGCCTTTGCATTTTGAACTTCCTATGCCTGCGCCTGATGTGCCCTGGATATTGTTTATGCGTGTAACGGCCAGCAGCGCCCGGGAAGTCTATAATTTTCCTCAACACAAGGGTATGGCGATCGTGAAGACTCACTTTACCACTGATCGCGCTTTGCGGGAGACATAGAATTTATTCAGAAAACAGTAAATTTTATTTTCCGCATCGACTGAATAATCAGTGATCAGCCGGTTAAGGAACATGTGCGTGTAGCTCAATAAAAGGCTGGCTGATGGCTGTTCATTATTTCCGGGTATGTTTAGCAATTCCTGGTACAGAGTCTCCATCCGGGCCGCATTCTTTTCAATGAGGTCCTGAATGGCCGGCCATTCGTTGTAAGGAAACAAAGCCGATGGTATATTTTCTCCAGACAACAGCGCTGCGACGGCCAGGCTGTTCTCTCTGTAAAACTCATACAATCCGTTTCTGAATGTTTTCTTTGCAGCAGCCGGGCCTTCGTATTCTTTCATCACCTGGGTTGTCAATTCTATGATGTTTTCTTCGCTATACCCAAAGCTTTTAAACATGCGATCAACTACGAGGATAGCTATGCAGGTCAATAACCTGGAGGATTGAGAAGCTCTCATCAACGTTATCAGTTCACAGACTAAATCACTATTGATAGAAAACAATTTTTCGGATAGCTCCATGGTTGCTTCTCCATAGCGTTCCAACTCCCGAACATAGGTGTCGATCTGTACGCCCTGTATAATGTTAAGTTGGGAAAAGGGATGCAAGGCCTGGTACACTTTTTCAATAACTTGTCCAATGTCAGCGGTATTGACCAACTGTAGTCGTAATCTTATATGATCACGCGGATCGGCGTAACGAAGAAAGAACCACTTTTGAATCAGTTGTTTTTGTTCTACTTCTTTTATCAGTGGATGGATACCTATTGTCAGTAACTCGTCTGTCGATTCGGGGACTATATATATTTTAAAGTAAATCCATTCGGAGCCTGGTATGAATTTACGCTGCAAGGTTGTATTCAGCTTTACTTCCAGCGCGGGTGTCTGCGCTTTGGCAGCCTGCTGCTGTTTGAGGAAGGGGATAATAAATTCATTGGAGAATGCACCAGACGGTCCTTTTACGATGTTGTTGTTTCCGGGATTGACATACTCCTGTAACCGGACATATTTTTTCTGCTTCAGTTGTTTCAGCAAAAATTGTTTTCCGAAGTCTGTTGAAAGATCAAGTACCAGGGAGTTATCGCCTTCGATCAGGTGTACCAACGAAGGCATTCGCCAATGCGTTCTGAACTGGTCTATTGCTGCGCTAATCTGTGGGATGGAGAGTTGACCATTGAGCAAGTTGCTTAACTGATCGGCCTGTAATGACCAGGTGGCCGGGCTAAGGACTATATTTTTGTACTCAATGCGGGGAAGGGATGCCTGGCTTTTCAACACGCCCCAATCCCAATATATATCGCCTTGTTTATCCTGGCATTGAAGATCGCCCAGGAAATTATAGACAGGCAGGCCATCTGAAAAATTGTGGGCAGAGGACAGCCGTGGTATGACTTCTTTTTGCCTGCTTTTTGAATACAGTATCAATTTTCCGTTTTTCAATAAAAGGTATAGATCACTAAGGGGTATTTGTTGTTCTGGCGGCAGTGTGGAAAATGCGAGGTAGGGTATCTCATATTTTCTGAAAATGGGTCTGCTCAATATGTTTCCAAACCTTGGCTGGGAAAGATGGACTACTTCTGCATAGATCTTACCGGGATCGTTGCTTTCTTCCTGGAGGCAGAGGGCTGTAATTTTTTCTTCGAGTTCCGCATCTGCGTCCGCAAAGCGACCTAACAGGTTAGCTGCAGATGGGCCTCCTGCATAATGAAAGACGATCTTATGTGCTTCTTCATTTCCGGTTAAGCTAATGATAGAAAAAAGTGAGTCGGGAATCGCTTCGTCGTTGATGGGCAAGTTAGCTTTATCGAGTTCAGTCAATACAACGTGTCCTTCGGGCGAGAACATGGACTCTTTGTATTTTTGAAATTTAAACTCAATGTTTGGATCGTCGTACGGGTTTGGCGTACGATAATAATCGGCGATGGTGGAAGCTTGTTGGTATCCGATACCTATTTGCGGGTCCAATACTTCTGCCAATGGTACAGCTCTGTCTTCGTACCGCTCGTAAAATGCGCGCCTGAATTTCTTTATTCGCAATGCCCCTGCGCAAGTGGGGTTTAAGCGGGCCAGCAGTTCGATGGCATCCCATAGTTCCTGCTGTATAATAGCAGGCAACTTGCATTGTTCGGCAGCCTTGAAGCAATCAACCTGTATCATTCTGTTCTCGCATACTTTCACAGGTTGGCCTGCTAATGTGGTAAAGATATTTTTATACCTTGTTACCTGGTCTTCTGTGCTGTGATCTATATTATCGAGGAAAGGAAAGTTTACTCCTTGCCCTGCAAGCAGATGGGCAATTCTCTGCTGGTAATGTTTACCAGTTACGTTGGCAGTCAATTCGCTTACAAGTACCTGATGCCGGATCAGCTCTTTTATGAAATCGATTGCCTGTTCCTGGTCATGGCCGGCCTGAACGACCAACTGAATCATCTCTCTGAAATGCTTTCCTGCCCGGCAGCTTTCCAACAGCAGCAGCAGTTCTTCTGTGGCTTGTATGCTTTCTATATGATGGCTCCACTTGTTGTTTTTATCTGTTCTGCACTCAGTGTATCTGATTTCTTTTCCAACCTGATATATACTGTTGTTGGAATAATAGCGTAGCTGTTGTTCTACCTGTCCATCCCCGCTCATGTGTCTTGCAACTGCACAAAGGTATTCCATGTCCATTCTTATCTTTCTTGTCACGTCTTTCTCCCTGCCCAACCTGATGTCTACCTGTTCTCCCCATGCGCCAATGGTATAACCAGCAAACAGACCAAAAGGCGTGCTGTTGGTACACATGCGCATAAAGTATTTATAGAGAGTCTCTTCCAGCTTTTTCGTATCAACTTTCCGGCTATCGTTTTCCTGTAACTGCATTATCTGGTCGTATAATTCGGGCGAAGCAAGATAGACGGCCTCTCTGATCAGTGGCTCGGCTTTTAGTTGCTGGAGTAGTAATCCGAGCAGCGGTTTTCCCTGCTGTAGCTGTACTATTATCAATCTTGCAGTTGATAAAGAAAGAAGAGGTGAACGGAGTATAAAAAAAGGGGACAGGTATTTTGAATCGGATAAGGTGTTCATCGTTGCAGGTTTTGTGAGCGCCTGAAAATTTTATGCATTTTCTGCTGCCTGTTGCAGTTGTGGCCGTTTGGCAACCTGCTCATTTCCTGTCTTACTTAATTGGGTATTTTTGGGACTTGCTACCGACTCAAAGAGTCCTTTTGTTTTTCTTCCGGATAGATCGACGATCGTCTTCTTAATAATAACCAGGCTGGTTTTATCTTTTTTCATACTAAAGGTTTTACTGTATAGCAGGCTTATCCGGCTGTAGTGTACTGTAATTAAAGTAAAAAAATCGATGTGTGAAAAAAATATCAGGAAACCGGGTTTACAAGCTTTTGTTTCCGGTAAAATATTACAGGTTGCAGCAGGTTAAAAATGACATATCCGGCGAACTGTCATCAAGAAAATTTTTACTATTAATGATAAAGTCTTTAAATTATGTTCTCAATTGCAACCATAACCTTATCAAACCTACGAGAAAATCTTGCAAGCACTATTCAAGCTGATCACGGGGCTGACGGGAAGAGGAAAGTTTATAAAATATATCTTCCTCAGTGTTTTATCTGGCCTGCTACGATTCCTGGTCGTCAGTTTTGTAGCTATGGTATTAGGCTTGATCGCTGCCGGCAAATACAAATCGGTGAGCCCGGCATATGTGTTCATTTTTTGTTTGACGCTGGTGTTTTTTATCTGGACGCGGTTCGTTGTTTCGGAAACCATAGTGCGGCTGACTCAAAAGCTGCTTTGGGAATTAAGAACGCAGATACTGAACCTTATTGTAAAGGCTGATTATTATCATCTCGCCGATCAAAGGAACAGGATATACTCCACACTTGTACATGACATTACCACTCTTACGCAGGCCTCTCTGAATATCGTCGATTTCTCTGCGTCCCTGATCGTAGCCATCTCCTGCCTTATATACATGTCGGTGATCTCCCTGCAACTTTTTGTGGCTACCATTTTTATTACTCTGGCCGGTATATTGATCTACCGCCGGGGTTATAAAAAGATGAGTAACCTTTTCAGTGAGGGCAGAAATCTCGAGAACAATTTCCTGAAAAACTTCAATTCCATCCTCAACGGGCATAAGGAAATACATATGAACCCCGACAAGGGAAAGGAGATCATCGATCGCAATATATCTGTTGTTGCAGAACAATCCTACAGCAACAACGTGAGCGCTATGACGAGGTTGCTGAACAACCAAATCACCGGTCAGATACTTTTTTATCTGCTCATTGCTGTGATCGTTCTTTATTTCAGTACTGTACTGGATATCAGCAACAGCAATGTGGTAAAATTCGTGTTCGTACTGCTTTACCTGCTCAGTTCGATAGAGACGCTGATGGTTTTCGCTCCTTACCTGGTGCGTGGCCGTATTGCGGTAAGTCAACTGACAGCCTTAAAGGCCTCTCTATCAGGCACACAACTAAAGAAGGTACTGCCAACTGAGTATAGCTCTTTCGACTTTTTGTCTTTTTCGAATTTACGTTTCACTTATACGGGTAAGAAAGATGGCTTTACTATTGGCCCCATCGATTTCAAGGTCAGAAAGGGGGACGTGTGTTTTATTTATGGCGGCAATGGAAGTGGCAAAACGACTTTTATCAATTGTATCATCGGCTTATATGCTCCGACAACTGACAATATATCGTTAAATGGCCACTTTATTGAAAGTACGGCCGGCGTCGATTACAGGGGGTTGTTTGCAGTGGTATTCAGCGACTTCTACTTGTTTGACGAGGTCTTGACTGCGGGCGACATCGACCAACAGAAATGGGACTATTATATCAGGTTATTTGAGCTGGAGGGTAAAGTAGCCCTGGCAGGAAAGCGTTTTTCTACTACTGATCTTTCTACAGGACAGCGAAAACGTTTGGCGCTGATCGTTTTTCTGATGGAGCAGAAACCGCTGTTGGTGCTGGATGAATGGGCCGCTGACCAGGACCCTCATTTCAGGGATAAGTTTTACAGGGTGATCCTTCCGCTGTTGAAGGAAGAAGGTTTTACGATCATTGCGATCACGCATGACGACAAATATTATCATTGCGCCGATAGAATATACCGGATGGAAAATGGCCAGTTAATGTCTGACCAACATCATAAAAGTTCTGTTGTAACCTTTTAATAAAGTACGCATGACCAGGTTATTTATGATCCACTATGCAGGTGGTAACCGTTACTCATTCAATTTCCTTATGCCTTATTTGAAGGGGCTGGACGTAGTATCGCTTGAATTACCAGGAAGGGGAAAACGCATGGACGAGACGTTGCTGATGGACCTTGGGCTGGCAGCAGACGATCTGTTCGATCAAATAATGAAGTATCCAATTTCAGACGATTTCATGATCTATGGCCATAGTCTTGGCGCTTATCTTGGGCTGAAGGTAGCTGGTATGCTCGAACGCAACGGAAGGTTTGCCCGGCAGTTGGTAGTAAGTGGTAATGCCGGGCCGGGTGTACGGGAAAAGAAAATGCTGCATCAGCTGGATGATGAGGATTTCGTAGAAGAATTAAAGAAACTGGGGGGCATGCCAGATGGCGTTCTTCGTGATCCTGAGTTGATGAATATTTTTCTACCGATCCTGAAAAAAGATTTTACACTCGTCGAGGCGGGCGACATCGATAGTATTCCGCCCGTCACGGCTCCTATATACGCTATGATGGGCAGTGAGGAGGAAACTGTTGCTCATATATCCAACTGGCGGCATTATACTTCGGGTTCTTTTTCTTTCAGGGTCTTTCCCGGCAATCACTTTTTTATACATCATTTTCCGGAACAACTGGCCGCCATTATAAAGAATGCTCATGGTCAAAATATTATACTCGGACGTTAGCCTACTGGACGATGTCGGTATATATGCCTACACGGCAACACTGCCTCTTAATTTACAACAGGATGTTATGAAATACCGGAATGCGATAGACAGGAAGCTGGCGCTGTATGCACGGCTGATGCTAAAGGCAAGCCTTGAGGAAGATGGCTGCGGCGGGCTTATTCATGAATGGAAAAGGGACGACAGTAATAAACCGGGAATATGTGGATGGCAGTCTTTCAACATTTCCCACTCCGGCAAGTTTTCGGTGTTTGCGTACGGGGATTCTGTGATGGGTATAGATCTTGAAGAAAAGCAATTATTGGATTATCATGAATTGGAACATATTCTGCACGATAATGAAAAGCAATATGTATTTGAGACCAGCCATGCAATGGATCGCTTTTATGAAATATGGACTAAAAAAGAAGCGCTATTGAAGGCTACAGGCGTGGGGCTTATCAATGAACTGAGTTCTCTCGACTGCACACAGGCATGTGTGTTTTATGCAGACCGGAACTGGTTTTTTTATTCCTTGCCTCTGGTGGAGGGCTATGCTTTTTCAGTTTGCAGCGATACTGCCGATGAAACGATCTCGACAGGTGAATTCGATATAAAGCTTACAAAATGAGTTACAGAAGATCGGGGTTGTTATTTCCTCTTATCGTGTTGATCATACTGGTATTTGGCTTGTCTATTCAGATGAGCAATATTCCACCTCTTGGTCAATTCCTGCATCCCTTCACGGGTGTAGCGCATACGGGGGAGGCGGAGCTTCCAGACAAGAACAGGGTTTTGCAGTTGTCCGGGCTCAAGGACTCAACAAGGATATTTTTCGATAGCCGCCATGTTCCGCATGTCTTTGCCCGCAATGCTGATGACATGTATTTTGCGCAAGGGTATATAACGGCTTCGCTACGGTTGTGGCAAATGGATTTTATGAGTTATGTATCGGCTGGCAGATTATCTGAGATATTCCCTACGGAGGAGTATCTTGTTTACGACCGTCGCCAAAGGAGGAATGGCCTACTCGAGGCCGCTAAAAGATCGCTGCATATTATGGAAAGCCATGCAGAAACGATTGCCGTACTGAATGCTTATACCAATGGGGTAAATGCTTTTATCGAACAGCTCAGGTATAAAGACCTTCCTGTTGAATATAAATTGTTCAATTATACGCCTGAGCCCTGGACGAATTTAAAATCGGTGCTGATCATGAAATATGTAGCCAGCATGCTTACTGGTTACGAGGAAGACTTAAGTAATTCGAGGGCGATGCTGGCTTTAGGCAAGGAAGTTTACAATAAAATCTATCCTGACTTTTACAAGGGTATTTCGCCCATCGTTCCAGACGGTGATACGCTAACCACTGCATCGGTTTTCAATATCGATAAGCCGTCTTATCTCACTAACTGGTTTTTGTCTAAACGCACCATGCTTCCCCAAAGTACTTATAATCCAAGACTGGGCAGTAATAGCTGGGCAGTTTCAGGGGCCAAGACGAAGTCGGGGCATCCTATTTTATGCAATGATCCTCATTTAGGGCTTACGTTGCCCTCTATCTGGCTGGAGATGCAACTTAGTTCGGACAAGCAGGATGTGTATGGTGTTTCGATCCCGGGAACGCCTGCGGTGATCATCGGCTTCAATGAATCTATTGCCTGGGGACTGACTAATGGCATACAGGATGTGAAAGACTGGTACAAGCTTAAGCTTACTGTTGACTACAAGCAGTATCAACTGGATTCGCAGTGGCATGATCTCAAAGTGGTTGTTGAAGAAATAAAGATCAAAGGTCAAAAGAGTTTTTATGATTCGGTGTATTGGAGTGTTCATGGACCGATCGTTTATGACAAAAACTTTATTGATGATCATCTTGACCAGGTGAATTATTCACTCAGCTGGGAGTTGCATAATCCTTCGGACGAATTCCTTGCTTTCATCAAGTTGAACAAGGCTCATGATTATGACGGGTTTAAGCAGGCTATAAAGTATTATTCCTGCCCGGTACAGAATTTCACCTTTGCTTCAAAGACTAATGATATTGCCATTGTTCACCAAGGCAGTATTGCCAGGAAGTGGCCCGGGCAGGGCAGGTTTATTCTCGATGGCACGCTCAGCTCTCATTTGAAGCGGGCTTATATACCCCAGGACAGTCTTCCGCAAAGCCTGAATCCTGGTACGCACTATGTATTTTCGGCGAATCAACATCCTACGGGGCCAGATTATCCTTATTACTACAATGGGTATTTCTTAGATCACCGGGCCAACAGGATCCGTCAATTGCTGGACAGTGCTGTGGGTTTGGATGTTCAGCAAATGCAACTTATGCAACTGGACAACGTAAATTCTTTTGCACAGCAGGCAATGGCTATTCTTCCGGATAGAATTATTGGCGGTAAGCTTAACAAGGAAGGTTATATGGCTTTACAGGGCCTGAAGAATTGGTCGTGCGCTTATGATAGCAGCACTGAACATGCAGAGCTGTTTAACCTATGGTGGAATAATATCACTGATTATACGTGGGACGAGTACAAGCCTCAGGCGTTTTTCTCCACTGCCCCAAAGCAGTTGATCCTGCTGAATATGATTGTGCACGACACGCTTAATGCTTATTTTGATAATGAGCAGACTGTGGCCCGGGAATCGGCGCAGGATATTGTAACCAGCGCTTTCATTGCTGCCTATAATGAATTTAAATCGATGAAAAGCAATGCACCTGTAACATGGGGGCAACTGAATAGGGTTGACATCATGCACTTGAGTTATCTGACTCCTTTCAGCAAAATGAATCTTACCTCTGCTGGTTATCCGGATGCTATCAACGCTGTCTCCAAAACCTGGGGGCCTTCGTGGAGAATGATCGTCGAGTTGGGAGACAGACCCAGGGGCTACGGTGTGTATCCGGGTGGACAATCGGGCATCCCCGGCAGCCAGTATTATGACAATTTTATCACGACGTGGAATAAAGGGTCTTATTATGAATTGACTTTTTTCATGAATCAACGGGAAGCCGAGCAGTCGGCTTCATTTTCCTGGATACTAAAATGAGGTCTTAATGCGTGTATTTATCAATCGTCTGCTATTATACTTTATCGTGATCGCAGTAATCTCACTGGGGTTATGGATATTTCCTTCTCCCTGGTGGCTTTATCTGGTTCCTGTTTTTATTTGTGGAATGGTTTTGAGCTATTGGCAACCTGGTGAATCTTATGCCATGATCGGATTTATCGGCGGCTTTATTACCTGGCTTGTGGTGAACTGGTATTTTGACTGGAGTATAGGTGGAGGTATGTTGAATAAGACAGGCGAGTTGATGGGGCTCTCTGGTGTTTGGGTATTTTTTATCGCAGGCAGTATCGGCGGCGTGACGACGTCACTAAGTTTATACAGTGGTGCAAGGTGTATGTATGACATTCGTCAACGAAATGTTAATAGTTCCATTCGCTGAGGTTGGTGATGATATTATGAGTATAACGTTAACCATGATGCACAGCGTGTGATTAAAAAATTATTAGCAGTGATCGTTTTTATGTTTTTTTCGGTAATTTGTTTTGGCTAAATTATTCGACCAATTGATGTCACAGGGGGAAAACTTGATCCTTGCGTGGATCAATACTATTAAACTTTATCCTGAACGCGTCGCTGTAAGAGACAAAAGTAGATCGATTACCTATTTAAGTCTGTACCAGGAGGCGTATTCACTTTGTTGTTTGCTGACTAAAACAGGCATCACTGTTGGTGATAATGTTGCTTGTCTTACGTCAAAGAATATAGAAAGTATTGTTTGCTTTTGGGGAATATTGCTGGCTGGCGGTGTCCCTGTTTTGCTTGACCAGGATGATGGCGATAAGGTAAATGCGTTAAAGATAAAGGAAGCAGCAGTCAACATCATCTTCCTGGACCGTAACAGGATTATTCAGCCTGATTGGCTGCATGGAAAAACAGTTATCGATCATTTCTCTATTCCTCCACAGAATGCTCCGGCAACTCCTTCGCTGGTTACGTCATTACTTCCTGACATCTGCTATATTCTTTTAACCAGCGGTACAACCGGCAGGCCGAAAGCTGTTCAAATCTCTCATGGAAACGTTCTGCATTATATGGATGCTATGCATGAGCGGATTGGATCGCCTGATCAGCTGATTGCGGCTCATGTTTCTACTTTCAGCGCAGACCTTGGTTTTACCAATATTTTTTTGGCGCTTGCTTCCGGTGGCACTTTACGCATATTTGATAAGGAAGAAGCTTCAGACACCTCTACTTTCATGAGTATCGTAGCAGCGGAAAAGATCAACTTCTTAAAGATCACTGCTTCGCATATCACGGCTTTGTTATCGGCGGCGGAAGGCACCTACACTCAACCTATCGCGCATCTTGTCGTTGGCGGGGAGCGCTTAAGCTGGGATGCTGCCAGACTCATCCGCGATACCGGAATATGTCAACATTTATATAATCATTATGGTCCAACAGAAACAACCATAGGTTCACTGGTCTTCAAGGTGGATACAAGACGTGATGAAACATATGCAGCTTCAGTCCCCATCGGCAGCCCACTGGGGAATACCATTTGCCGGCTGCAACAACTGCCCGACAAGGAAGGGGGCGAGCTCTATATTGGCGGGCCGGGGGTTTGTATCGGTTATTACAAGCATGAAAATGCCAATGAGGAAAGGATCGTAATGCTGGAGGTGGATGGTGAGCTGATGCGTTTTTTCAAGACGGGAGATATTTGCCGCCAACTTGAAGATGGCAATTTTGAATTCTTATATAGAACAGACCGGCAAGTGAAGGTGAGGGGATACCGGATTGAAATAGGTGAAATCGAACTGGCCATCTCTACGCATCCTGAAGTGGAGAATGCATTTGTCAGCAAGGTCGAAAGAAACAGTCATACTTATCTGGAAGCATATGTTAAGCTGAAGCAGAGTAGCTTGCTCACCGTGCATGGGCTAAAAAACTGGCTCGCGGACGAGCTTCCTGCTTACAAAATACCTGCCAGCATTTTTTATTATACTACTGTTCCTTATACAGCCAATGGCAAGGTAGATATTCAAGTGTTGAAGGAGTGGGCTGCTCAAAAGGAAGTAGTCACAGAAGAACAATTTGCACCTAACACCTGGCCATACCAGGTATGGCAATCCTGGAAAGCTGTGCTGGGCGTGAATAATGTATCGGCTACGGACAATTTTTTTGAAACGGGCGGCGATTCTTTACTGGCGATCCAACTGATCGGCCGGCTCCAACGATACGGTTACCAGGTCCACATCAGGGATATCAATAAATATCCGGTGTTCCATGATTTTGTGGCGGTTGCTCCTGTATATGACCAACAGGATAATAGAAATGTTCCCAAAGATATTACGGCCAATGTATTGACATTGTCTCAGCAAATGTTTCTGGACCAGGAAAAATTCAATGGTGACAAGTATTGTCAAACTGTTTTACTGGAATCATCGGGGGCCTTGCAACCGAGGGCAATGACGCTTGCCATCAACAATTTACTAAAAGCACATAAAACTCTTTTACGTCACTTTCAGCCTTTGGTGAAAGGAAGACCGCAACAGGAGTCGCTATGGGAGGGATTGAGTGTTTCGGTACTTGACCATAATGAATCCGCCGCTCTTCAGATACAAAAAATGGTGGCCGGGTTATTAGGCAATATGTCTATCCGGAAAGGAAAATTGTTCATGGCACATTTATTCATGGGGCCGCAAGGGCAGGACTTTCTTTTTCTTGCCTGTCATCATCTGCTGGTAGATGCGGTGACATGGAATATTATCATCGAAGAGATCATCGATTATTATGATCTGGCGGTGAAGGGTCTTCCTCTACGTCCGGTTGCAGAGCATTCATTTGACGGGCTTCTTAATTTAGCTGGCAAGAGATTACAAGATGATGCTACTACGCTTCACCCAATAATAGATCGCGAAACGACAGGCATGGCTGCCAGCCATGGGGATGGGATAAGGGTGATTTCGCTTGTGCTACCTGCAACTGTCATTGATGCTTTAAATCGGGCCGAGGATCAATTTCAAGCGCCTCTTCCGGGATTATTGCTGTACGGGCTGAGCAATGCCGTGCTGGATG
Organism: Paraflavitalea sp.; assembly: GCF_059502485.1. Classification (NCBI taxonomy): domain Bacteria; kingdom Pseudomonadati; phylum Bacteroidota; class Chitinophagia; order Chitinophagales; family Chitinophagaceae; genus Paraflavitalea; species Paraflavitalea sp. The sequence continues at coordinate 378,779 of NZ_JCACET010000009.1, forward strand.
AGTTTGCTCTGGCAGATTTAAGTGTGGATGTTGAATTTCATGGCAGACCCTATGGGGAAGGGCTTCCAGACTTAAGCAGATCGGCCGGATGGTGGTCGATCACGATGCCAGTACACCTGAACAGGCGTTTATTGACTCCCGGGTATTGTCATGATCAAATTTATACGGTTTCGCTCAGGGCCAATTCGATCAATGCTTCTCCCGAGCGCACTGTTTCTTTACCGCTCCGACGTGCCGATATCCGATTCAATCATCTGGGACACTTCCCAGGAAACTATCAAAATGAATCGATCTCTCTACAGCCTTCCTATTTTGCAGCGGGGGCTACACGAAGCAGTGAAGCGCTGCAGGAATACCCTCTAAACTTTACGTCGAGATTCATTGCTACTACTTTAGTCATCGACATTCAGTATGTTGAACGTTATTTCACTGCAGCCCAAATAAAGAGGATAACCGGCAAGATGCTGGCAACGCTGGATCATTACACTGATGCCGGCATTGCACTGCACGCATCGATCAATCATTATTCAACGGAAACAACGATCCCATCGGTCGGTCAGCCCTTGTATAATGTCAGGGGGTTGCAACTACCTTCAGTGAAGGACAAGTTATATGTATTGTTAACGGGCGCCACCGGTTTCCTTGGTATACATCTGTTGAAGGAATTGTTGACGCACTCATCTGTTCACGTCTACTGTATCGTTCGGGGGAAACACGACGAAGCAGCAAACGACCGCCTTCTGCATGTATTCCATCATCACTTTGGCCATGAGCATGTCAATTTTAGCGATAGAGTGCACGTATTTTCAGGCGACCTGACCGTGCGAAAATTTGGGCTTACAGATGCTCAATATGATGAACTGGCTCAACAAACCGACCTGATACTGCATGCAGCTGCCGACATTAACCTTGTGAAGGGTTATACAGAATTATTCGATATCAACGTCGGATCAACTTTGCAGTGTATTGAACTGGCCAAGACTGCAAAACAGAAAGAACTACACTATATATCTACGCTTGCAGTGAGTGGTTATTCGCCGCAGAACAGGGCAGTGGTATTTTCGGAAGATGATCTCAATTATGGCCAGGCATTCAACTCTGACTATGAAATGACCAAATTCGAGTCGGAGCAGCAATTAAGGAACTTTTTCGCCATCGGAGGCCGGGGCAAGATCTACAGGGTTGGTCATATTGCTGCCGATTCGATCCATGGAAGGTTCCAAGCTAACATTGAATCCAATAGAATATTTCAGATCATCAAAGGCATGTTGTTATTGAAACAATGTCCAAAAGTTTATGATGAGGAGATCGCTTTTTCGCATGTAGACATTGTGAGTAAGGGGATTTGCAGCGCCGCTCTTTTTCCCAATCTTACTAATCTTTCATGCCTGCATATAGAAAATTCTACCCGTTTACCATTCAGTTCTATTACGGGGTTGCTCCAAAAGATAGGATATGTGGTAAAGGCTGTGGAACTGGATATTTTTTGGGAGGCCGCTGCACATTTTGAAGGAACACCGGAAGAAAAAAACCTGGTTGAGCTGTATCAGACCTGGATCCAAAGGCATCTGGCTTTCCCTAAGCATATTACTTATCGTAATGGACAGACTATCGATGCGCTGGCAAGCGCCGGGCTTTATTTCCCGGAGTTTACTCCGGCCTGGTTCTGTGCCATGATCGATGATGGCATTAAGGTGGGCTTTTTTCCGGCGCCTGAACAGTTGATGAGTTTGATCTAAAGTGAAATGATTTTATGCACCAGTTATCATCTACGCAACAGCAGATACTTCTAACGCAAAGCATCCATAAGAGTGCTGTATTGTATAATGTTGGAGGATATGCTCATATTTCGGGAAATGTTATCGATCGTCTTTTTATACAATCGATCGAGCTGGTGTTGCAGCAGGCAGATGTTTTAGGTCCTGCTTTGCAAGCGCTCAGGCATCTTTACGATCATACTGATGCTGCCAGGGATTATGTGATCGACGTAAAAAACTTTTCAGGTTCTTCTACTCCTGACAGGGATTGTGTGGCATGGATGGAAGAGGACATTGCCCAGGGTTTTTCGAATGGTTGTTTTATCAGTATTTCTCTTTTGAAAGCTGGTGAAACCAGCACTTACTGGTATGTAAAGGCTCATCACCTGGTTTTCGACGGTTTTTCGATGTCGCTTTTTTTCAATGAAGTAAATGCCGTGTATGCGCGCCTGGCAACCAACGACCTGGCGGCCGTTACGCCCAACCTTCACCCATTTGCTCATTTTGTGGAAACCGAACAGCAGTATTTATCATCAGATGCCAGTAGCAAGGACCGGCATTTTTGGGTGGAGCAGTTCAAAGATCATGCGGATACGCGCGCTTTTCTCTCCTGCATGGAGGGCGGAAATCCCGCTATCTTCAGTAGCCGCAAGAAAGAAATTTCCATACCCAGGGGGCTGGTGGATCAGATTGAAGCATTCTGCAATCATCGAAATATTAATGTACTGGCTTATTTTATTGCCCAGGTATTATTGCTCAACAGGCTATACAACAACAATGATGCGGTATTGGGCGTACCTTTCTTCAACCGAAGGGGAAGAGAGGCCAGGAAATCGCTGGGGCCATTTGTAAATGCTATTCCATTCTCCACAAGAATAGATCTAACCAATACGTTTTCGCAGTTCCTGCTTAAAGTCCATACTCAGTTAAGGACTGCTTACCGGCACTCTTCTTTTCCGCTGATCAATACGGTAAAGGAACTGAACCTGCAATCGACTATCTACAATATCATTTTCTCTTACCAGCGGAACAGTTATCAGACCAACAGTAATGACGGGCTGGAAGCGAATATTTGTTATCTCCCAGCCCGAGAGCAGCAGGAGGATCTGGCATTTCAGCTGCTTGAGTATGGCGATACAAAAGATCTTACACTGGTTTTGAGTTATAAGGAAAATCTATTCGCTGAAAAAACGATCGATCGTCTCCTGCAGCATTTTTATAATTTATTGAACTTTTCGCTCCTGCATGCGGAGGAATCACTTGATACATTTTCCTGTTTAACTGCTGCCGAGCAGGAATTCCTGACAGGCGGCCTAAATAATACGGCGAAGGGGTTTCCGTCGGAAAAAACCATCGCAACACTTTTTGAAGAGCAGGTATTGCAAACGCCGGATAGTATTGCGCTGACGTTTGACAGCACAAGCTTTAGTTACCATGCACTCAACCGGACAGCAAATCAGTTTGCCGCTTTTTTGCAGCAGCATTTTAACATCCGGAAAGATGATGTTGTGCTCGTTGGCCTTGAACGGGGTGAACAACTGGTCATTTCTCTCTTAAGTATTCTAAAACTGGGAGGAGCTTATGTATCTGTAGACCCGGAATATCCCGAGACGCGTATTCATCATATTTACCAGGAAAGCGGGGCAACAGGCATAATCTCTGCTGCCTTATGGAGCGATTTCCTTCAACAGCAAACAGCATATACGGACTCCAATCCGTCTGTTGCCCGAAGTGCTACAGACAACTTCTGCATTATTTACACCTCAGGCTCTACCGGATTACCGAAAGGCTGCGTACTGACCAACAGAGGTGTGGTGAATAATATGTTTAGCAAAATCGACCTGCTTAGGCTACAGGAGGGAGTTGCCATTTGCCATAATGCCGAAACTTATTTCGTGGGTTCCTTATGGCAGTTGTGGGCCCCACTTATTTGCGGCGGAGAAGTGGTATTATGTAATTATGAAGAAATGAGGGACCTGAGTAAGTTGTTTCGCAAAGCTCAACAATACAATTGCAAGATCCTTACGCTTATTCCATCACAATTGCAAGAGTATCTTGTTGAGGTGGGAGCGGTGCCGATGGATACCATTTCCACGCTTATCCTTACGGGCGAAAAATTAAGCGCTCCCTTAATTGACAGGTGTTATTCGCTGAATCCTGCGATGAGGGTTGTGAATACTTATGGGCAAACGGAATCTACAGACGATGTTACGTTTTATGTTATCCCTGATAGCCGTACTGCAAGAAGTATCCCGGTCGGGAATGCCACACAGAACATGCGTATGTATGTTCTTTCCAGCATGGGCACACCCTGTGCTATCAACGTTTTGGGGGAAGTCTATACCAGTGGGGCTGGCGTAGCTAATGGTTATGTAAATAATGCTTTGCTTACGAAAGAAAAATTCATTCCTGATCCGTTCAGGCCGGATCAAATGATGTACAGAACGGGCGACCTCGGAAGATGGCTTGAAGAAGGGATCATCGAGGTAGTGGGCAGGGTAGATGAACAGGTAAAGGTAAGGGGATACAGGGTGGAACTGGCAGAGATAAGAAAGGCACTATTGGCACACAGCCATATCGATGATGTGGTATTACTGCACCGGGAAATGGACACCCAGGAAAAGCACATCATCGCTTATATGATCTGCCGGGAATCGATCGACCTGAAAACGTTGCGGGACTTTCTGCTACAAAGCATGCCTTATTACATGTTGCCTGCCTATTTTATCCGTGTGGGAAAATTTCCTTTGCTGGCCAATGGAAAGGTTGACAAACGTGGGCTATTTGAAGCTGGCGGGTTGTTGATCAATGTAACTACTGATTATATAAGACCAAGGAATGAAACCGAGCGTAAGCTGGCTAATATATGGCAGGCCGTATTAAAAAGACCGAATATCGGCGTAGAGGATAATTTTTTTGAACTGGGCGGGCACAGTTTATCGGCAATGACGATCATCAATTTGCTCAAGTCTACTTTTCATGTAACCATCCATGTACGGGATGTGTTTGAGTGTCCTACTATTGCATCGCTGGCAGCAGTCGTTCATCAAGCCCGCCATACCGGCGATTACCCTATTCTTCAACCAATACCTGCAACGCTCCATAACGGCTATGATCTGTCATCTCCCCAATATAGGATGTGGATGCTTTGTCAGGATGAAGAAAGCAACAGGGCTTATAATATGTCTACGGCCGTAGACCTACAAGGGCCGATCGATCTGCTGTTGCTGGAACGTTCTTTTTCTATGCTTATCGAACGTCATGAGATCTTATCTACCTTTTTCAGAGAGGATGGTTCGGGTACTGTGCTACAATTCATAGACCCATCCCTGGCAACCACTTTCCGAATCCATTATACAGACCTTCGTGCAACAACTGACGCACAACAATATTTGAACGATTTATTATTAAAAGATTTTCAAACTCCTTTCAACCTGGATCGTTCACCATTAATCCGGGTATCGTTGTTCCACACCGGCGATCGTTCTTACACGTTGTCATTGATCATTCATCATATCATTAGTGACGGCTGGTCGATGCGCGTGTTGGTCAATGATCTATTGACCATCTACAGATCAGGCGGCGCTCATGAATTACCTGAACTCTACATACAGTATAAGGATTTTGCTGACTGGCAAAAGAAGTTATTGAATACTGAACAGCTGGAAGGACAACGTGAATTCTGGCTTCAACAACTGGCAGGGGAACTTCCCCAGTTACAGTTGCCCCAGGATAATACACGTCCAAAACTTAAATCATACCAGGGCAAGACTATTGTCAAAAGGCTACAACGCCGTATCACCGATGGCTTAAAGGAATTGTGCCTGAAGGAGCATACGACTTTATTCACAGGACTGATGGCTGCCGTGAACACATTACTGCACCGGTATACCGCTCAAAGCGACATTATCATTGGCAGTGCGGTATCGGCAAGGGAAGACACAGTACTGGAATACCAGTTGGGGTTGTATGTGAATACAATCGCTATTCGCACAATGGTGGCTGAGGATGACAGCTTTACGACTCTTTTATCAAAAGTGCACAATACAATACTTGAATCCTTCAAGCATCAATTATATCCTTTTGATGAAGTGGTCAGAGCACTTGGCGTCAGGCCAGATACAGGTCGCAATCCTATATTCGATGTAATGGTTGTGCTGCAGAATACAGGCAGCTATGAATCGTTTAACGATTCTCTGGAAGATATTCAATTGAGTGCTCATGAAGTAATTGAAACTTGTACCAGCAAATTCGATCTTTCTTTTGAGTTTATTGAGTTTGGCCCTGAGGTCGAACTGAGGCTGGAATATAGCACCGACATCTTCGAACAGTATTTTATCGTTCAGCTGGTCAATCATCTGGAAAGGATAATCGACAGGGCTGTGTCCCTTTCCCAGACCCCCGTCCGTCTTTTGCAGTACCTTGAAGACAATGAGACAAATACTGTACTTAAGTCCTTCAACGAAACAGCTAAGGCATATCCGTCAACAGCAACGGTGGCACACCTTTTTACAGCTCAGGCACTGCTTACTCCCGATGCCACGGCTGTGGTGTTTAACGATAGCAGCCTTAGTTACCGGCAACTCGATCAGAAAAGTAATCAGCTCGCTCATTACCTACTACATCATGGAATAGAACCCGGATCACTCGTACCTGTCTGCATGGAACGGTCACCGGAAATGATCATCGGCATTATTGCCATATTGAAAGCAGGGGCTGCCTATGTGCCTATCGATATCAGTTATCCCACGGAAAGGATCCGCTTCATTCTCGAAGACACCAGCGCACGAATCGTACTCACTGACCGACTTATTCAAGACCTCCCCGAAGACATTGTCGCAGTGAACCTGCTGCAGGAGGCAACTATGCTGGCCCAACTACCTACTGAACGGGTGGCCCACAACGGCAACTCCCATGAGCTCTGTTATGTGATCTATACATCAGGTACGACCGGAAGGCCTAAAGGGGTACTGGTTGAGCATGGCAATGTTGTCAGCCTCATCAGGGGAGGGCTCGACACACTCGACTTCAAACAAAACAATATACTGCTCTCAACCGGATCTGTATCTTTTGACGCCACCACTTTTGAGTACTGGAGCATGTTGCTTACGGGTGGATCTTTGGTACTGTGCCCGCCAGAAGACATCTTAAAACCAACGGCTCTTAAAAGAATCATACGACAACACTCCGTGAAGATCATGTGGCTTACTGCGGGGTTGCTGAATCAGCTTACTGATAATGACCCTGATCTGTTTGAGGGTTTGAAGGTAGTGGTTGCAGGAGGAGAGAAGCTTTCTCCAGGGCATATCGGTATCCTGAAAAAAAGGTTTCCGCATCTCCGTTTGTTCAACGGGTATGGCCCAACTGAGAATACGACCTTCTCGCTTACTTATGAGATAAAGGAATTGAAAGGCCCGTCTATTCCCATCGGCAAACCTTTGGGCAACAGGACGGCTTATATACTCGAGGAGGCGGGTATTCCCTGCGCCATTGGCATTCCCGGAGAATTGTATGTTGGTGGGGCAGGAGTGGCCCGTGGCTACTTAAACCTGCCGGAGCTGACGGCTGAGAAGTTTATACATCACCCATTCAGTAACGACAATAATAAAAGGCTTTATAAAACGGGGGACAGGGCACGATGGCTACCCGATGGCAACATCGAGTTCCTCGGAAGAAGGGATGACCAGGTAAAGATCAGGGGATACCGCATTGAACCAGGCGAAGTGGAGGCGGCGCTACAAGCCTGTCATGGCGTGCAACAGTGTGTAGTTGTAGCAGAACCTGATCATTCAGGCAGCGGCAGATTGGTTGGTTATGTAGTAGGGTTGGCAGATTACGATCATTCGACAGTGCTGGACCAATTGCGCAGCAAGTTGCCTGCGTATATGATACCGACTATTCTCATGCAGCTCGACAACCTGCCGCTTACTGCTAATGGGAAAGTAAATAAAGGGGCATTGCCGAAGCCGGATGCTTCGCACATGAAGGCAGGCTCTGTGGCCCCCGGGACGGAACTGGAAAAACAATTGGCAACGATATGGGCTGAATTGTTGCAAATAGAGTTTATAGGCATCGAGGATAATTTTTTCTCATTTGGTGGTCACTCCCTGCTCGCCACACGGGCATTGTCCATCATTCGCCAGCGCCTGGGCATGGAAGCAGGTGTTAAGGACTTATTCTTATATCCAACTATTCGTGAACTGGCCCAACATCTTTCTACTCAAATAGCCGGTACCGTATTGCCAAGGATAACGGCTATTGCCAAACAACCGGGAGATCTGCTACCCGTATCATTCAGCCAGGAACGCTTGTGGTTCATCGACCGGTTGCAAGGCAGTGTACAATATCACATGTCGGCTATAATACGGTTGAGCGGACCTCTACAGGTTGAGGTACTCGAACAGAGCCTGTGTGCTATTATCAACAGGCATGAAGTACTCAGCACTGTGTTGATGGAACAAGACGGGATATGTTACCAACAGATCAGGCGTGGAGATCAGTGGAAACTGTCCCAGGTATCTTTCATCAATAATGATGAAGCAATCAGCAGACAACATATTGCTGCCTATATCGATCGGCCTTTCAATCTTTCGGCAGATTATATGGTGCGCGCAGAGCTACTGGAGCTATCACAGGATGATCACTTGCTTGTGGTGGTGATTCATCACATTGCTTCCGATGGCTGGAGCCTGCCTATACTGATAAAAGAACTGTCAACTTTATATAGCGCAGGACTCTCGGGCGAAATAGCCAACTTACCTGAGCTGGAAGTTCAGTACAGTGATTATGCAATCTGGCAACGCACCTATCTGGAAGGTCCTGTACTGGACCGGCAACTGCAGTACTGGAAAGGTAAACTGCAAGGCATCCAACCGATCGATCTGCCGCTTGACCATATACGGCCTGCTGTACAGAGCGGAAAGGGAAGTTCGATATACATTGTCGTGGATAAAGAACTCACCAGTGCTCTTAAAGAGCTCTGCAGGGAAGAAGGGACAACGCTCTTTATGGTGTTGCTCAGTGTTTTCAAGGTATTATTATATCGCTATAGTGGTTCCGAAGATATTGCCGTGGGCACCCCCATTGCTAACCGACGCCAACAGGAAATCGAATCGCTTGCAGGCTTCTTTGTCAATACGCTTGTAATACGTAGTGAGTTGAGGGGTACATTATCCTTCAGGGAGTTGCTGAGACAAGTGAAAGCGACGCTGCTGGAAGCTTATGAGAATCAGGACGCCCCCTTTGAAAGAGTAGTAGAGGTGGCAAGAGCAGAACGCGACCTAAGCCGATCTCCTTTATTTCAGGTAATGTTTGCGCTTCAAAACACGCCCAATATTCCGGAGCTGCAGCTCGGTGAGCTAACATTGCATCCCGAGAACAATTACCATAATACAGCCAAGTTTGATATCAATGTTATGGCTGTTGAACGCGACGAACAGCTATATTTCGAGTTCGAGTATTCGACCGATCTTTTTGACAGGGTCGGCATCGAACGGCTGGGAGCGCATTATGAGCAGTTGCTGAGAAATGCTGTAGCAAACCGTGATGAGAAGATTAACGCTCTTTCTTTATTGAAAACAGCAGAGCGACAACAGATAGTAAAAGACTTCAACAACACATTATCGGCATATTCAGCAACGGCAACCGTAGCCGATCTTTTTGAAGAACAGGCTACGCTGACGCCTGATATCACTGCCGTATCATTTAATGGTATTGAGCTTAGTTATCGGGAACTGGAGGAAAAAAGTAATCAGCTTGCTCATTATTTGCAGTCCAAAGGGATTGGCTCAGGTGCATTGGTACCTGTTTGCCTGGACCGCTCCACAGACCTGATAGTTTGTATTGTGGGTATACTAAAATCCGGCGCAGCTTATGTACCAATCGAACTCAGCTATCCTGTTGAAAGGATGCGGTTCATTCTGGCTGACACGAATGCCCAATTGATCGTAACCGATGGAAGCGTACAGGATCTGCCGGAGCATATCGAAGTCATCAATGTATTAAGAGACCGGCAGTATATAGCGGGTGAGCCAAAGCACAGGGTTGTCAGCAACGCTACTGCCGCCAGTCTTTGTTATGTGATCTATACATCGGGCACTACCGGACGACCTAAAGGGGTGAGGATGCCCCACACGGCGCTTGTCAACCTGCTGCAATGGCAAAGAAAGCAACTTATTTCTTCCGACATAAGGATACTACAATTTGCCAGTATTAACTTCGATGTGAGCTTTCAGGAGATATTTACCGCGCTCTGTTCAGGCGCGGCTCTTGAACTGATCAGTGATGATGACCGAAAAGACTTTGCGACACTGGTGACCAAGATCAATGAGGCTGCAGTTACTCATTTATTCGTTCCTTATGTTGTGCTGCAGGGTGTAGCAGAATATTGCAGTGAAACAGGTTATTATCCCAAAGCGCTTAGCACCATTATTACAGCGGGCGAACAACTGAAATTGACGCATGATATCAGACTATTGACTGATACTACAGGGGCAATTCTGATCAATCAATATGGACCAACGGAAGCTCATGTAGTCTCTTCTTATAATGTACAGCCGGAAGATTATCTCCAGCGTCCGCTGCCACCCATCGGTCAACCCATCAGTAATACGCAATTGTACATCCTTGATGAGCAGCAGCAACCTTGCCCACTGGGCGTAACAGGAGAATTATATATAGGCGGCGCCTGTGTTGCTACAGGTTATCAAAATCTTCCCGAACTAACAGCCGAAAAGTTTATTAGTCACCCATTCGATAACCAGGATAGCGAAAAGCTTTACAAAACAGGGGATATAGCCCGCTGGTTACCAGATGGCAATATCGAATTCCTGGGTCGACGTGATGACCAGGTCAAGATCAGAGGTTATCGCATCGAGTTGGGCGAGGTGGAGAGTGCGCTGCAATCCTGCCAGGGAGTAGGGCAGTGTGTAGTGATTGCTGTGGCAGACAACAGCACCGGCAGCAAAAGGCTAATTGGCTATGTGGTACCTGCCGAAACCTATACGCGACCGGGTGTATTACAGGAATTACGCAACAAATTGCCGGAGTACATGATCCCGGCTGTACTTGTAGAAATCAACAGCATCCCACTCACCTCCAATGGAAAGGTGGATAAGCGAGCGCTTCCAAAGCCGGACGCTTCCATGATGCAGGTAAGCTATGTGGCACCACGTACTGAACTGGAAAAGCAGCTTACTGAAATATGGAGTGAACTCCTTAAAGTTGAGCGGATTGGTATCGAGGATAACTTCTTTGAACTCGGCGGGCACTCATTGCTCGCTACACGCGTGACATCATTGATAAGAAGCAGGATTGGTGCAGAAACAGGTGTAAAAGACTTGTTTTTATACCCCACGATTAAATCGCTGGCCGGCTACCTCGTAGCCAAGGCTCCATTGTCGGTATTGCCACGAATAGTGGCCGCTACCAAACAACCAAGCGATCTGCTGCCTGTATCATTCAGCCAGGAACGTTTATGGTTTATCGACGGCTTGCAGGGCAGTGTGCAATATCATATGCCAGTGGTGATGCGATTGAAAGGCCATGTGCGGGTGGACGTTCTCGAGCAATGCTTGCGTGCCATCATTGCCAGGCATGAAGTACTCAGAACTGTACTGATAGAGCAGGAGGGTGTTTGTTATCAACAGATCAGGAGTGAAGCAGCATGGGCTCTACCTTTGTTATCTTTTGCGGACAGGAATGAGGAAGGTCTTAAGGAATACATCACTCAAAGCATCCTTCAACCTTTTGATCTTTCTACAGACTATATGGTTCGGGCTGAATTGCTGGAGTTGTCCAGAGAAGAGTATATACTCGTGGTAGTTATGCACCACATCTCTTCTGATGGATGGAGCCTGGCAGTACTTGTAAAAGAACTGGTGGAGCTATACAGCGCAGGCGTCTCCGGCAGCACACCAAACTTACCTGGACTGGAAGTACAATATAGTGACTATGCTATCTGGCAACGCACGCACCTGGAAGGAGCCGTGCTGGAACAGCAACTGCAATATTGGAAAAACAAGCTTGCAGGCATTCAGCCGATCGACCTGCCACTTGACCATGTACGACCTGCTGTGCAAAGCGGCAAGGGAGCCAGTCTCGTGAAGACATTGGACAAGACGTTGATCAAAGCCCTCAAAGAACTCAGCACACAGGAGGGAGCAACGCTTTATATGGTACTGCTAAGCGTCTTCAAGATATTGTTGTATCGCTATAGCGGCTCGACAGATCTTGCTGTGGGTACGCCCATTGCCAACCGCCGCCGGCAGGAGATCGAATCGCTTGTGGGATTTTTTGTGAATACGCTTGTAGTGCGCAGTGAACTAAAAGGCGATCTATCCTTCAGGGAGTTGCTGAAACAAGTGAAAGCTACGCTGCTGGAAGCTTATGAGTATCAAGACGCACCTTTTGAAAGGGTCGTGGAGGTGACGGACGCACAACGCGACCTAAGCTTGTCTCCATTATTCCAGGTATTGTTCGCACTGCAAAACACTCCTGACATACCGGCACTTCAGCTAACAGATCTCGATCTGCTGATTGAAACGCACGATAATAATACGGCAAAGTTTGATCTAAGTATTGATCTTCGGGAGACCAACGAAGGCATCATCATGTCTATCGAATATGCAACTGATCTTTTTGACCGGGCAAGTATTGAGCGAATGGGACAGCATTACGAGCAATTACTGAAAAGCGTCGTAAACAATTATGATCAAAAGATCATATCGCTTACCTTATTAAATGATGACGAAAAACGCCAGGTTGTAACCACATTCAACAACACAGCAGTTGCGTATCCTGCAACTGCAACCGTTACCGATCTTTTTGAAGTACAAGCCGCACTAACACCGAATGCGATTGCCGTGGCTTTTAATGATCATTCTATTACCTACCAGGAACTGGAAGAAAAAGGTAATCAGCTTGCCCATCACCTGCAAGCTAAAGGCATTGGCGCAGGATCACTGGTACCTGTTTGCATGGACCGTTCCATAGCCATGATCACCGGTATTGTAGGCATCCTAAAATCAGGCGCTGCCTATGTGCCCATCGACATCAACTATCCAGCCGAAAGGATGGAGTTCATTCTGGCTGATATTCATGCTCATTTGATCGTGACCGATAGAAACATACAAGACCTGCCGGAAGCTATTGAGCCCATCAACATAACAGGCGAGGGGGAGGCTATAGCAGATAAACCGAAATATAGGACCACCAACAAAGCAACGGTAGCAGATCTTTGCTATGTTATCTACACATCAGGAACAACCGGCAGGCCCAAAGGTGTCAGAATGCCTCATGCCGCACTCGTCAATTTGCTGCAATGGCAAAAACGGGAGCTCACTTCTTCAGATATACGGATACTCCAATTTGCCAGCATCAATTTTGACGTCAGTTTCCAGGAAATCTTTACCGCCCTTTGTACGGGATCGACTCTTGAACTGATCAGTGATGATGACAGAAAAGATTTTTCGAAACTGGTTGAAAAGATCAATCAGACAGCCGTCACTCACCTGTTCGTTCCTTATGTGGTGTTACAAGGGGTGGCCGAATATTGTCATGAAACGGGATATTATCCACAAACGCTTAAGGAAGTCATTACAGCAGGGGAACAACTGAAACTGACCAACGACGTCAAAGCGCTTGTCGATCATACAGGTGCAGTACTTATCAATCAATATGGCCCAACAGAAGCTCATGTGGTTACCTCTTATAAGGTACAGCCGGAAGATTATCATCATCGACCGTTGCCGCCCATTGGTCAGCCTATCAGCAACGTACAAATGTATATTCTCGATGAAGGGCTTCAACCTTGCCCGTTGGGCATAACGGGAGAGTTGTACATAGGCGGAATCTGTGTTGCAGCCGGTTATCAACTTTTACCAGCGCTGACGACTGAGAAATTTATCCCTGACAGTTTTAGTAAACAGCCAGGAGCGAGGTTGTATAAAACAGGCGACAGAGCCCGTTGGCTCGTGGATGGAAATATAGAATTTCTTGGCCGCCGTGATGATCAGGTTAAGATCAGGGGATATCGTATCGAGCCGGGAGAAGTGGAAAGCGCGCTGCAATCCTGCGATGGCGTTGGCCAGTGCGTGGTCATCGCGGATACGGGAGATGCCGGCAACAGGAGACTGGTCGGCTATGTAGTGCCGCTGGCAGGTTATGATCAATCGACTGTACTGAATCAGTTACGAAGCAGGCTGCCTGAGTATATGGTACCGGCAGTGCTTATGGAAATTGATAGTATACCGCTCACCTCCAATGGGAAAACTGATAAACGTTCACTGCCTAAACCAGTTGCTTCGAAGGCAAAAGCAATCAGCTATGTGGCACCACGCACTGAGCCCGAAAAGCAGCTCTCAGCAATATGGGCGGAATTATTGAAAATCGAACGAATTGGCATTCACGACAACTTCTTCGAACTTGGGGGACACTCACTGCTGGCAACAAGGGTTTTATCGCTCATTCGACGTCGCCTCAATATAGAGGCGGGGGTCAAGGATCTGTTCCTGTATCCCACCATTGAAGCCATGGCACGATTCCTCAATGAAAAAGCCCCTGTGGCTGTTTTACCGCAGGTCCTGCCAACGGTAAAGCAACCAGGACAGCTACTGCCGGTATCTTTCAGCCAGGAGCGACTGTGGTTTATCGACCGACTGCAGGGATCAGTACAGTATCACATGCCAGCGGTCATACGCCTCAAAGGAAACCTGCACGTCAACATGCTCGAGCACAGCCTCCGATCCATCATCCAAAGGCATGAAGTCCTCAGAACCGTGCTTATTGAACAGGAAGGTGTGTGTTTCCAGCAGATCAATAGTGAAAAACAATGGCAGCTATCACGAACATCCATTGCAGGTAACGATGAGGACGCCATCTCCCAATACATTGCGCAATGTATCAGCAGACCGTTCGATCTATCGGCTGACTATATGTTCCGGGCTGAACTAATCGAGCTATCAGCCAGCGAATACATTCTTGTGGTGCTCATGCACCACATCGCTTCCGACGGCTGGAGTCTGCCCATTCTCATAAAAGAGTTATCGGCGCTCTACTCCGCAGCACTGGCAGGGGAAACGCCTGAACTTCCCGGGCTGGAAGTACAGTACAGTGACTATGCCATCTGGCAGCGTACTTATCTGGAGGGAGTCGTACTGGAAAAACAGCTTAGTTACTGGAAAAAAAAGCTGGAAGGCATCCAACCGCCTGATCTGCCCCTTGACTATCCACGGCCTGCTGTGCAAAGTGGAAGGGGAGCCTCACTGGTGAAGGTCTTCGACAAAGAATTGGTAAAAGCGCTCAGAGACCTCAGCACACAGGAAGGAGTAACGCTTTACATGGTCTTACTCAGCGCCTTCAAAGTACTGCTGTATCGCTACAGTGGATCTGAAGATATTGCCGTGGGTACTCCCATTGCCAACAGGCGTCAACAGGAGATTGAATCACTCGTAGGATTCTTTGTCAATACAATCGTGATTCGCAGTGAGCTCAAAGGTGAGCTATCCTTCAAACAGTTGCTTCAACAGCTCAAAAACACCTTGCTTGAAGCCTATGAGCAACAGGATGCGCCATTTGAAAAAGTAGTCGATGTGGTAGGGGGAGAACGCGACCTCAGCCGGTCTCCTTTATTCCAGGTGATGTTTGCTCTTCAGAATACACCGCATATTCCTGATCTGCAACTAAAGGATGTAACGCTACTATTGGAGGAGCATAAAAATGACACTGCCAAGTTCGACCTAAACTTCGATCTCAGGGAAATAAACGATCATCTTCATCTTACTGTTGAATATGCAACAGACTTATTTGAGCAATCGCGCATCAAGCGCATGTTATTACATTATGAAGAATTATTGCGCTGTATACTAATTGACCTGAATAAACCGGTTTCAGGTATTTCGTTATTGGATAATCAGGAAAAGGAGCTACTACTGCATGGCTTTAATGACACAGCTATTGCTTATGAACTTGACCAAACAGTAGCCGACCTATTCCAGGAGCAGTTTCACAAAACCCCTGATTCGATTGCCGTGATAGATGGGGATCAACAGTTCAGTTACCGGCAACTGAATGAAGAAAGTAATCAGCTTGCGCATTATCTACGAGCTAAGGGCATTGGCTCAAACTCCCTGGTACCTGTTTGCATGGACCGTTCCATAGCCATGGTTGTTGGGATTGTTGGAATACTAAAGTCTGGCGCCGCCTATGTACCTATTGATATTAGTTATCCAATAGAACGGATACATTTTATACTTGCCGACACTGATGCCCGATTGATCGTAGGTGATGGAAGTGTACAAGACCTGCCCACAGGCATTGAAGTCATCAACTTACTAAAGGATCAGCATACGCTGGCACAATATCCAAAGGAACAGTTTATACATAAAGGAAATTCCGACGATCTCTGTTACCTGATCTATACATCAGGCACCACTGGCAAGCCTAAAGGTGTGAAAATGCATCACCGGGCAATGGTAAATCTCCTTTTGTGGCACGATGGTCTACTTAACGACACGTCTACAAAACGGGTGCTTCAATTTGCCAGTATTAATTTCGACGCCAGTTTTCAAGAAATATTTTCGGTATTGTGTTTTGGAGGCTCTATCGTGCTAATAGGAGAAATGGAAAGAAAAGATATGCACCAGTTGCTGTCTGTGGTTCAGCAATATGAAGTGAATCATCTCTTTATTCCATTTGTAGTGTTGCAAGCGGTGAGCGAGCAGGCAATTCAGGATATCAGCAGTGAGGGTAGCCTGAAAAGCCTCACGCATATATTTACTGCAGGGGAACAATTGCGCATGTCAGCAGAAATAATTGCGCTTTGCCGCTTAACAGGTTTAGCATTGTACAACTATTACGGGCCTTCGGAAACGCATGTAGTTACTGCCTACAAAGTACAGGTAGCAGATTGTAAGCAGCAGCCGTTGCCTCCAATTGGTAGTCCTATCAGTAATACCCAAATCTACCTATTAGACAAATATGGGAGTTTATGTCCCATCGGCATAGCAGGTGAATTGTTCATTGGCGGCGACAGTGTAGCACAGGGATACCTAAACCGCCCTGAACTTACCCAGGAACGCTTTCTCAAGGATTGGTTTAGCAAAGATGATAATGCCTTTCTTTATAGAACAGGGGATATAGCTCGCTGGTTACCGGATGGCAATATCGAATTCCTGGGTCGACGTGATGACCAGGTCAAAATCAGAGGTTATCGCATCGAGTTGGGCGAGGTGGAGAGTGCGCTGCAATCCTGCCAGGGAGTAGGGCAGTGTGTAGTTATTGCTGTGGCCGACAACAGTACAGGCAGTAAAAGACTGATTGGCTATATGGCGCCTGATGGAGCGTATGCACGGCCAAGTGTATTACAGGAACTGCGCAACAAGTTGCCGGAGTATATGATACCGGCTATGCTTGTTGAGATCGACAGCATCCCACTCACCTCCAATGGGAAGGTGGATAAACGAGCGCTTCCAAGGCCCGACACCTCCGTGATGAAGGTAAGTTATGTGGCGCCCCGTACTGAACGGGAAAAGCAACTCACTGAAATATGGAGCGAACTGCTCAGGGTTGAACGTATTGGCATCGAAGACAACTTCTTTGAGCTCGGCGGACATTCTCTGCTTGCCACAAGGGTATTATCAGTCATTCGTCGTCGCCTGAACATTGAAGCAGGCGTAAAGGACCTGTTCTTATATCCTACCATCGAAACGTTGGCCCGTCATCTTTCTACCCAGACGTCCAAGTCTGTTTTACCTAAAGTTGCAGGCGTTGTTAAACAACCCGGAGACCTGCTCCCCCTATCATTCAGCCAGGAACGCTTATGGTTCATCGATCGTCTGCAGGGAAGTACGCAATATCACATGCCAGCGGTATTGCGACTGAAGGGAAAAGTTCAGGTGGGTGTTCTCGAACAAAGTTTGCGTGCCATCATTGCCAGACATGAAGTGCTCAGAACCGTACTAATAGAACAGGAGGGCATCTGTTATCAGCAGATCAAGGATGAAAAGGGATGGTCACTATCATTGGTTTCTTTTACTGACAATGATGACGCAGCTATTAAACTCTATATCGCGCAAAGTACCAGCCAGCCTTTTGATCTATCCGCGGATTTTATGCTGCGGGCCGCACTGCTGGAGCTATCTAAAGAAGAGTATATACTTGTGGTAACCATGCACCATATCGCCTCTGATGGCTGGAGCCTGGCCGTGCTTGTAAAGGAGCTGGTGGAGTTATACGATGCCGGCATTGAAGGAAGGCAATCTATTTTGCCTCCACTTGAAGTGCAGTATAGTGATTATGCCATTTGGCAACGCACGCATCTGGAAGGAGCCATACTGGACCAACAACTGCAGTATTGGAAAAACAAGCTTGCAGGCATTCAGCCTATCGACCTGCCGCTTGACCATGCACGGCCTGCTGTGCAAAGCGGCAAGGGATCCTGCCTCGTGAAGACATTGGATAAAACATTGATCAAAGCCCTCAAAGAACTCAGTACACAGGAGGGAGCAACGCTTTACATGGTATTGTTAAGCGTCTTCAAGATACTATTGTACCGCTATAGTGGATCAGAGGACATTGTAGTAGGTACGCCCATCGCTAACCGCCGTCAGCAGGAGATTGAATCGCTTGTGGGATTTTTTGTCAATACGCTTGTAGTACGCAGTGAATTAAAAGACGATCTATCCTTCAGGGAGCTGCTGAGACAAATAAAAATCACGCTACTGGAAGCTTATGAACATCAGGATGCCCCCTTTGAAAGAGTCGTAGAGGTGGCGGGGGTGGAACGCGATCTGAGCCGATCTCCCTTATTCCAGGTAATGTTCGCATTTCAAAACACACCAGATATACCAACACTTCAATTAACAGATCTCGATCTGCTGATTGAAACGTACGATAACAATACAGCTAAGTTTGATCTAAGTATTGATCTCCGAGAAGTTAACGAGGGCATCCTTATGTCTATCGAATATGCGACCGATCTTTTTGACCGGGCAAGCATTGAGCGAATGGGACATCATTATGAGCAACTACTGAAAAGCATTTTAAACAATCACGACCAAAAGATCATATCGCTTACCTTATTAAACGATGCCGAAAAGCAACAGGTTGTAACCACGTTCAACAATACAGCAGTCGAGTATCCTGCAATAGCAACCGTCACCGATCTTTTTGAAGCGCAAGCGACATTAACACCCGATGCGATTGCTGTGGCTTTTAATGATCATTCTATTACCTACCGGGAACTGGAGGAAAAAAGCAACCAGATTGCCCATCACCTGCAAGCTAAAGGAATTGGCGCCGGCTCGCTGATACCTGTTTGTATGGACCGCTCCATAGCCATGATCACCGGTATTGTAGGCATACTAAAATCAGGCGCAGCCTATGTACCTATCGACATCAACTATCCAGCCGAAAGGATACAATTTATACTTCATGATACCGGAGCTGGCGTTGTAGTAACTGATGGAAATATAAAAGAATTACCGGAAGGTATTGAGCCGATCAATATATCAGGCGAACTGAATACTATAGCAGGGGAGTCGACCAACAGGGTTACCAGCACTGTAACAACCAACGATATCTGTTACATCATCTATACGTCAGGCACCACTGGTAAACCTAAAGGTGTTAAGATGCCGCATGTCGCCCTTGTCAACCTACTGCAATGGCAAAAACGGGAGCTTGCTTCTTCCAACATGCGGATACTGCAATTTGCCAGCATCAATTTCGACGTAAGCTTCCAGGAGATATTTACTGCCCTTTGTACCGGATCGACTCTTGAGCTGATCAGTGATGATGACAGAAAAGATTTCGCTAAACTGGTTGAAAAGATTAACCAAACAGCCGTTACTCATCTGCTTGTTCCTTATGTGGTGCTACAAGGTGTGGCTGAATATTGTCATGAAGCAGGGTATTATCCGCAAACGATTAAGGAAATCATTACAGCAGGGGAACAACTGAAATTAACTCATGAAATCAGGTTGCTGATGGATACTACCGGAGCAGCATTGATCAATCAATATGGCCCAACGGAAGCCCATGTGGTTACCTCTTATAAGGTGCAGCCGGAAGACTATCAACATCGACCGTTACCGCCCATTGGTCAGCCTATCAGCAACGCACAAATGTATATTCTCGACAAAGTCTTACAACCTTGTCCTGTGGGTATTATGGGTGAACTTTATATAGGCGGCACCTGTGTAGCAACAGGATATCAAAACCTGCCTGGACTGACGGCTGAAAAGTTCGTATCCGATGGTTTTAACGAAAATCCGGAGGCCCGGCTGTACAAAACAGGCGACAGGGCCCGTTGGCTGGCGGATGGAAATATAGAATTTCTTGGCCGTCGTGATGATCAGGTTAAGATCAGGGGATACCGTATCGAGCTGGGAGAAGTGGAAAGCGCCCTTCAATCCTTCGATGGCATAGGCCAGTGCGTGGTCATCGCAGATACAGGAGATGCCGGCAACAGGAGACTGGTCGGCTATGTGGTGTCGCTGGCCGGCTACGATCAATCGACCGTGCTGAAACAGTTACGAAGCAGGCTGCCCGACTATATGGTACCGGCAGTACTCCTGGAAATTGACAGCATACCGCTTACCCCTAATGGGAAAGTCGATAAACGCTCATTACCTAAGCCAGCTGCTTCGAAGGCTAAGATAATCAGTTATGTAGCACCGCGCAGTGAGCTCGAAAAGCAACTCACTGAAATATGGAGAGAACTCCTCAAGGTTGAGCGGGTTGGAATCGAAGACAATTTCTTTGAACTCGGAGGACACTCACTGCTTGCCACAAGGGTGACCTCCCTGATACGAAACAGGATTGGTGTAGAAACAGGTGTAAAGGAGTTATTTCAGCATTCAACAGTGGCGTCTTTGGCAAAACATATCCAGGCAAACAACGTGGAAGCGGAGCATGAAGAATACACGATCGTCAGAATCTGATAGCCTATTTGGGTAATTTCAGCACATGACAAAAGTCAATATCAGCAACAAGTAAACGATGATATCCATGATCAGGTCAAATTTAACCTTAGACTAAAAAATATTAACAAAATAATGCTTTTGCAATCAATTTAATTCACACGAAATACTTAACTTGTCCATACGGAACCAGCATCGCAAATTCACACTAATCAAGTCTTATTACCTGCTATTAAACCGAAGTCATTATGAGAGATCAAAAACAACACAGAGTCCTGCATGGTAAGGCAGCTACCTCATCAACTTTCTACCCCGAACATTATAAGTATTTAAGTTTAACCCGTCATTTACGACCTATACGTTTTAAGAACGAACCGTAATCGTTTCTCCCGACAAAAACCACCATACTATCTTCATTGCTTAACCGCAATGCTTATTTAATTTCTTTCTCAGTAGTATATGAGCCATCATTTGCTTTACCGGATCGGCAGATCCAGGTATTGTAATGCTGACTTCTATATTGTCATTCAATCCGGCACCCAACCAAATATGGTTTTCAAATTTCTTTAAAAGAGAAGCATGAAAGGGTATATAATAGTATTAAATATACTAAAGGGATGCAAGGCCCAGGGAATCAAACTATTCCTGGAAAAGGAGGATCTGGTAGTAAAAATCCCTAAAAACAAAATAGTTGACAGTGCGCTTCTCGATGACTTAAAAAAGCACAAGGATCTACTAATCGAATATTTTAAACCAGAGAAAGATAGCATCCGTATTCTCAATGATTTTTCGATTGGCCGCAATACACTTGCAGCAGGAGAACTGGCCCCGTTATCTTATTCTCAGGAACGCTTATGGTTTATAGATCGCCTGCAGGGTAGCGTGCAATATCATATGCCGGCAGTCATGCGCCTGAAAGGCGCATTGCAGGTTAGCCTACTCGAACAGAGTTTGCACGCCATTATCAAAAGGCATGAGGTACTCAGAACCGTTGTTGCAGAACAGGAAGGAGGTTGCTTTCAACAGGTGAGCAGCGAAGATGCCTGGAAGATGCAGCTAATCCCTTTTGGTAATAAAGACGAAGTTGCTATCCGCGATTATATTTTTCAAAGCATCAGCCGTCCTTTTGATCTTTCAGCTGATTACATGTTGCGTGCAGAGCTACTCGAGGTAAGCGGGGAAGAATACATCCTTATAGTGGTCATGCACCACATTGCCTCCGACGGCTGGAGCTTATCTGTACTCGTAAAGGAGTTGGTGGAACATTACGCCGCCGGCATCAAAGGCGAGCAATCTCGATTACCCAAGCCGGAGGTTCAATATAGCGACTATGCTATTTGGCAACGTGCTTACCTCGAAGGGGCTACCATGGATCAGCAACTGCAGTATTGGAAAAACAAGCTTGATGGTATCCAGCCACTCGATCTACCGCTGGACCACGTTCGCCCTGCAGTACAGAATGGCAAAGGCGCCAGGCTAATGAGGGTTTTGAACAAAGAGCTGGCACAAGCTCTTAAGCATATCAGCAATACAGAGGAAGTTACGCTGTACATGGTGCTACTAAGTGCATTCAACGTATTGCTTTTCCGCTACAGTAATTCAACAGATATAGCAATAGGAACGCCTATTGCTAACCGGCGGCAGCAGGAATTAGAATCGCTCGTAGGCTTCTTCGTCAATACGCTCGTGATTCGCAGTGAGCTAAAAGGTTCATTATCGTTCACGGAATTGCTGAATCAGGTAAAGACCACGCTGCTGGAGGCTTATGAAAACCAGGACGCTCCTTTTGAAAGGGTAGTGGATGCGGTAGAAAGCCCGCGTGATTTAGGGCGTAATCCTTTATTCCAGATCATTTTTGCACTACAGAATACTCCTCATATTCCTGAGCTCCTTTTAGCAGACCTGGAATTATTCATGGAAGATATTCATCACAGTACTTCCAAATTCGATCTTAATTTTGACATAAGAGAAACTAAAGAGGGTTTACTCCTTACTATCGAATATGCTACCGACCTTTTTGACGAGGTCAGCATCGACCGTATGGCTCAATATTACGAACAGTTATTAAAAAGTATCATAGAAGACCCCAATCAAAAAATATCATCTCTATCATTACTAACAACAGCAGACAGGGAAAAAGTATTATTGGATTTTAACAATACCGTTGTTGAATATCCGGCAACTGCAACAGTAGCACACCTTTTTACAGCTCAGGCACTGCTTACTCCCGATGCCACGGCTGTGGTGTTTAACGATAGCAGCCTTAGTTACCGGCAACTCGATCAGAAAAGTAATCAGCTCGCTCATTACCTACTACATCATGGAATAGAACCCGGATCACTCGTACCTGTCTGCATGGAACGGTCACCGGAAATGATCATCGGCATTATTGCCATATTGAAAGCAGGGGCTGCCTATGTGCCTATCGATATCAGTTATCCCACGGAAAGGATCCGCTTCATTCTCGAAGACACCAGCGCACGAATCGTACTCACTGACCGACTTATTCAAGACCTCCCCGAAGACATTGTCGCAGTGAACCTGCTGCAGGAGGCAACTATGCTGGCCCAACTACCTACTGAACGGGTGGCCCACAACGGCAACTCCCATGAGCTCTGTTATGTGATCTATACATCAGGTACGACCGGAAGGCCTAAAGGGGTACTGGTTGAGCATGGCAATGTTGTCAGCCTCATCAGGGGAGGGCTCGACACACTCGACTTCAAACAAAACAATATACTGCTCTCAACCGGATCTGTATCTTTTGACGCCACCACTTTTGAGTACTGGAGCATGTTGCTTACGGGTGGATCTTTGGTACTGTGCCCGCCAGAAGACATCTTAAAACCAACGGCTCTTAAAAGAATCATACGACAACACTCCGTGAAGATCATGTGGCTTACTGCGGGGTTGCTGAATCAGCTTACTGATAATGACCCTGATCTGTTTGAGGGTTTGAAGGTAGTGGTTGCAGGAGGAGAGAAGCTTTCTCCAGGGCATATCGGTATCCTGAAAAAAAGGTTTCCGCATCTCCGTTTGTTCAACGGGTATGGCCCAACTGAGAATACGACCTTCTCGCTTACTTATGAGATAAAGGAATTGAAAGGCCCGTCTATTCCCATCGGCAAACCTTTGGGCAACAGGACGGCTTATATACTCGAGGAGGCGGGTATTCCCTGCGCCATTGGCATTCCCGGAGAATTGTATGTTGGTGGGGCAGGAGTGGCCCGTGGCTACTTAAACCTGCCGGAGCTGACGGCTGAGAAGTTTATACATCA